>JAEEHB010000016.1 GCA_016280595.1 Clostridiaceae bacterium | reverse complement strand
TGACCGTTTTCGGAAATGTATTTCTTTGAAGTGGCGTGAATATTGTCTCTTGTGAGTTCAAGGCAGTCCTTTGTCGCGAGTTCTCTCACAACGTCGCCTATTGAAATCATCGGGAAACCGTAAGTCTTGACCACATATTCAAGAAAGAAGTCTTTGCCTGTACCGTTTTTACCTACTGCTGCAAGAACCATATACTGTTTTCTCCTCTGTTTATTTCATTATATTTCGGGTATTTCAATGGCGATTTCTCTGCCGAGTTCCGCCGAGCGTGAAATACCGTCGATTATTGCCTGGTTGTAAAGAATTTCCCTGCAGGGAACGGGTGCTTCGTCGTGCTCTTTGACTGCGTCGCAGAACGAACGGATTTTGATATCGAAACAGTTTTCGCTGTTGTCCTTTTCGGGGATAACCGTTTCAATCTGCTCGCCGGCTATCTCATGATAGATTACAAGCGGACCGCCGATTGAGCCGTTCCAGCATTCGGTTGAAGGAACTCTTACCGAGCCCTTTGTGCCCATGATTATGGTGTCACCCGGGGTGTCAAGGTTCATCGCCCAGGCGATACGGAAGTCTAGGATGATTCCGCCCTCAAGGCGGATGAAACCTGCCGCGAAATCGTCAACGCTGAACACATCGCTGTGCTCGTATTCGGGTGCTTTGCCGAAGAAATCGGATTTGTAGCCGGATACCGTCAGCGGTTTGGGATAGCCGATTGAGTTGAGTACCATATCGAGTGAATAGCAGCCGATATCGCCCAGAGCGCCGATGCCAGCGGTTTCTTTTCTGATGAACGAAGTGCCGAACGGGGTGGGGATGCCTCTGCGTCTGCCGCCGCCGGTCTGAATATAATAGATTTTGCCGAGTTCGCCGCTCTGAACAACTTTCTTGAGCATCTTCATATTCTCGTCAAAGCGGGGCTGGAAACCGATTGAAAGAACTGCGTCGCTGTTTTTCTCGGCTTTGCAGATTGCGACCGCTTCGTCAAGGGTGACGCACATCGGTTTTTCGAGCAGTACGCTTACGTTGTGCTCAAGCGCGTAGATGGTGCACTCCGCGTGAGTTGCGTTGTAGGTGCATACGCTGACAGCGTCGCAAAGACCTGAGTCGATGAGTTCCTTGTGGCTGGGGAAGAACTGCACTTTGCCCACATCGTATCTTTCGCAGAAGGCTTCCGCTTTGCCGGGAATGAGATCCGCGAGAGCGACGATTTCAACATCGGGGCACTTCTTGTAAGCGCTTACATGAGCTTCGGCAATCCAGCCTGTACCGATGATACCTACTTTGAGTTTCTGATCGTAGTTTCTTTCTTTGATTTCGGCTTTTACTTCTTTGAAAGCATCTAAAATCTGATCAACCATGGCTTTTCTCCTTTATGTTTATTTAATGTTTTCATTTACCAACCTATTGAGCGCAGATATTCTCTGCTGAGCTGTGCAGAGGGAATTCTGCTCTGACCTTTTGCGGGCTCATCCTGCTCAACGATTACCCATTCCGAGCCCGCTTTGATGCAGGCGTCAAGGATTGCGGGCATATCCTGCATGCCGTGACCTACGGGCATAAATGAAAAGGCGTCTTCTTCGGGGCTGTCGTCTTCGCTGTCAATTCCGATGAGCTTATAGAGCGTACCGACCTTGTCGCTCTTTTTGATGAAATCTTTCAGATGAACAACGGGGGAGCGGCCCGAATATTTGAGGATATATTCCGCAGGGTCAACACCCGCCACATTTACCCAGCAGGTGTCTATTTCTGTTTTAAGCAGGTCTTCATCAATCGATGAATAGAAAATATCAAGCGCATATTCGCCGTCGATTTTAAGAAATTCAAAATCGTGATTGTGATAGAGCAGCTGAATGCCGAGTTTCTTCGCCGCTTCGGCTATTTTCTTCACACCCTTGATTGTATCGGCAAAGCCGTCTGTGCCGGGTCTGCATTCTTCCGTAAGGTAAGGCACGGCAACATATTTGCAGCCGATTTCGGCATAGTCCGCGAGAACTTTTTCGGGATTCTCAAGCATATCGTAGTAGGGTACGTGCGCCGATATGGGAGTAATGCCGGTTTCTTCGCAGAACTTTTTGATTTCGGAGGGATTCTGACCGAACAGACCGGCGAATTCGATGCCGTCATAGCCGAGTTCTTTCATCTTTCTGATTGTTCCGTAAAAATCCTGCTCCATTTCATCTCTGACAGAGTAAAGCTGTATTGCTACGGGCAATTTCACTGTAAACACCTCTTATCCCGGAAAGACTGTCTCTTTCCGCGTATTCCACAAAATATGGTATCATAGATATAATCAATATACAAGAAGTATTTATAAAAAAATTGAAAAATATTGAAAAAGGCAGCCCTTTATGGTATTATTTCTGAAAAGGAAGTGACTGTATGTCCTCAGTTAAAACAAGGGATGTGAAATGGGATAACATTAAATTTGTTTTGATTTTTCTTGTTGTCCTCGGTCATATCGCAGATATATACGCTGATATTTCCGTTGCCACGGGTATTCTGCGGTTTGTGATATACACTTTTCATATGCCCCTCTTCATTTTTATTTCAGGTCTTTTCGGCAAAACGAATATTAGAGAGAAACGGTGGAATAAAATCTTTTCATACCTTGTGCTGTATCTGTTTATCAAGGTTATTGATTTTGCCGCCAAATGGGTTGTAAACGGCACCAAACCCGCCTTTCACCTTTTCTCGGACGGCAGCGTGCCCTGGTATGCTTTCTGCCTTTTCGCTTTCAGCGTAATCACGATTGCCGCCGAAAGATTTGACAGAAAATATGTATTTGTATTTTCTCTGATACTTGCCGTTATTGCCGGCTATGACAATGAAATCCGCGATTTTCTGTGCCTCTCAAGGATTATAGTTTACTTCCCGTTTTACTACGCGGGTTACTGCCTTGAAGCAGATAAGGTTAAAGAAAAACTCTCCGGCAAAAAGTCAAAGATTGCGGGCGCTGTTATTATCGCCGTAACCGTTGCCGTAACTATCATATTCTATGATCAGATAAAGGATGTCAAATTCCTGTTTACAGGCAGAAATCCCTATGGGATATTCAGACCGGGCTGTCCGTATGCGTTCCTTGTAAGAATTGCCTGCTACATCGTTTCAACCCTTATGGGAGCGGCTGTTATCGCGCTCGTTCCGGGCGGCGAAAAGAGAACGGTATTTTCGGATATCGGAGCAAAAAGCGTGCAGATTTACGCCCTGCATTTCTTCTTCAAAATCATATATTTCGGTCTGCTTAACAATACATTCCGTATTGACAGTCACTTCACCTCAATCCTGCTTGTCTATGAAATAATAATCGCGGTTGTTCTCACGGTAATATGCGCTCTGCCGTTCTGGAAGGGTCTGTTTTCAAGACTTATGAATGTGCCGCTGAGACTACCCGAAAGGAAAGAATAATATGAGTAAAATATACAAATCGGTTGATTCCCTTATCGGTAACACACCTCTGCTTGAGGCGGTGAATACCGAAACAGCGGAAAACCTCAATGCGACTCTGCTGGTAAAACTTGAATACTTCAACCCCGCCGGCTCGTCGAAGGACAGGGTCGCGAAATCAATGCTTGACGATTATGAAAAAAGAGGTCTTATTTCCGAAGGCAGCGTTATCATAGAGCCCACCAGCGGCAACACCGGCATAGGGCTCGCGAGCGTTGCGGCGGCAAGGGGATACAAAGCGGTAATCGTTATGCCATCAACTATGTCGGAGGAGCGCAAAACCCTGATGAAAGCCTACGGCGCGGAACTCGTGCTCACTGACGGCTCAAAGGGTATGGCGGGCGCGATTGAAAAAGCGGAGGAAATCCGCAGAGAAACTCCGGGCTCCATCATAGCCGGCCAGTTTGTAAATCCTTCAAATCCCAAGGCGCACTACGAAACGACAGGTCCCGAGATTTACCGCGACACAGACGGAAAGGTTGATATCTTCGTCTGCTCCGTAGGTACCGGCGGCACGATAACCGGCACGGGCAGATATCTCAAAGAGCAGAATCCCGATATAAAAATAATCGCCGTTGAGCCTGAATCTTCAGCCGTGCTTTCCGGCGGAAAAGCGGGCGCCCATAAGATTCAGGGCATAGGCGCGGGTTTTGTGCCCGAAGTGCTCGACGCCGGAATATATGATGAAATAATCACCGTTAAAGATGATGACGCCTATGAAGCGGCGAGGCTTTTCGGTAAAAGGGAAGGCGTGCTTGTCGGCATATCATCGGGAGCGGCTCTCAAAGCTGCTGTCGAAGCGTCAAAAAGGCCCGAAAACGCGGGCAAAACAATCGTTGCCCTTCTGCCCGATTCAGGTGACAGATATCTTTCTTCCGGACTCTATATTTAGTTTATCATCCGATTGACAACCACTATAAATTGTATTATAATAAAGTGATTAAAGATTTTCCTACGGAGGACTCACAAAATGGACCTTAATGGCAAAAAGGTACTCGTTGTCGGCCTCGCGAGAAGCGGCATGGCGGCAATCAAAGTGCTTAAAATACTCGGAGCGGAAATAACCCTTTCCGAGAGCAAAAAAAGAGAAGAAATCAAAGAGGCAGACGAACTCGAAAAAATGGGCGTCGTCATCAGAGACCAGAGCATAGAAGTGTTTGAAGAAAAATATGATCTCTGCGTCAAGAATCCCGGTGTCCCTTACAGGAGCCCCGCCATGGATGCTCTTGCAAAGAACGGCGTGCCCGTTATTACAGAGATCGAACTCGCCTACAGAGTTGCAAAGCCTCAGCACTATGTTGCAATCACCGGCACAAACGGCAAAACAACCACCACGACCGTAGTCTATGAGATTCTCAAAAACGCCTTTCCCGGCAAAGCACATGTCTGCGGCAACATCGGCACACCTCTTTGTGAAACCGTGCTTGAAAACAATCTTATGAACGAAGAAGGGCATTACATCGCCCTTGAAATTTCAAATTTTCAGCTTGTCAATATAGACAGATTCAGGCCCGAGGTCGCAACAATTATCAACCTCACTCCCGACCATATAGACTTTATGGGAGGCCTCGAAAACTATTATAAATCAAAGACCGAAGTTTACCGCAATATGACCGGCGACGATGTGTTCATCTTAAACGCCGATGACCCGGTGCTTGCGGAGTACACCGCAAAGTATCCCGTCGGCTGCAAAGTGCAGTCCTTCTCACTTGACAGAAAAGATACCGACAGTTACATAGACGGCGGATATATGTACATCTGCGGTGAAAAGGTGCTTCCCGTTGATGCCGTCAAAATAGTAGGTAAACACAATCTCCAGAATGTTATTATCGCCGTATCCGCCGCGAAAGCGCTCGGCGTGCCTAATGATATAATCGAAAGCACGATTTCCGCTTTTAAGGGCGTTGAGCACAGAATAGAATTTGTGCGCGAACTCAGAGGCGTCAAGTATTACAACGATTCCAAGGGCACTAACACAGACGCTACGGTTATTGCCGTGAAGTCATTCGACAGAGGAGTTATCCTGCTTGTCGGCGGCTTCGAGAAAGGGCTTTCAATGGACGAACTCCGCGAAAACCTTTCATCGGTAAAGAATGTAATCGGCTACGGCGTTTGCGGTCCGAGGCTTGTAAAAGAACTTGTAGGTGATGACGGCATTGTGGTGCAGGACCTCGTACAGGCCGTCAACGAAGCATATAAGATTGCCGTGCCCGGCGACACCGTGCTTCTTTCACCCACTACCAGTTCATTCGATCAGTACACCTGCTTTGAAGAAAGAGGAGAGCATTTCAAAAAAATCGTAAACGAATTACAATAAATTATTGGGGGCTTTTGTATGATATTTCCGGTAATCTTTGCGGCAATCGGAATGATTATGCTCATCGTTTTCCAGTATTACAGAATTAAAGGCTGTACTCCCTGGACAACCGTGCTCAAATCATTCACATCGCTCGGCTTTATGTGCGTGGCGGTTTGCGCCCTTGCGACCAACGGCTTCGGCAAAGAAAACGCAAGGTACTGCGCGTTTGTCATACTTGCGCTTCTTTTCGGCCTTCTCGGCGATATTTGGCTCGACCTTAAATTCACTCATCCCGAGTGTGGAATTCCCTACACATATGCGGGCTTTATGGTTTTCCTTTTCGGCCATCTTGTTTATGACGCCGGGCTTATTTCCCGATTCTATGTAAAAGGCCATCCGATGTATATCATAGTCCCGGTGCTCATTTCCCTCGCTTTCTGCGTGGTTGTTCTGTTTACCGAAGACCTTATGAAGGTAAAATACGGCAAATTCAAAGCAATCGTTGCCGCATACAGCCCTGTTGTTATTTCCATTTCCGCTTTTTCAGGCTCGTTTGCGCTGCTTCATAATTTCAAGGAAATACCGCTCAATATCTTCTTTGTTGCGAGCGTTCTCTTCCTGTTCTCGGATCTTATTCTAAACGGAACATATTTCGGCGACGGAAAGAACAGACCCGTTGATGTAATAGTTAACCACACTTCATATTACCTTGCGCAGTACGCAATTGCGCTCTCACTCTGTTTCCTCAGATAAAACAGCGAACATTGTTTTCATAAAAGGAGGCTAGTTTATGGAACAGGTTTTATCCATGCTGATGTCAGTAATAATGATGTTTGTGCAGTTTGTCATGTCTTTCATAGGCGGCGGAGGCACAATCAATCCCGTAAACCCGGTTGACCCCGACACTCCGGAAACACCGGTTGTTGAGGAGTATCGCTGGCCGCTCAACAAAGCAAGTTATGTGACCGAAGGTTTCCCGGATTATAAGGACGGCACATATCACGGCGGCGTTGATATCGTCCTCTCCAAAGGCGACAGTGAAGGCGAGCCCTTCTACGCCGTTAAGGACGGTAAGGTTACCATTTCAATCAATGACAATCAGGATAATCTCGGCTACGGCAACTGCGTGATGGTCGCTCATTCCGGCGGCATATCATCTTTCTACGCTCAGGCAAAGTCAATAGCGGTTGAAAAGGATGCCAGCGTCAAAAAAGGCGACCTGCTCGGCTATGTCGGCAAAACGGGCAACGCAAAGTCCGCCCATCTTCACCTCGAAATCTGGAAAGAATCAAACGGCAGCACTTCAAGAGTAAATCCGCTCGACTATGTGAAGAATCCTTATGAAGGCACTTCGCTTATACCCGGAGACGATGACAATACATCGTCGGCAGGCTCCTTCAACTTCAGTGTTTTCGGCTACGGTCACGGAGTCGGTATGAGCCAGGACGGTGCAATCGCCCTCGCTAAAAACGGATATACCTACAAGAAGATTCTCACCTGTTATTATCCCGGCACAACCATTAAGACCGATTCAAAGACACCGGAGACAATTGTCAAAGACAAACAGACCGTTTCCATTCTCGAATTCCTCTGCAAGACCGTCGAGAGAGAGATAGGCTCCGATTCACCCCTTGAGGCAATCAAAGCCCAGGCTGTCGCGTCTTATACTTACGCAAAGGTATACGGCTACGGCAACGGTCAGGCATATAACTCAAGTTTCAAATACAGCGGCACCAAGGTCGAAGCGGCATGCCTCGAAGTGCTCGGTATGTCCAAAGCCGGCGACAAACCGACAGCATACTATGTTGACTATAAAGGCAATCCCGCGCAGACATTCTATTTCGCTAACGCTGCAGGCAAGACCACTTCTTCCGTAAGCGTATGGGGCGGCGATGAAATTCCCTACCTCGCCGGCGGAGTATCAAGCCCCGAAGCACAGACAAAGAGCAGCAAATCTTATACAGATAAAGAAATGAAGGCGCTCATAGAGGCTTATGCAGTTAAATACGGCAAAACCGCTAAGTTTGACAGCGACCCGTCAAAGTGGATTCAGATTGTTTCTCACGACGGTTCACTCGGCGACAAAGGCTATGTTACCAAGATTAAAGTAGCAGGCATCACAATGACCGGCAACGAATTCAGGTCAAAGGTGCTCAACTACGGCCTCAAGTCCCATTGCTTCACCGTGAATTATGTAGGACTTCCCGTAACAGGCGGCGGTTAATAATATAAAATAATTATTGACAAATAATATTTAAAGGTGTAAAATACCGCATAGTAAGAATAGATTAGAAGCAAAGGAGTAGGGCGACCTGCTCTTTTGTTTTTGCAAAGGAGCGATTTTATGGCAAAAGGAAAGGGCGGCAATGTTGTCGCCGCCGTGCGTGAACTCGCCGAGCCCATCGCCGAAAAACTCGGTCTGGAAATCTGGGATGTCCGCTTTCTTAAAGAAGGGGCAGACTGGTTCCTCAGAGTTTTCATCGACAAGGAAGGCGGCGTGAATATCAACGACTGCGAAAATATGAGCCGAGCGCTTGACGCGCCTCTTGATGAACTCGACCCCATTGAGCAGAGTTACTGCCTTGAAGTTTCCTCTCCCGGTATTGAGAGAGACTTAACTCGTCCCGAGCATTTCGAAAAATTCATCGGCGCGGATATCAAAGTGAAATTCATAAGACCTGTTGACGGCAAGCGTGAATACTGCGGAGTGCTTGAAAGCAGCGACGGTAGCAGTATCGTATTAAGACTTGAAGACGGCAGCGCAATGAACATAGACAAAAAAGAAACATCATTCATCCGTCTGGATGATTTTGACGATTGAGAAAGGACTGACAGGAAAAATGAAAAACGCAGAATTTTTTGATGCTGTTGCGGCAATGGCTCAGGAGAGAGGAGTACCCGTTGATGCCCTCTATGAAGCAATCACCAAATCCGTGATAACCTCAGTCAAAAGAGATTACGGTGACAGAGATATAGTTTTCTGTGACATAAACCCCGAAAAGAACACTCTCAAGATTTACATCAAAAAGAGAGTTGTTGAAACCGTTACCGACGAAATAGAAGAGATTACTCTTGAAGACGCAAAGAAAATCAGAAAGAGAATCAATGTCGGCGACACAATCGATATCGAACTCAATACAAAAGCGGTCAGCAGAATAGCCGCCGTAAAAGGCAAACATCTTCTGCGCCAGAATATCGGCGATGCCGAGACCGAGCGCAAGAGGCAGGAACTTCAGGAGAAGAATCAGGAACTTGCCACCTGCAAGGTTATCCGTGTTGATCCCGATACCCTCGATGCTTTCCTTGAGATAGGCAAAGTTGTTGAGCGTCTTCCCAGAAGCGAGCAGATTCCCACCGACAGGCTCAGAGAAGGCGAATATGTAAAAGTATATGTTACCGATGTTGTTGAAGGAACAAAAGGACCCAAAGCAAAGATTTCAAGAACTCATCCGGGCCTTGTCAGACGCCTGCTTGAAGTTGAAGTGCCCGAGATAGTTGACGGCACCGTTGAAATCAGGTCCATCGCCCGTGAGGCGGGTTCCAGAAGCAAAATCGCCGTTTATTCCGCCGATGAAAACGTTGACCCCGTAGGCGCCTGTATCGGCCAGAGAGGTCAGAGAATCAACAATATAGTTGACGCTCTGGGCGGAGAGAAACTTGATGTTATCAATTACAGCGATGATCCGGCGGAGTATGTTGCCGCCGCCCTCGCTCCGGCAAATGTAATCTCTGTTGAGATTCTCAGTGAAGATGAGCGCAGCTGCAGGGTGATCGTACCCAACAATCAGCTTTCACTCGCAATCGGCAACAAGGGCCAGAACGCCCGCCTTGCCGCCAAACTCACAGGCTGGAAGATTGACATCAACCCCGAATTTGAAGAACCTGTTATCAATTTTGACGACTGATAATCAAAGGAGTATCTGACTATGGCTGTACGTCGCAGTGTTCCGATGAGAAAATGCACCGGATGTAACGAAATGAAGCCTAAAAAAGAACTTGTCCGAGTGGTGAGAAGCCCTGAAGGAGAAATATCCATCGACCTTACAGGCAAGAAACCCGGACGGGGCGCTTATGTGTGCAAGAGTAAAGAGTGCCTTGAAAAAGCGAGAAAAGCAAAGAGACTTCAGAAAGCATTTTCCTGCGAAATACCCGACGAAATCTTCGAAAAGATGGAGGAAGAACTGGAAAATGGATGAACGCAAGTTCCTCTCTCTTCTCGGAATGTGCCGCAAAGCGGGTAAACTCAGCTGCGGGCATGACAGCTCGGTCGAATCAATCAGGAATAAGAAAGCAATGCTCTGTGTTTTCAGCAGTGATTCCTCCGATAGGTTGAGAAAGGAAATTGAGCGCGAATGTGAGTTTGCAAAATCTCCTGCGCGCTTGTTAAAATCGGATTTTGATATGGACGAAATAGGAAGAGCCTCCGGGCTCAGGTCCGCAGTGCTTACCGTAAATGACAGCGGTTTTGCACAGGCAATGCTGAAAGCACTTGAAATACGGGAGGATGATTAAATGATAACTAAAATAAAAGTCTCCGAAATCGCAAAAGATTTCGGGGTGAAACCGGCAGAGATCACCAAGATTCTCGCCAACTATTACGAAGGTAAAAAATCGAGTTCCGCTATCCTCGAGGAAGATGAACTCAATCTTATTTTCGAATACTATACTAAGAAATTCAGTGTTGAGAATCTCGACGCTTATTTCGAGCTGACTTCACCCGCTTCCGCTTCAAAGGCAAAGGAAGAGAAACCTGCAAAAGAAGAGAAACCCGCCAAGGAAGAAAAAGCGGAAAAAGCCGATAAGGCGGAAAAAGAAGAGAAGGCTGAAAAGCCCGCTAAGAAGACGGCAAAGAAAGAAGAAAAGGCAGAGGAAGAAGAGAAGAAGCCGGCTAAGACCGCAAAGGCGGATAAGAAAGAAACTCAGCCTGAAAAGAAAACTGCCGCAAAGAAAGACGATAAAGAGAAGGCAGCCGAAAAGGCGGAGAAACCCGCCGCCGACAAAGAGGCAAAGAAACCCAAGGCGCCCAAGATGCCCGTTATGCCTCAGAACAACCGTCCCCAGCCCGAAAAGAAGAAAGAAAACAAGGCGGCTCAGCCCAGAACAAAAGGCGAGCAGTCCACATTCAACCTCAGGTCCGATAACGTTGACCTTGAGAAGTATAACGAAAAGTACGAGAGAATTGCTCCCGGCTCCGCCGCAAGCGCGATGGAGAGAGGCCCTTCAAAGCAGAAGATAAACCAGAAGAGCAAGCAGTACAGAAAGCAGGGTAACAGGCCCACAAGGCGTGAAACCGAAAAAGAGAGGCTTGAAAGAATTGCCGCCGAAAGAGCGAAGAAGCCTCAGCTCAAGTTAAAGATACCTGAGGAAATCACAGTCGGCGAACTTGCGTCAATGCTTAAGATGACAGCCGCCGAAGTTATCAAAAAACTCTTTGCACTCGGTCAGATGGCAACTATCAATGATGTGCTTGACTATGAAACCGCCGCTATCGTTGCCGAAGAACTCGGCGCGAAGGCAGAAAAACTCATAGTTGTTACCATTGAAGACAGAATCATTGACGACAGCACCGATGACGAAGCATCGCTCGAAAAGAGAGATCCTGTTGTTGTTGTCATGGGTCACGTTGACCACGGTAAAACTTCAATTCTCGATGCTATCAGAAACACTTCCGTCACAGCCGGTGAGGCGGGCGGCATCACTCAGCATATAGGCGCTTACAGGGTTAATGTCAACGGTGAAAACATCACCTTCCTTGACACTCCCGGTCACGCCGCTTTCACCTCAATGCGTCTGAGAGGCGCTATGGCTACCGATATCGCGGTGCTTGTTGTTGCCGCTGATGACGGTATTATGCCACAGACAATAGAGGCGATTAACCACGCCAAAGCCGCAGGTGTTTCCATAATCGTTGCAATCAACAAGATGGATAAACCCGCCGCAAATCCCGACAGAGTGCTTCAGCAGCTCACCGAATATGAACTTGTGCCCGAAGAATGGGGCGGCGACACTATCTGTGTGCCCGTTTCCGCTCTCACCAAGCAGGGCATAGACAAACTGCTTGAGTCCATCCTTCTCGTTGCCGAAATGCAGGAGCTCAAGGCCAATCCCAACCGCCGCGCAAAAGGCGTTGTTATTGAGGCGAAACTCGATAAGGGCAAGGGCCCCGTTTCCACCCTTCTTGTTCAGAATGGTACTCTCAAGTCCGGCGATATCATCGTTGCCGGTACAGCCGTCGGCAGAGTCAGGGTTATGACAGACGACAAGGGCAGAAAGGTCAAGGAGGCAGGTCCCTCTGTTCCCGTTGAAATCATGGGCCTTGCGGAAGTTCCACAGGCGGGTGACGCTTTTGACGCCGTTAATGACGAGCGCCTCGCAAGAGAACTTGTTGAGCAGAGAAAGGCGAAGGCAAAAGAAGAGCAGTTCAAAGAGTATCAGAAAGTCACCCTTGAAAACCTCTTCGATTCAATCAAAGAGGGCGAACTCAAAGAGCTCAACATCATTATCAAAGCCGACGTTCAGGGCTCCGCAGAAGCGGTTAAACAGAGCCTTGTCAAACTGTCCAATGAAGAAGTCAGAGTCAAGGTCGTTCACTCCGGTGTCGGCGCAATCAACGAAAGCGACGTTATGCTTGCCAATGCTTCAAACGCAATCATCGTCGGTTTCAATGTAAGGCCCGATGCCGTTGCCTCCGAAAACGCGGAGCGTGACGATGTTGAAATCAGGACTTACAGAGTCATTTACGACTGTATCAATGAAATAGAAGCCGCTATCAAGGGTATGCTTGCGCCCAAGTTCAGAGATGTTGATATCGGTAAAGCGGAAATCCGCCAGATAGTCAGAATCTCCGCAATCGGCAATATCGCAGGTTGCCATGTTACAAGCGGTAAGGTTACAAGATCATCCAAGGTAAGAGTAGTGCGTGACGGCATAGTTGTTGCCGAAGACGAAATCGCGTCACTGCGCAGATTCAAGGACGATGTCAAAGAGGTCGCTTCGGGCTTCGAGTGCGGCATAGGCCTCTCCAAGTTCAACGACATCAAGGAAGGCGACGTGTTTGAATTCTTCATTACCGAGGAATACAGAGATTAAGAGGATTTATAATGGCAGGATATAAACACGACAGAGTCGCGGAGGATATAAAGCGCGAAATCGCCGCCGTCATCCGCGAACTCAAAGACCCCAGAGTGCAGGGCAAAATGCTCACCGTTGTGAATGTTGACGTCAGTTCAGACGCCTCGTTTGCAAAGGTCTATGTCAGCGCGCTCGAGGGCAAAGAAACCGCGGTAACAGCGGTTAAAGGGCTTGTGAGTGCAACGGGCTATATCCGCAGAGAAATCGGTCAGCGGCTTCATCTGCGCAAAACGCCCGAACTCAAATTCATAGCCGACGATTCAATAGAAAAGGGTATGAAGATAGCAGGAATGCTCAATAACATATCCGAAGAGGAAAAATCTTATGATGATTAACATTACCGAAGCGGCGGAATACTTTCTTGAAAATGACTGTTTTCTGCTCCTTTGCCACGCCTCTCCCGACGGAGACACCGTAGGAAGTGCATCAGCGCTGGCAAGGGTACTCGCTTCTATGGGCAAAAAGGTTCAGATTAAATGCGGCGACAGATTCACCAAGGATTTCGATATTCTTCTCAAAGGAATCCCGGAGCAGGATTTTGAGCCGGAGCATATAGTCGCGATAGATGTGGCAGATTCAAAACTGCTCGGCACGGAGTTTTACGCCCTTTACGGCGATAAAATTGAACTGTGCATAGATCATCACGCCTCAAACACTCTTTATGCCGAAAATATCTGCCTCGAGCCCGATTCCGCATCGGCGGCTGAAGTGGTTTACCTTATCATTGAAGAAATGAAAGCCGAGATTACTCCGGAGGTTGCCACCTGTCTTTTCACCGGCGTTTCAACCGATACGGGCTGTTTCAGATTTGTCAATACCACGGTAAGGACCTTTGAAATAGCCGCGAAACTCGCTGAAAAAGGCGCTGAAACCTTCAAGGTGGTGCAGATATTCTTTGAAACTAAAACAAAGACCTATGCCGCCCTTGAGAGACTTGCGCTCAATGATATGAGATTCTATTTTTCCGACAGATGCGCGCTTATCTGCATAACCCGCGATATGTTTGAAAAAACAGGCTCCAACGAAACCGAAACAACATCACTTGCAAACCTCACCAGAATGGTGGAGGGTGTGCTTGTAGGCGTGCTTATGAAAGAACAGAAAGACGGCTCTTTCAAGATATCCGTGCGCACCAACGGCGATGTTGACGCATCCGAAATCTGCAGCAGACTCGGCGGTGGAGGACATCCCGGCGCCGCCGCCTGCACACTCAGTATGCCCAGGCAGAAGGCGATTAACTGCGTGCTCAAAGAGGTTGAGGCGGAACTTGATTCGGTCAGAATCGACTCTGCCGATTAACAGAATAATGATATTAACGCGGGCAATTGTTTGCCTGTGTGATATTTCCGCCGGTAGCATAGCCGGATAATGCATCGGATTCCGATTCCGAAGATCGGGGGTTCGAATCCCTTCCGGCGGGCCAAAAAAATCAGTTCACCTTTATGGTGAACTGATTTTTTTATCTGTTGATTTTACGCCATTGATTTTTCTTTTTCTTCAAGGGCGTCTCTGCGGCGTTTGAGTTCTGCTTCAATCATCAGTTTTGTATCGCGGTCATCTTTTACAAACGAAATAACTATAAGATACAGCACCTGACCGATAACGGGCCCGACCATAAATATGGGCCATACCCATTTGTTATAAAGCGCGCCCTGCATATAGTTCTTCCTGGTGCTGTCATATTTCAGGGCATTCAGAATAAGACCGCTGAACATAAGCGTTACAGCCGAGGCAATCTTTGTGGTGAAATTCTGCATTGAGAAGGAGATACCTTCCGTGCGTTTGCCTGTTTTGTATTCGACCTCGTCAATAGAGTCGCTCGTAAGCGAGCGGTGAGCGATATCCATCATATTGGTCGGCACATTGACTACAGCCATAAGCGCCATAACCGCGTAAATGCGCGGAATTGAGTTGAAGCCTATAAAGAAGGCGATTACTCTGAGAATTATATTGGTAAACTGGGCAATCAGCAGTATCTTTTTCATACCGCCGAATTTCTTTGCGACCTTTGTGGCGAAAAACATCGCTATCGCGCCGATTGCGCCGGTCATAACAGAATAAACAACCTGAGTGGTCGGCCCGTCAAATGAGGCGAAGCCGAAGTTGAAACTCTCACGGCTTTCAAAGAAATATGCCCAGGGGAGCAGAGTCTGTGTTACATCTTTAAAGAATCTTGCAAGTGAAATGAGCAGGAGCGTTTTGTTGTGCCTGAGCACAAATATTGCTTCAAGTATGCTTTCCTCGCTTTTCGGCGCGTCAACGTTTTCTTTCATCCTGTGTGCGACCATTGAAAGAATTTCGCCGCCGAAACCGAAAAGAATGCCGAACATTGCAAATATTGCAATATCGCTCATGCCGAAGGAGTTGGTGCATATCGAGCGCAGAATCTGAAATGCGCCCGCTACGGTTGCGCCTGCGCCGGCGCCGATTGAAACCCACTGTGAAACCTTGCCTCTTTCTTCGGAGTGCGGTGACGAAACAGCCACCATACCCCAAAGGGCTGTATCCTGAAACGAATAAAACAGATCCCATACAAAGTACGCCGCGCAGATTATAATAACTCCCGCCGTGCCTTTGCCAAGCGGCATAAACATAATCGCGGAGAGTATGCCGATTACGGGCGGCGTGATAAGCAGAAGTGGTCTTAACTTTTCGCCGTTTTTGAACCGGTGCTTATCTACCATTGCGCCTACTATCGGGTCGTTGACCGAATCCCACGCTCGCGAAATGCTCGTGATTGCGCCGACCACAACGGAATTTATGCCGAGTATGCTCGTCATAAAGTAAAACAGCCAGCCGGAAACGAAGCCGTATGAAATATTCTGCCCGGCAAGTCCGGTGGAGTAGGCGAGTAGTTTGCCCGTGCTCACATACTGCCGTCTGACCGGTTCCTCATTGTGAGCAACCGCCTCATTGTTTTCGTTCATCATTATTCCTCCGTGCCGGATGCCGCCTGCTCTTCAGCGGGCTCATCGCTCTGAGCTGAATTGACCGATCTTACATATTCATATACTGGCTTGAGTCTTTCTTTTGTCAGGGGGAATACGAGATAAAGGATGAATATGAGCGAATAGGTGACTGCGGGGATTGCGGTGCAGACCTTGAGTATGCCTTCGCTCACGCCGGGCACGAAGCCTGCGTTTGACATTTCCTCAACATTATAGCCGATTTTGCCGAGAAGCATCAGTCCGCCGTAATCAGCGGCAGTCTGACCGAGTTTCCTGCAGAATGTATATACCGCGTAAATCGCGCTTTCGCTTTTGATATGTGTTTTGTATTCCTGATAGTCAATCACATCGGCAACAACCGCCCAGTTGGTGATTGAAATGAACGAATAGCCGAAGCCTATTACAAACAGCAGGCCGATGAATATCATGGGGCTGTCCTGCGAGGGCTTGATTATATAAGTGAGAATTGCGGCAGCGGCGGCAAAGAATCCGCCGATTGCGCTGAGTTCTTTCTTGCCGAATCTTTTAACGAGTTTGGGCACGAAGGGTATCATTATAGCCATAGGCAGATACTGTGCTATTGTGCCGAGCACCGAAAGATTTGTGTTGCAGAAATAGTTTTTATAGAGATACTGGTTAAGCGATGCAAACTGAAGCTGACCGCTGATAAGTATGCCGGTGAGCGCAAGGATAACGAAAGGCTTGCTCTTGAGCATACCGAGATAGGTCTTCTTCATATCGACCTGCGGATTTGCTTCCGAGCGTACTCTCTCTTTGGTAGTGAAATAGCAGGAGTAATAGAATATTATCGAAAGAACGCCCATCGCCACTGCGAAGAGGAACATTCCTTTTGCGTTTGCCACGTTGTAAGTTTCACCGTTTGCCTGCTCTACCTTTGTGTAGATGATAAACGGGGCGAGCAGCAGGGGGGCGGCTCCGCCGATTCCGCCGCCGATGGTTCTGAAGGTTGAAAGCAGTGTTCTGCCGTCGGGGTCGTCCGTGATTACCGATGCCAGCGAGCCGAAGGGCACGTTCATGCCTGTGTAAAGCATGCCGAAGGCGATATAGGTGACATAGGCAAACACAAGAAGCAGAGCGTCGCTGCTTGTGAATCTGCCAATATTGAAAAAGCAAATTATCTGTGAAAGGCCGAGCGGTATCGCCACATATTTGAGAAACGGCCTGAACTTACCGTCTTTGCTCGGCTTTCTCTTTGCCACAAGCGCGCCCCACATAGGGTCGTTGATTGCATCCCATAAACGGGTGAAAAGGAAGAGGTTAGCCGCCTTGCTTGTGTCAATTTTGAGCACATCGGTATAAAAGACTTTGAGGAAGGAGGAGACATAGGTCAGCACAAACAGGTTGCCTGCGTCGCCGAGCATATATCCGAGCCCTTCTTTTATTCCGATTTTATTCGGGTGTACCGTTTCTTCGGGTAAATTGCGCATTACTTTTTCGTCTGACATTTTGTAATCACCCCATTCCGTAATATTATATCATAAGGAAATAAATATTTCAAATAATTATTAAAAGAAAATTTATTTTTAATTATTGTTGACAACCACAATATGTTGTGGTAAGATAATCCGGCAACAACAATTTATGGGAGATTTAGGCTGTTATGAATATACAGGGCTTACAAAAACTCACTCTGCTTGATTTTCCGGGCAAAATGGCGTGTACGGTCTTTACCGGCGGGTGCAATCTGCGCTGCCCTTTCTGCCATAATTCGCCCCTGGTCATCAATCCGCCCGAGCAGCCTGCCTACACGGTTGACGAAATAATCGATTTTCTCAATTCCAGGCGCGGCAGACTCGACGGCGTCGCGATTACCGGCGGAGAGCCGCTGATGCAAAAAGATATATATGAATTTATAAAAAGAATCAAAGATGAAGGCTTTGCCGTTAAACTCGATACTAACGGCACCTATCCCGACAAACTGAAAGCCATTGTAAACGATAATCTTGTTGACTATGTCGCGATGGATGTGAAATCCGGCAAAACGGGTTACCCCCAGTGCGTGGGCATAGGAAACTACGATTTATCAAAAGTGAGCGAGAGCATCGATTTTCTCAAGCAGGGGAAGGTCGATTACGAATTCAGGACCACCGTCGCCAAAGGGCTTCACACCGATGCCGATATTGAAGAACTCGGTCAGTGGCTCACGGGCGCAAAACGGCACTTCCTCCAGGCGTTCAAGGATTCGGGTGACCTCATCGGTTTCGGCCTTGAATCTTTCTCAAAAGCAGAAATGTATCATATGCTCGATATAATGAAAAAATATGTGCCGGACAGCAATGTACGCGGGGTATAAGCCGCTCTTCCGGTCAAAAACCCCCATATTGTGTGTAAAAATCGGAAATTTGAATAAAAATCACAATATGTTGTGATTTTCTATTGACATACACCCCACATTTTGATATCATATCTAATGTTGTATAATGACGAAAGGAATGAGAATTATGTACCAGGTCAGAAAAAGAGACGGCAGCACAGCCGAATTCAATGTCACCAAAATTTCGGAGGCTATCAGAAAGGCGTTTGAGGCGCAGGAAAAGCAGTATGTTCCTTCAACTATCGACTTCCTCGCTCTTAAAGTAACAGCCGATTTCGAGCCCAAAATCAAAGACGGCTTTATCTCTGTTGAGGATATTCAGGACAGTGTTGAAGAAGTCCTCGGCGAAGCCGGCTATGCCGATGTTGCAAAGTGCTACATCCTTTACAGAAGGCAGAGAGAGAAACTCCGCAATCTCAAATCCACCATCCTTGACTATAAAGAACTGGTCAACAGTTACGTCAATGTTACCGACTGGAGAGTAAAAGAAAACTCCACCGTCACATATTCCGTGGGCGGCCTTATTCTTTCAAACTCCGGCGCTATCACCGCCAACTACTGGCTCAGTGAAATCTATGATGATGAAATAGCCAACGCTCACAAGAACGCCGACATTCATCTTCACGATCTTTCCATGCTCACCGGCTACTGCGCAGGCTGGTCACTCAAGCAGCTTATTCAGGAAGGGCTCGGCGGCGTTACCGGCAAGATTACTTCCGCACCCGCAAAGCACCTTGCCACCCTTTGCAACCAGATGGTCAACTTCCTCGGCATCATGCAGAACGAGTGGGCAGGCGCACAGGCTTTCTCATCCTTTGATACCTATCTTGCTCCTTTCGTAAAATATGATAACCTCAACTATGATGAGGTCAAGAAGTGCATCGAGTCCTTCATCTACGGCGTAAACACACCTTCACGCTGGGGCACACAGGCTCCTTTCTCAAACATTACCCTCGACTGGACTGTTCCCGCCGACCTTGCTGAACTCAACTGTATCGTAGGCGGCAAAGAGATGCCCTATAAGTACAAAGACTGCAAAGCCGAAATGGATATGATCAACAAGGCTTTCATCGAGATTATGATTGAGGGCGACGCCAACGGCAGAGGCTTCCAGTATCCCATCCCCACTTACTCAATCACCCGTGACTTTGACTGGTCCGAAACCGAGAACAACCGTCTTCTCTTCGAAATGACCTCCAAGTACGGCACACCTTATTTCTCAAACTATGTCAACAGCGACATGGAGCCCAGCGATATCCGCTCAATGTGCTGCAGACTCCGCCTTGACCTGAGAGAACTCCGCAAAAAGAGCGGCGGTTTCTTCGGCAGCGGCGAAAGCACCGGCTCAGTAGGCGTTGTTACAATCAATATGCCCAGAATCGCATATCTTGCCGAGAACGAAGAGGAATTCTTCAAGAGACTTGACAAGATGATGGATATCTCCGCACGCTCCCTTTCAATCAAGAGAAAGATTATCACAAAACTCCTTGAAGAAGGTCTTTACCCCTACACCAAGCGTTACCTCGGCACATTCGAAAACCACTTCTCCACCATCGGCCTTGTCGGCATGAACGAAGTCGGCCTCAACGCCAAGTGGATAAGAGCCGATATGACAGACCCGAAGTGTCAGGAATTCACTAAGAAAGTTCTCAACCATATGAGAGAGCGCCTGAGCGACTATCAGGAGAAATACGGCGACCTTTACAACCTTGAGGCAACGCCCGCAGAGTCCACCTCTTACAGACTTGCGAAGCACGATGTCAAGAAGTACCCCGGCATCATCACCGCTTCAAAGGAAACTCCTTACTACACCAACTCCTCACATCTTCCCGTGGGTTACACCGACGATGTTTTCTCAGCCCTCGATATTCAGGACGAACTTCAGACTCTTTACACCTCCGGCACAGTTTTCCACGCCTTCCTCGGCGAGAAACTTCCCGACTGGAAAGCGGCGGCAGACCTTGTAAGAAAGATTGCCGAGAATTACAGACTTCCTTACTACACTCTTTCTCCCACTTATTCCGTGTGCAGAAATCACGGCTATATCCAGGGCGAAGAATATGAGTGCCCCGACTGCCATCAGGCAACCGAAGTTTACTCCAGAATCACCGGCTATTACCGTCCCGTTCAGAACTGGAACGAAGGCAAAACTCAGGAATACAAAGACCGCAAAGTTTACGACCTCGGTCATTCCGTGCTTCATCCTCACAACCACGAAGCGGGCTGCGGCTGCTGTGAAGACCACACCGCAAACGGCGCAATCCTTCCCGACGGCGTATATCTTTTCAAAACTCCCACTTGCCCCAAGTGCAAGATAGCCGCTCCCAAACTTCAGGACGCGGGTATTGAGTTTACCGAGATTAACGCTTACGAAAACGAAGCGCTCGCAATCGCTCTCAACATAAGAACTGCTCCCACTCTTGTTGTTGTTGAAGACGGAAACATTGATATGTATTCCGACCTTGCTCCGATTCTTGAGTTTGCAGAGAATGTGAAGAAGGCATAAGAATATGTACGATATAATAATCGTAGGCGCAGGGCCCGCAGGTTTAACTGCGGCCCTGTATGCCCGAAGAGCAAATAAATCTGTGCTTGTGCTTGAGCAGAGCACTTTCGGCGGTCAGGTCACCTTTTCCCCGCAGATTGAAAACTATCCCGGCTTTGTAACGATGAGCGGCAACGAATTCATCGACAAACTCGTTGACCAGGTTATCGAGCAGGGTGCGGAGATTGATCTCAAAACCGTTACCGGCATCAAAGATAACGGAGACACAAAAACCGTTGTCACCACCAGAGGCGAGTTTGAAGCGAAAGCGGTTATCCTCGCAACAGGCGTAAAGCACAGAGAAACAGGTCTTGCGGCTGAAGAAAGGCTAGTCGGTCACGGAGTTTCCTACTGTGCCGTATGCGACGGAGCGTTTTACAAAAACAAAATCGTTGCAGTGCTCGGCGGCGGCAATTCAGCCCTGCAGGAGGCTGTGCTCCTGAGTGAACTCGCCGAAAAAGTTTATATATTACAGGATCTTGATTTCCTCACGGGTGAAGCGAAACTCGTTGAGAAAATCAACGCCAAAGACAATGTCGAAGTTTTCACCGGCTGTCTGCTTTCCGATATAACCGGCGAAGAAGCGGTTACCGGAGTTGAAATCACATTCAAAGCCGACTCGTCAAAGAAAATTATTCCCGTTGACGGTCTGTTTGTCGCAATCGGACTTATTCCCGACAATGACAAATTCGCATCCGTTACCGACCTTGACGAATACGGCTATTTCAACAGCGATGAAAACTGCCTTACCCGCACACCGGGTGTTTTCGTGGCTGGGGACTGCCGCAAAAAGAGAATAAGGCAGATTACAACCGCCTCGGCTGACGGCGCAGTTGCCGCCCTTGCCGCGTGCAGATACATTGACTGATTAAAAGGAGGAAACGCTGAACTGCTTTTGTGTTCGGTGTTTCCTTTTGTTTTGAGGTGATTATTTGGATTACAATCAGGCTGTAAGCAAATATCTTTCCGATCCGCGTGACGAAGTGCTTTACGAGGTTGCACAGGCTCTTTGCAAAGAACTGAAACTCACCGAAAAGATCAAAATCATATCCGGGCAGAAGTTTTTCCTGAGAAACGGATTTGACCTTATAACGAAAGGGCAGAAGTATAACTGCAGGCCTTGTCTCAGCGGCGGCATAAAGAGACTCGGCATACCCGCAGTCGCTTTTTCGGACGGGCCGAGAGGCGTTGTTATGGGCAGGAGCACCTGCTTCCCCGTATCTATGGCAAGGGGCGCCTCCTTTGACGATGAACTCGAATATGAAATAGGCAGCGCGATTGCCGATGAAGTCACCGCGCAGGGCGGCAATTACTTTGCGGGCATCTGTATAAATCTTCTCAGAAATCCCAGATGGGGGAGGGCGCAGGAGACATACGGCGAAGACCCTTATCTGCTTTCGAGAATGGGTGTCGCCCTCACAAAAGCCGTGCAGGATAAAGGCGTGATTGCCTGCCCCAAGCACTACGCCGTTAACAGTATTGAAAATATCCGCTTTGATGTAAATGTGCTGTGTGACGATAAAACTCTGCACGAGGTTTATCTTCCTCATTTCAAGGCGTGTATTGACGCGGGCGCGATGTCGATAATGGGCGCCTACAATCTTTTCCGCGGCGATCACTGCTGTGAAAGCAGATATCTGCTCAAAGATATTCTGCGCGATAAATGGGGCTTTACGGGCTTCACCATTTCCGATTTCCTTATGGGTGTCAGAAATGCTCCCAAGGCTCTCAAGGCGGGGCTTGATATAGAAATGCCGCAGATTATGCACTATGCGTCTCTGCCTGCCGCGCTTAAAAGCGGTAAGGTCACGATGGAAGACATTGACGCTTCCGTGCAGAGCGTTTTGAGAGGACTTATAAAGATTACTCCGAAAATAAAAGCGGCTCCTGCGTCTGCAGTTGCATCTTCAAAGCACGCGCTCCTTGCTAAGAGAGCGGCGCTTGAAGGCACGGTACTTCTCAAAAACGACGGCACTCTGCCTCTTTCATCCGAAACAAAAACGGCGATTATCGGCAGATACGCTAATAAAGTAAATGTCGGAGATCACGGCTCAAGTTCCGTTTTCGCGCCTTATGTTGTCACTCCCTATGAAGGACTGTGCAACGAGTTCGGTCAGGATAAAGTCGTTCTCTGCGAGGGCACCGATTATTCATCGAAGAAAAAGGAAATTGCCGCCTGCGATGTCGTTATCCTCTGTGTCGGAAGTGATTACAAACAGGAGGGCGAAAACCTCGCCAATTTCTCAAAGAGCGATAAAACCACCGAAAAGGCGATGGGCGGCGACAGATATTCACTGAGAATACCTGCCGAAGAGGTTGAACTCATACATAACGCCTGCCGCGATTTCAAAAAGGTGATAGTAAATATTATCGGCGGCAGCGCCTATATAATTGGAGAATGGAAAGACGAGGCGGCGTGTATTCTTCACTCGTTTTACAGCGGTATGGAGGGCGGCAACGCACTTGCCGAAATTCTTTCGGGCAGGGTTAATCCTTCGGGGCACCTGCCTTTCACAATGGCGAAGGACGAAAACGATTACCCGGATTTCCTTTTCCCGGGCTCGCAGACAAGAGACATTGTTTACGGCTATTATCACGGCTATACTCTGCTTGATAAAGAGGGCAAAACCGCCGCTTATCCTTTCGGCTTCGGTCTTTCTTATACCAAGTTTAAATTTTCGGATATTTCATGCAAGAATGACGGCGACGCTTATGTGATAAATCTCACAGCCGCAAACACAGGCTCATGCGGCGGCAAAACCGTGGTGCAGGTTTACGCCGGAGCAGAAGGCGAGCAGGCAGTCAAACTCCTCAAAGGATTCAGCAAGATTTATCTTGAAGCGGGGGAGAGCAAAGAGGTTACACTCTGCTTACCGAAAGAAGACCTTAAATTCTATAATCCCGAGTCGGGCGATTGGTATCTTGCGGATGATTATACTTTCTTTGTCGGTCAGGACAGTGAAGACGCAATGAAAGGGCAGGTGAAAGCGTGAGTTATTATATAGGAATCGATCTCGGCACTTCCGCGGTCAAAGCGGTGCTCACAGATGACGGCGGCAAAATCATTGACTCTTGTTCAATAGAATATCCTCTGTCATCTCCGCATCCGCAGTGGAGCGAGCAAAACCCCGCCGACTGGTGGAATGCCGTAAAGGAATGTATCAAAAACCTGATTTCCGGTATTGATAAATCCGAAGTTAAAGCAATCGGAGTTGCCGGCCAGATGCACGGCCTTGTTATGACAGACGAATCGGGCAACGTGCTTCGCCCCGCTATTCTCTGGAATGACACACGTACCGGAAAGCAGAACGATTATCTCAACAATACAGTCGGCACCGATAAACTGCGTGAATTAACGGGCAACATTTCTTTCGCGGGTTTTACCGCGCCCAAAGTGCTGTGGGTAAAAGAAAACGAGCCCGAAGTATTTGAAAAATGCTGCAGAATCTGTTTGCCCAAGGATTATATCAATTACAAACTCACGGGCGAATTCGCAACCGATGTAAGCGATGCTTCGGGCACACTTTATTTCGATGTAGCCGCTCGAAGATGGTCCGCCGAAATGCTCGCAATTCTCGGCATAGACGAATCATATCTGCCGAAAGTATATGAGAGCGCAGATGTGATTGGCAAAACTACTGTTTGCGGTCTCAGCGCTGATGTTGTTGCGGGCGCGGGCGATAATGCGGGCGCGGCAATCGGCACGGGTACATATGAAGCGGGCAAATGCAATATATCTCTCGGTACAAGCGGCACCGTTTTTATCCCGACAGACAGTTTTGTTCTGCCGTCAAATTCGGCGCTTCATTCATTCTGCCACGCGGACGGCAAATATCACCTTATGGGCTGTATTCTTTCCGCCGCATCGTGCAACAAATGGCTCAATGAAACCATTTTTGCCGGCAACTATGATGTTAGCCCTTCACCGGTCAGCGCCGAAGACACTCTCTGGTTTATGCCTTATCTTTCGGGTGAGCGCTGTCCGCATAATGACGGCGATGTTATGGGCGCGTTTATAGGCCTTACTCATACCACATCGAGAGCGGATATGCAGAAAGCCGTTTTTGAAGGCGTTTCTTTCGCAATAAGAGACTGCCTTGAACTTTGTCCCGAGATGCCGCTCAAAGCAACAGTCTGCGGCGGAGGCACAAAGAGCGAAAAATGGATGCAGATTCTTGCCGATTCGCTCGGCATTGAACTCGGAGTTATAAGCAACGAAGGCCCTTCATACGGCGCCGCGCTGCTTGCTTCGGGAGTAAGACCTGAGGTCAGAATTGAAAAAACCGTGAAACCGGATTTGAAATTGAAAGAAATTTATGATATAAAATACAGTAAGTTCAAAAAACTTTACCCGATGCTCAAAGATTTCTATAAGGAGTGACACACAGTATGAAAAATATCCCCGATGTAAAACTCGGCATTATTGCCGTAAGCCGCGACTGTTTTCCCGCCGTGCTCTCAATCAAAAGGCGCGAGGCGATTGTAAACGCATACAGCGGTGAAATCTATGAATGCCCCGTTACAGTCGAAAATGAAGCGGATATGCTCAAAGCCGTTGCCGATGTTACTGACAAAGGCTGTAACGCGCTTGTGGTATTCCTCGGCAATTTCGGCCCCGAAACTCCCGAAACTCTCATAGCCGATAAGTTTGACGGTCCTTGTATGTTTGTTGCCGCCGCCGAAGGTGACGGAGACCTTATAAACGGCAGGGGAGACGCATACTGCGGAATGCTCAACTGCTCCTACAATCTCGCAATGCGTCACATAAGCGCATATATTCCCTCATATCCCGTAGGCACAGCCGACGATATAGCAAAGATGATTGAGGACTTTATCCCTATCGCGAGAGCATATATCGGAGTAAAGAATCTCAAAATCATCACCTTCGGTCCGCGTCCGCAGGATTTCTTTGCATGCAACGCTCCCATAAAAGGTCTCTATGAAATGGGCATCGAAATTGAAGAAAACAGCGAACTCGATTTGCTCGTTTCTTACAAAGAGCATGCGGGAGATGCCCGTATTGACGAGGTGTGCCGCGATATGGCGGATGAACTCGGAGTAACAGGCAACAACTACCCCGAACTTCTTCCCCGTATGGCTCAGTTTGAACTCACCCTGCTTGACTGGGCAGAGGCTCATAAGGGCGCAAGAAAATATGTCTGCTTTGCGGATAAATGCTGGCCCGCGTTTCCCGAACAGTTCGGATTTGAGCCCTGCTATGTGAACTCCCGCCTTGCCTCAAGAGGAATTCCCGTTTCCTGCGAGGTTGATATTTACGGCGCACTTTCCGAGTATATCGGCGCCTGCATTTCACAGGATGCAGTTACTCTTCTTGATATCAACAATTCCGTTCCCGCTTCGCTTTATGAGAGCGATATCAAGGGTAAAGCACCCTATACTCTCACCGATACATTTATGGGCTTCCACTGCGGCAATACCCCCAGCTGCAAAATGTGTGCCGACAGAGCCGTCAAGTATCAGCTTATTCAGCACAGACTTCTTGAGCCGGAAGGCTCCGAGCCCGATTTCACCAGAGGCACTCTCGAGGGCGACATCGCCGCAGGCGACATCACCTTCTACCGCCTCCAGTGTGACAGCGAAGGCGTGCTCAGAAGTTACATCGCTCACGGTGAAGTGCTTGATGTGCCCACAGGCTCATTCGGCGGCATAGGCGTTTTCGCTATTCCCGAAATGGGCAGGTTTTACCGCCATGTGCTTATCGAGAAGCATTTCCCGCATCACGGCGCTGTTGCTTTCGGTCACTACGGCAAAGCGCTTTATGAAGTATTCCGTCTTCTCGGCGTTAAGGATATTTCTTATAACAAACCCGCCGGCTCACTCTATGAGTCGGAGAATCCTTTCGCATAATAACCGCATAATAAAAATCGGTCCGCAGAGTTTAATCTCTGCGGACCTTTGCTTTTATATTGTTGTCATACCGTTTTCTGCGCCAGACCTTTGATTGCGCTTATTGCCCAGTCGGATGCTTTCGTTTCGATAATCGAGCCGCAGTATTCGCACTTGCCGGCTTTATTTATATCTATCGGTGCTCCGCAATTCGGGCAGACTTCGATGTGAGTAACCTCGCCGCCCGTCTTATTGCCGCACGGTCTTACGAGCGACCACTCATAGCGCATAAGTTTTGTACTTTCTTTTGAGCCTTTTACTACTTCGCCCGTAGCATCGTCAATAACATAATCCTTTATTGAGGTGAACAGTTCTGCCACCATCACATCATTACCGCTGCTTACATACCAGCCCTTGATATCAACCTTGTTTACCCTGATATCTTCAACAATGTTTGTCTGATGATTTCTGCGGTAGTTGTTAAGCTGTCTGTCCATCTGAGCGTAGAATGCGTCTGTCATATATTTGCGCAGGGGAGCGATGTCTTTATTCTGCCAACCGCCCTGCAATTCGGAATACATCGAAGCGAGTTTCGCCTTGAAAGCGTCTTCGTCAAAATCCGGGTCTTCCGAGAAATACCTTGAAAGCGGTCTGAGCATACTTTCGTCCGTTGCTGTCGCGCCTGCTATATGCTTGCCCGGCTTTGTCGGAGAGGCGGGTTTTGATTTCTTTCTTATACCCAGCAGTATCGTGTCGAGTAAACCGAAGAGCCCGAATATTCCGGCTTTCTCGCTTGAGTTAGTGTCGCCCTGAATAATGGAAGTGCTCAGCGTTTCAAGCCCTGTTACCTCGCCTGCGGAGGTGAAGTAACTGCTCGAGCCGTCATACGGGTCGTCAACGGGATACGCGAAATAGTAATACAGCGTTTCTCTTGTTGTGGTTGTGCGCTCATAATCGTCATCGTCATTGCCGTAGTCATATCCGCCGTAATCATAACCGCCCGAATCGTAGCCGCCGCCGTAATCACCGTAGTCGTAACCGCCGCCGTAATCGCCGAAATCTGCGTTTGCTATAAGAACAAGAGCGTTTGCGGAAAGAATCATACCGAGCAGCACGGCAACGAAAGCGTAATGCTTCTTTTTGCCTTTACGGTGACCGCCTGCAAAGTTTTTGATTATAAGTATCACGGTGATTATCAGAGCGATTACCGCTAAAACGTAAAATACTTTTGCGGTAGTGTCGGGCTCACCTGCGTACTGACGGTAGTATTCGTCGAGCGTTATTTTTTCATTGAGGACAACGCTGCTGTTTTCTTCACCCGCTTTGCAGAATGTCATATTATCCTGCCCGCCGATAAGAGTTATTTCATTTACCGAATCTACGGGGATAACATAGTAGGTAATCTGTATATCGCCGAGTTCGGGATTTTCGGAATCATTTCCTATGTAACAGCCGTTGCCTTCGGCTTTTAAATCTTTTACTTCACCGCTTATTTCGTCAATGCCGTCAACCTGCGTATATTCGCCGTAGAAATCGGCTATGGTAAGAATGCAGTTGTCACTGAGCGTCAGATTTCCGCCGGAGAGATTAACTTTGCCGAAGAAACAGGCGTTTTCAAGCCCTTCGGGGAAAACGGGGTTGGGGTATTCGTTGCCCTGCCCGTGCACATCAGCCATCTGCTTTGACCTGAATTCTTTATATACTGAATCGCCGTCGGTGACATACTGATACATGCTCACTTCTCTGTAAAGCATAAGACCGTCTGCCGTAACTCCCGTCAGCGGGTCGGCGGGTGATTCGGAAACTACGGGTGTGCCTGTTGCGAATATATTCCTGCCGTTGTTTTCTTCGGATGTTATCCCGTTTTCAACCACCGCAAACTCCGGGTAGTCTTCCACTTTTATTCCGTTGTTTGTTACCTGTGAGTATAATCCGAGTATAAGCATCAGAATTGCAAACGAAACGGATATAATTATTGAGACGGGAATTCTTCCGAGCAGTTTTTTCATTTTGCCTACTCCTTATTGTTTTTCAATGAAAGAGAGAATTTTCTTATAAAAATCGGTTGCCGTAAACCATACCACAATCTTTGCGAGGATATCGAAGAAAAAGATTTTTACCAGCGAGCCGTGCTTGTATCCCGCGTCACAGCCGGGTGAGAGGAAATTGTTTTCTCCGCCGTAACTCAGGCAGATTATGTTAAGCGAATTCGGACCGATTATTTCGGATACCGAATTGCCGGCAACGGTTACTTTCTTGTATTCGGGAGTAAAGAAGTCGTTGAGGAAACCGAAATTGTTTGCAGTGTTGTAAAGCCCGCTGCCGAAGTATCTCATTTCTCCGGCGGTGTCAATTTTTCCGAAGCCGTCAAGGTTTACCTTTACTCTCTTTGTGTCTTTTGAGTTGTTGACCGCAACCACATATATTGTTTTGCTTTCTTCGTCAACACTCACTACCTGATGAATATCTTCCGTGTCGCCCGAAAGCGTGCTCTTTGCAACAGACGTGCCGGTGTTATTCATAAACAGCTGCTGCACATAATAACTCGGCGTCTTTACAAGTTCATCGGAATTATACCAGATAAGATTCGGCGCCCACTGTGTGTAACCGAGCCTAGCGAGCAGGGGAGCGTAGCAGGCAAGTTCAACTATATCTCCGTTTCTTATAAGCGAAGTCATATGCACCGCCTCGTCTATTGAAACATAGAGGTTGTTTTTTGTAATCTGCTCGCCGCCTTCTCTGTGCACGGCGTATTCGCCAACAAATACCTTTGCTCCGTCTCTGCTGTAATTGTCATATCTTTCATAGTTGCCGTATACCCACCAGGGGCGCACATAATAGTGCTCGTCAACTATCGTGTCCGTATATTTTTCGTTAATCAGATTCCAGGCGTAATCATATTCTTTTCCGTCCGCCCACGCGCCTGCGGAAGTGATTACCGTGATTTCGGGGTGCTCGCGTTTGATTGCGTTGTAAATCGCATCAAATCTTTCAAAATAATCTTCCATCCAGTTTTCGTTGCCGACTGCAAGATATTTGAGGTTGAAAGGCTCGGGATGTCCGTTTTCCGCCCTTACCGAGCCCCAGTAGGTGGAAGTATCGCCGTTTGCGTATTCAATCAGGTCGAATATATCCTGAATATGCTGTGCGAATTCCTCCGAATCAATATCGAGAAGCGGATTTGTTTCGCCGTGGTCTCTGCCTTGACACAGAAGACCTGCGTGCACAACGGGGATGGGCTCCGCGTCAAGATAATCGCACAGGCAGAAGTATTCATAGAATCCCACTTCAAAACTCTGGTTGTAGCCCCAGATGTTGGGCTCCTGTTTTCTCTGTATGGGGTCTCCTATTGTCTTTTTCCAGTTATATGCCAGCTGCCACTTATATGCGCCCTCCGCGAGGCATCCGCCGGGAAATCTTACGAATGCGGGGTTGAGGTCTTTGAGTGCTTCAACAATATCGCGCCTTAAAGTGGTATATTTCCACATCGGGTCGCCGTAGCCGAAACTGTCTGTCGATTCGAGGCTGAAGAAATCTATGTCGCAGTTTTCGGGCACGGTGATTTCGAGCCTCGTATATGCCGTTGAAGACGGCTTTAACGAAACGTCAAATCTCCCGAATCCGTTTATATCCCGGTCTTCTGAACGCACCGCTTCGCCCGAAACAATCGCTTTTCCGTTTTCGTCGGTAAAGGCGTAAGCAACTTTATCGGAGCCTCTCTCATAGAAAGAGAAATCGTATGTTTCACCTTTCTTGAGCAGTATGCCGAGTGTCATTTCAGGGTCGGGATATCCGAAGTTAACAAGCACCGCGCTGCTGTCGGCGTGAAAATAACTCGGGTTTTTGTCATTGAGAGGGGAGTCTTCTCTGAGCGTGCCGTTACCGGATACAACTTCCCAGCCGGTCATCCTGCAGTCCCAGTTCATATCCCAGGCAAGCCTCTGCTCAAATGAATTGTTTCTTATGAGGTTTGAGCACAGACCGCCGTCGTCTGCGTAGTTTATATCCTCAATGAAAATGCCGAAAAGGTTTTTGCTTATCTCCTTGAGCCCTTCGCCCGCGTCAACATCGATTACCGCAGGGTTTGTGATTGATGCCTGCGCGTTAATTCCTCCCGCGCAGGTCAGAAGAAGAGCAATCGCAAGCGCTATACTGATTATCTTTTTTGTTTTCTTCATAATATTCCCCCGTTTCTGTATTTTATGATATCACAGGGCGGGGGCTGTGTAAATAAAAATTATTGACTTTAATTCTTTTTTATAGTAAAATCAAATAAATTAAACACCTCGTTAGAGGGGAGTAGCTTTCAACCCTTAGTCAACAACCGCCTTTAAGGCTGGCTACCGGTGCAATTTTATGTTAGAGAGACCTTTAACATAGCGCCCTGCTATGTTAGAGGTTTTTAATTTGTAATTCAGTATCTTACAGAAGGAGA
>JAEEHB010000015.1 GCA_016280595.1 Clostridiaceae bacterium | reverse complement strand
TATGCACAAATTTCATCTCTTTGAGGTGCAAAGCAGTTTTCCCGTGAAAAATAAGCCGCAGAACAAGGAAGATTTGCGAAAGCATACTGAGTATGTATGGTAAGCAAATCTGACGATGTGCTGCGGCTTTAGTTTTCCGTGAAAACCAATACTGGATTACGACTCTCCGCCCAAGGTGCTCTGCTTTTTTTATTTATGTAACAGATTAAAACTCGATATATTTGCCGATGAACTCTTTTACTGTGCCCCAGTAAAGATCATAGTCAACATAAACGGAAACCGCGTGAGCCGCGCCCGCTACGGTAAGCATCTGCTTGTCGGGTGCGCCGCAAGCTTCATAGAGCGGCTGCATCATTGTGTAGGGAACAAATGTATCGGCGTCGCCGTGAATGAAGAGAGTGGGAGTCTGCGAGTTGACAACGGCCTTAATCGGAGAAGCATCTTTGAAATCGAAGTTGCCCCTGAGTTTTGAAACGATGTTGGCGGAGGTAACTATCGGAGCGGCGGGCAGATGCATCATGGGACCTACCTGGCTTGAATACTCATCCCAGCAGGAAGTGTAGCCGCAGTCCGCAACGGCGGCAACCACATTAGAGGGCAGAACTTCGCCCGTGGTAATCATAGTGGTAGCAGCGCCCATTGAGTGGCCGTGAAGCACGATTTTGGCATCTTTGTTGAGGTCGAGCACATAGTCAATCCAGTCAAGCACCACGAACTTATCCTTGAAGCCCATGGTTGTGTAACTGCTCTTGTCGGGGCCGTGACCTACCATATAGGGAACAACAACATTGAAGCCGTGCTCAAAATAGGTCTTGGCGTAGATTGCCATAGTCTTGGGCGTGTCGGTGTAACCGTGATTTACGATTGCCCACTTATCGGTCGGTTCATCCTGAAAATATACTTTCGCGTAGGTCTGCCTGTGAAGACGCTGTGAGAAGAATTCGGTATCTCCTCCGGTTACTGCGTCATACCAGTCATTTGCCTCGTGAAGCAGAGTGCACTGCTCAAAGAATTTTTCTTTTTCCGGGTCATTGAAAATACCGGTAGCGGCACCGAGCCAGTTGTGAAAATCAATGTTTACGAAAGTTTCGTAAATCACCTCGCCTACTCCGAGATATGCAATTCCGGCAATAGCGGCGCCTTTGAGAGTTTTTTTGAGGACCTTATTCATTATGGTTAACTCCTTTCAGAATGAATCTTTCTATTGCTTCGCCTACGCCCGCGTCATCGTTTGAAGGCGCGATGTAATCGGCGATTTCAAGCACTTTTTTCTGTGAATTTGCCACCGCAACTCCTATCGCGGCGTTTCTGAGCATTTCCATATCGTTTTCGCTGTCGCCGAAAGCGATTGTATTCTGCTTTGGTATGCCGAGCGCTTCAATCACTCTGAGCATTCCGTTTGATTTGTTGTTGCCTTTTGAAACTATATCGTAGTATGTATCAAACGCGTAGACGGACATTTTTTCACGCAGAGAGTCAAGCACTTTGCTGTTTAATGTGTTGCTTACGGCAACGACCTGCATTTTATCGTCTTTGGTTGCCGAGAGCAGTGAATCGAGTGTGGGATACTCGTTTTCGTTTCTTGAAAGCAGTTTGCTTCTGCCCGTGACGGTGTAACTGCTTCCGAGACCTTCAAATACTCCCCAGCATTCAGGGTCGGAATAAACAGCGGCGGCTATTTCGGCAAACACATCGCGGCTCATAAAATCGGAGTAAATGATTTCGCCCGCTATTGATACAACGGTGCCGTCGCCGGAGATTATACCGTCAACCTCTATCTGCCTGAGAATATCGGGCGGAATGTTGCCGTGAGACCTGCCCGTATTGATAAACACCTTGTGACCCTGCCGCCTTGCTTCCGTGAGCGCGTCAATGTTGCGGCGCGGGATTACGAAACCCGAAGAAGTGAGTGTGCGGTCAATGTCAAGAAACAGAGCAAACGGAGCCATCAGGCCTCCACCTTATGGAATACTTTCTTTCCCTTCTTTACGACTATGGGCTTTTCGCTCAGAGCCTGTCTGGTGAAAGAGAGATTGAAGTCGGTGACCTTCGCGTCATCAACGGACACGCCGCCCTGCTCAACAAGGCGTCTGCCCTCTCCTCTTGATTTGGTGATGCCGGTTTTGATAAGTACGGAGAGTATGTCAATCGCGCCGTCTGTAAAATCTTCATCGCCGAGCACGGTCGAGGGCATATTCTCATTGCTTCCGTTGCCGCCGAAGAGAGCCCTTGCGGCGTTTTGCGCTTTCTGCGCCTCTTCTTCACCGTGAACGAGTTTGGTAAGCTCGAAAGCGAGTATTTCTTTGGCAGTATTAAGTTTGCTGCCTTCCCATTGAGCCATTTCATCAATCTGCTCAAGCGGAAGGAAGGTGAGCATACGAAGGCACTTGATTACATCGGCATCGCCGACATTACGCCAGTACTGATAGAAATCGTAAGGCGATGTCTTTTCGGGGTCAAGCCATACGGCGTTGCCTGCGGTCTTGCCCATTTTGTTGCCCTGCGAGTCGGTAAGCAGGGTGATTGTCATTGCGTGTGCGTCCTTGCCGAGTTTCTTTCTGATAAGTTCGGTGCCTCCGAGCATATTGCTCCACTGGTCGTCACCGCCGAACTGCATATTGCAGCCGTATTCGCGGAAGAGATGATAGAAATCATAACTCTGCATTATCATATAGTTGAACTCAAGGAAGGAAAGACCTTTTTCCATCCTCTGCTTGTAGCACTCTGCTCTGAGCATATTGTTGACGGAGAAGCAGGCTCCAACCTCCCTGAGAAGGTCGATATAGTTGAGGTTCATAAGCCAGTCGGCGTTATTTACCATCTCGGCTTTGCCTTCGCCGAATTCGATAAATCTTTCCATCTGCTTTTTGAAGCATTCGGCGTTATGGTCGATATCCTCTTTGGTGAGCATCTTTCTCATATCGGTCCTGCCGGAGGGGTCGCCTATCATTGTGGTGCCGCCGCCGATAAGAGCAACGGGCTTGTTGCCCGCCATCTGCAGGCGCTTCATAAGAGTGAGCGCCATAAAATGACCGGCTGTAAGAGAATCAGCAGTGCAGTCAAATCCGATATAAAACTTGGCCTGTCCGCTGTTAACCATCTTTCTGATTTCTTCTTCGTTTGTAACCTGGGCAATAAGTCCTCTTGCCACAAGTTCTTCATAAATCTGCATAATAATCACGGTCCTTTCGCAAGGGTACACTTATAATAATATTACTTTATAAGGCGTTTTTTGTCAAGGAAATTCTGCCCGCGTGAATTTCATATTTACAAAAGCGGCGGGCGGTGATATTATTTTATGTGTATGAAATCAAATTTATTATTTCAGGGGTGAGAAAATGCTCAGCACACTTCTCTCAAAAGCGGTTTACAGGCTTTTCGCTTTGATTTTTTCGCTTTACTGCTCATTTGCGGGCGGGGTAACTCCGCCGTCGCAGGAGGCGCCTGTAAAGCCTTCGGATAACTCCGCAAAACTTGTGTTTGCGGCGATAGCCGACCCGCAGATAAGCAACTATATGCCCGACAGAATGGTGTATTTCAAAGGCGCATCTGAAGACTTACGCGCCGCGCAGGGGCTTGACGCAATGCTGATTGCCGGGGATGTGGCGGAAAACGGAATGCCCGAAGAATATCAGATGTTTTGCGATGAACTCGGCTCCCTCCCGCTCAGGTATATCGGCTGTGTGGGCAACCACGATATAAGGCTGAAACCCTACGCCGTTTCGTCGGCAAGATTCAACAAATTTATGAACACACTCAACGGCGATGAAGACGCCGACTGCCTGCATCATTCCGAATTTATACAAGGCGTTAAGTTCATAGTTATGGGCAGCGACAGGACGGAATTTGAAGAATCATATATCGGCAAAGAACAGCTTGAGTGGCTTGACAGCGAACTTGCCTCGCAGAACGGCGAACTGACCTTTGTGCTGATTCACCAGCCGCTCAAACTGACACACGGTCTGCCTCAGGTGTGGAACAGCCCGATAGATTCGGCGGGCTCCGTGGGTGCGCAGAGCGATGAAATAAGAGCAATACTCGGAAAATACAATAATGTTATTCTGATTACGGGTCACGAGCACACGGGCTTCGGTCAGTACACTTACGAAAAGATTGACGGCTTTGATTCCGTAAATCTGCCCTCGCTCTGCTGCAACAACGCCGACGGCGAATATAACGAGCACGGGCTCGGATGCATAGTTGAAGTATATGAAAACTCGGTCATTTTCAGGGCAAGAGATATGTGCAAAGGTATATGGCTGCCCGAATATGACATTGAAATAACTCTTGACTGAGGTGCCGAATATGAAAAAAATCAAAAAAATCACCGCGCTTCTCCTCGCTCTTTCACTGCTTATTTGCTGTGCTTTCACGGCAAGAGCAGACGGAGACGCGCCGGAAAAGAGCGCAGACATTTTCAGGGTTTCCTGCACTGTAAACGGCGACCCGCAAACTTCACGCGGCTTCACCTGGTACACGCGTGAAATCGCCAAAACGACGCTCACTGTTACGGATGAAAGCGGCGCTGACGCCGGAGCGCAGATTTCATACAGAGATGCGTTTGAATGGGAAGGCAACTACTGCCATCAGGCAAAAGCATCCGGGCTTGAAAGCGGCAAAACCTATAACTACTCAATAAACGGCGAGCCCTTCGGTACATTCACCACTGATGACGGCGACGATAAACTTGAATTTGTTGTAGTGGCGGACGTGCAGGCAAGTTCAGCCGAAAACTTTGAAAAAGGCGCAAACACCGTTAACGCCGCGCTTGCTACCCTGCCCTCGTCTGAGTTTATCGTAAATCTCGGCGACTTCACTAACGACAGCACCAACGAAGAGTGGGACCTTTATGATGAAGCCTTTTCAGCGATAAACGCCTCAACCACACTCGTTCCTATTACCGGAAATCACGACGGTTTCAGCTGTGAATACTGGTTCAGAAATATGTTTTGCCTTGACGAGAGCGAAAGCGTTGAAGTCAAAGACGGCATAAACTACTCATTCGATTACGGCAACTGCCACTTCGCCGTGGTCAATACCAACGATCTGATTTCAATCTCGCTCGCTCAGCTGAAATGGCTTAAAAACGATCTCAACTCAACCGACAAAGACTGGAAAATAGTCTGCATGCACAAATCGCCATACACTCTCGGCAAAGACGGTAAATGGCCCGACGCGATGTATCTGCAAAAGTCATTCACCAAGGTCTGCGACGAATGCGGTGTTGATCTCGTAATAAGCGGTCACGACCATCAGTACCTGAGGACAAAGTCGCTCAAAGGCAACAAACTCAGCGACGACGGCACGGTTTACACACTCTGCGGCACGGCAGGCTCAAAGAGATATGAAATCCGCTCTTTCCTCGCCGGCACATTCACAAAGACAGAGTTCATCAACACGCTGATTATACAGAAGGGCGGCTATGGTAACTACTGGAACGGAAGCGACTGGAATTCGACCGATGAAAAGAATATAGGCGGCTGCTTCAACACCGTGAGTATTGAAGGCGGAAACCTTACATTCAACTCATATATTCTTTCCGACGAACTTACGGATGAAAGCGGAGAAAGGCTGATAACCAACACCGATTCTTTCACGCTCACCAAAGAGACAGGCAAAAACGAAATCACCTTCACAGGCGACAACACCACAAGCGCGGCGGCATACACCGCAAGCGTTGTCCCCTCAATCGCGGCGCTCGGCGCATACGCATTCGGCGAATGGCTGCCGAAGTTCCTGTTCATACTGCCGAAGATAATCAAAGTGTATATAGAGGAAGATACATTTTAATTAAGGCGTTAGGAATTAGGCTGTAAGGTGTTAGCAATTCCGCGCCTGCGGCACGGACGGAACGCCGGAACGGCGTTCCCTACAATGCGAGTTTTTAAAATACATCTGTTTCAGATTGCACTGCCTCAACGGCACTTCGGAAGGGCGAAGAAACGGTCGAACCGACGATGCGCCGCCTGTGGCGGATGAAACGAGGCGGTGAGAGGAAGAAACAAGGAGAACTGCGAAGCGAACCAGCGAGCAGGACGACTATGTTTCTGACGGTTTTCGTTTTCATTTTCGACTGAAGACAGTACTAAAGTACGGCGAAGGCGAAAAGACGCCGAGAACAAAAAAAATAATCTATTCCTTATGAAAATTTTGAATGAATAAAAAAATGAGGACTGCGAGTTGGTAACAAGCAGTCCTCTTATTCTTTTTTGTTCGTTTTTCGCCGTTTATTCTATGACCGAAATCTATATTTCTTTTGTGGCGTAGGCGTTGAGTTCGGGCGTTGCCGTGTTTCCTGCAAGATACTCATAATACGCCTGCGCGCCGACCATAGCGGCATTATCACCGCAGAAAGAAAGATCGGGCATATAGAGTTCAAAACCTTTTTCGGCGCAGATTGCCGCCATCTCTCTTCTGAGCACCGAGTTTGCGCTCACACCGCCTGCGAGGGCGATTTTTTTGAATCCGAATTCTTCGGCGGCGGAGATTGTGTTGTCCGTAAGGCAGTTTACAACCGTTTTGATGCAGGATGCGCCGAGGTCAGGTATGACAATCTCTTCACCCTTCTGCTTTGCGTTGTTCACAGTGTTGAGCACGGCGGTTTTGAGCCCCGAAAAACTGAAATCGTATCTGCTGCCGTCAACTCTCGGGCGCGGGAAAACGTATGCGTCGGAGTTGCCGTCTTTGCTTACTCTGTCAAGGTTTACTCCTCCCGGATAATCGAGCCCCATACTTCTTGCAGACTTATCCATACACTCGCCTGCCGCATCGTCACGAGTCCTGCCGATAACTCTGAAATGAGTATAGTCTTCAACAGCCGCTATATGGGTGTGACCTCCCGAAACAATAAGGCAGAGGAAAGGCGGCTCAAGAGAGGACGAAATATAGTTTGCCGCGACATGCGAGCGCAGATGATGAACGGGCACAAGCGGTTTACCGCTTGCATAAGCGAGTCCTTTGGCAAAGTTTACACCTACAAGTAACGCGCCGATGAGACCGGGCGCATAGGTGACGCCGATGCAGTCAATATCATCGAGAGTCATACCAGCGTCTTCAAGCGCTTTCGCAGTTACTCCGCTTATAGCCTGAGCGTGCATTCTGGAAGCGATTTCCGGCACAACTCCGCCGTATATAATATGCTCTTTCACCTGTGATGCTATCACATTGGAAAGTACTTCTCTGCCGTCTCTGACAACCGCCGCGGCGGTTTCGTCACAGGAGGATTCTATTGCGAGAATATTCATACTTCACCTCTGAAATACTTTGTGTAAATAACACCGTCTTCCGCCGGCTTCGAGTAAAAATTTTTTCTGACACCCGCTTTTGCAAAGCCGCATTTTTCATAAAGCGCAATTGCGGGAGCGTTGGACTGCCTCACCTCAAGGGTGATGAATTCGCATCCTCTTTCGCGCGCGCCGTCGCAGGCACTTTTGAGCATAGCTCTGCCGATTCCAGCGCGGCGGTATTCCGGGAGCACGGCGATATTGTGGATATATGCCTCCCCCGCTATTTCGTGCACACCTATGTAGCCGAGTACCTTTTCGCCTGCGGCAACAAGGTAATGCGAGTTTTCATTTTTCAGTTCTCTCTCAAAGCCCTCTTTTGTAAGCGGCACGGAAAAGCAGATTTCTTCCGCCTTTACCGCTTCATCAATATGGGCCGCACTCATCGGAACAATTTTATAATCCATAATCAGTCCTTCGCGTCATACCAGGTTTTGCCCATGCCTACATCCGCAATCAGGGCAACACGGGTCTTCACGGCGTTTTCCATTTCGCGTTTGAGTATGGTCTTTACAACCTGCGCTTCGCTCTCGGGCGCCTCAACTATCAGTTCATCGTGCACCTGCAAAATGAGTTTCGCGCCGAGTTTCATCTGCTCGAGAGCGTTATATACCTTTATCATCGCTATTTTGATTATATCCGCCGCTGTGCCCTGAATCGGCATATTCATAGCCATTCTTTCGCCTGCGGCTCTCACATTTCCGTTTGACGCCTGAATCTCGGGCAGGTATCTGCGCCTATTGAACAGAGTTTCAACATAGCCCGTCTTTCTCGCGTTTTCAACAGTTTTTTTCATATAGGTGTCAACGCCGCTGAAATTTCTCAGATAGTCCTTTATGTAGGAATCCGCCTGAGGCACGGAAACGCCTATCTGCTTTGAGAGTGAAAAAGCGCCTATGCCGTAAACGATGCCGAAATTGACGGCTTTTGCCCTGCTTCTGAGCTGAGGCGTTATCATCATAACAGGCAGGTCGAATACCTGCGAGGCGGTTATGGTGTGAATATCTTCGCCGCTCGAAAACGCCTCAATCATATTTTTGTCGTTTGCCATATGGGCGAGCACGCGAAGTTCAATCTGCGAATAGTCGGCGTCAACAAGTACGCACCCCTTGCGGGCAACAAAGAATTTACGCATTTCCTTGCCCAGAGACGAGCGCACTGGGATATTCTGAAGATTGGGCTCGGATGATGAAATCCTGCCCGTCCTGGTTTCAGTCTGGTTGAGGGATGAGTGAACTCTGCCATCCTCCCCTATCACTTTAAGGAGACCTTCACAGTAAGTCGATTTGAGTTTTGTAAGGGCGCGGTATTCGAGTATCTTGGAGACTACCGGGTAATCGTCCGCAAGGCTTTCGAGCACCTCCGCGTTGGTGGAATAGCCCGTCTTTGTCTTTTTCTTTGCAGGGAGACCCATTTTTTCAAACAGAGCCTCGCCGAGCTGTTTGGGAGAATTGAGATTAAACTCATAACCCGCTTCGCCGTAGATTTCGCCGAGCAGCACGTTGATTCTCTCACCGAGCGATTCGCCGAAACGCTCGATTCCCTCCCTGTCGGTAAGAAAACCCTCTTTTTCCATTGAGGCAAGCACTTTTGCAAGCGGAAGTTCGATTTCGTCGAGCAGTTTTTCCTGCCCGTTTTCCTTAATCTGCCTGTCAAGGCTTTCAAAAGCTGCAGGAAGATAGGCAGTAAGCACGCCGGTGTCATCAGGCGGATTCATCGCCCCTGCGTATTCGCCCGCAATACGGCGGAGTTCATAGGTTGATGAGGGGTTAAGCACATAGGCGCTGAGCATAGCGTCGCCCCTGATGCCGTTTATTTCAAGGTCAACTCTGTAATCATAGAAAAATCTGTAAAGAGCCTTGCAGTCGTAGGTGTATTTTTCAATTCCCGCGTCAAAGAGGAAATCCTCAAGGAATTTAACATAGCCGTCGTTTGCGGGGTTTACCTTCGCAACGCCTCTTTCCGTAGCAAAGAAGAAAACGCCGTCATCAAAAGTGAAATACGCCTTACCGCTCTTTTTGAGTTCATTGCACAGCAGAATGAGGTCGCTTACCTCATACACTTCGTTGTTTACCTGAGGTGCCGAAGCGGAAACAGCGGGGCGCTCAACGGGCTTTAAGTTAAGGCGGTCAAGCAGTTTGAACATTTCGAGCTCCGAAAGGATGCTTGTCACCTTATATGAATCCGGCTCGGCGGGCACATAGGAGGCGTAGGCAACATCAACGGGCGCGTCGGTCACTATGGTGCCGAGCGTGCGGCTGAGATATGCCGTTTCTTTGCCTGCGGCGAGTTTATCCCTGACACCCTGCTTGATATCGAGCGTGTCGAGAGAAGCATATATTTCATCAACCGTGCCGAATTTTGACACAAGGTCTTTTGCCGTTTTTTCGCCTATGCCGGCAACACCGGGAATGCAGTCCGAACTGTCGCCCTGCAGTGCCTTGATATCAATCAGGCGGCGCGGGTCGGGCACAAGATAATCCTCGGCGATTTTGGCGGTATCATAGAGCGTGGTTGCGGGGGCTCCCATCTTGGTGGAAGCGAGCAGGACATTTACATTATCCCTGACAAGCTGCAGAGAGTCCCTGTCTCCCGTAGCGATATAGCAGAAATCGTTTTCGCCGCAGTTTGCCGCGAGAGTGCCGAGTATATCATCCGCCTCCCAGCCGGGGGCTTCGAGTATTTTTATGCCGAGCGCGGTAAGCAGGTCTTTGAGCCAGGGCATCTGGCTCGCAAGTTCATCCGGCATACCCTTGCGGTTTGCTTTGTATCCGTCATACATATTATGCCTGAATGTAGGCGCTTTCACATCAAACGCAACGGCAACGGCATCGGGCTTCACATCCGCCTCAAGTTTGAGCAGGATATTCATAAAGCCGTAAATGGCATTGGTAAAGTGAGAGCCGTCTTTGGTGGAGAGAAGTTTCACACCGTAAAAGGCTCTGTTGACTATGCTGTTTCCGTCAAGCGCAAGCAGTTTCATATAAACACCTCATTTTGCCGCTTATCTAATTTATTATATCATATTATACGCAGGTGTGCCACATTTTTTTGATATTGAACATAACCGATTTATATGATACTATTTTAGCGGTGATAAAATGAACATCGGAGATACCGTATTAAAAGGATACTGCGCACTCGCGCCGATGGCGGGGGTAACGGACAGGGCTTTCAGAGAACTCTGTCTGTCTTACGGTGCGTCCTGTGTATATACAGAAATGGTCAGCGCGAAAGGCCTGATTATGCACGACAGAAAGTCCGCTCTGCTTATGTCGCTGAGCGAAAACGAAAGACCCGCCGTTGTGCAGATTTTCGGCTGTGAGCCTGAGGCGATGGCACAGGCGGCAAAACTCGCCGAGTCGACGGGCTGTTTCGCGGTGGATATCAATATGGGCTGCCCCGCCCCGAAGGTTGCAGGGCACGGCGGCGGAAGCGCGCTTATGAAAGACCCTGACCTCGCCGCGAGGATAACCGAAGCGTGCGCAAAAGCGGTCAGTCTGCCCGTTACGGTGAAGATGCGCTCGGGCTGGGATGAAAGCAGCGTGAACGCTCCTGCTCTCGCCGTGATGCTCGAAAACGCCGGCGCGGCGGCAATAACCGTACACGGCAGGACAAGGAAACAAATGTATGCTCCGCCCGTTGACCTTGATGTAATAAAGGCGGTAAAAGAAGCGGTAAATATTCCCGTTACCGGAAACGGTGATATAACGGATGCCGAAAGCGCAAAAAAGATGTATGAATACACGGGCTGTGACCATATTATGGCAGGCAGGGGCGCGCTCGGGAATCCGTGGATATTCGCTCAGATAAACACCCTGCTCGGCGCGGGAGAAACTCTGCCCGAGCCGCCGATTGAAGAAAAGATGCGGGTTATGGTAAACCATATCAAAAAGCTCTGCGAATATAAGGGCGACTATGTGGGTATGAGAGAGGCGAGAAAGCACGCCGGCTGGTACATAAAAGGTGTGAGAGGCGCCGCCTCATTCAGGCGTGAAATAGGCGCGCTCGAAAGCATTGAGCAGCTTGAAGCGCTGGCTGAAAAAGTGATAATAAGCGCCGCAGAATAAAAGATAAAGTCCGCAGGATTGATTCCTGCGGGCTTTTAATTATATGAATTTTTCAATTACATCCATTGTCTTCTTGCCGTCATCAAAGAGGAAGGTATGTCCGAAGCCCTCAAAAGTGTGAAGTTCTGCCTGCGGGCAGACTTCGAGCAGACGCGTATGCTGGTAATAGGGCATCGTTTTATCTATATCTCCCCATATCACAAGCAACGGTATTTTCTGCTCGCCGACGGATTTATATCCCTTCATTGATTTCGCGGTGTCGAGGATTGTGTATCTTAAGGATGAGAGAGTGCATTTGAGGTAGCCCTTGTACTTGCATCCTTCGGCAAACGAGCGGGTGTAGTAATCTTTCTCTTCCTGCGGACAGTGATACAATTCACCGGAGGTGCTGCTGATAAGCACCTTGTCGCCTATCAGGCTGAAAAGAATACTGCCAAGCCCTTTGGAGGCGCAGAGTTTCATATAGAACGGAGGTTTGAAGGAATCCATACCCGCAGGGGCGAGCAGAATCAGTTTTTTCACTCTGCCCGGGTACATCATACAGTAGGTTGAGGTGATTGCCCCTCCCATTGATGTGCCGCAGAGAATAAACTGCTCATCGCCGAGCAGGGCGCGGGTTAGTTCTTCAAGCTGCTGAGCGAAAAATGCCTGGTCGTGCTTTCCTCCCGGTCTGTCAGAAAAGCCTCTGCCGTAAAGGTCATAGCGCAGCACTTTATAGCCGAGTTCAAGGAAACGGGCATAGAGTTTATCATAGATGAAGTAAGGCGTTGAATAGCCGTGCACGAGCACAACCGCCTCGCCTTCACCCGCAAGTTCATAGTGAGTGTATCCGTGTGAAAGTTTGATGTATTCGCCCGGATATTTTTTTCTCGCCTCATCGTCAAGGGTGAGCGTTTCGCCCGCTTTGATGAGGGCTTTCAGTTCTTCTTTTTTCACTTAATCATCCCTTTAAGATTTTCAAGGCCTATCCTTATTGCATTAAGGCAGTTTTCCATACCTTCAAACTCTATGCTGATAAAGCCGTCATATCCGCTTGCCGCGATGGTTTTGACACACTGATAAACGGGAACATCGCCGTGCCCGATAATCGCGCCCCTGAGATAGTTGCCCGCTCTTGAGCGGAAGAAACCTTCACCGGGGTTAAAACCGTTGCCGCTCTTTATATGGAAATCCTTTGCGTGAACATGCTTGATATAGGGCAGAAGTCTGCCGACAGCCTGCGCGCTGTTTTCATCCGCGCAGTTGAAATTGCCTATATCGCAGAGCACGCCGAAATTCGGGTGAGCGACGGTATTTATGAGTTTTTCTACCCTTGCGCTCTCCTGACAGAACTGACCGTGGTTCTCGGTCATCGTAACTATGCCGATTGATTCGGCATACTGCGTGATTTTTCTGCAGGAATCGGCAAGCACGGGAAGCACGTTTTCAAAGCCCTTGAAGGATTTATCTTCACCCGAAAGCCCCCACGCGGTATCGTGACGCAGGGCGGGAGCGCCGAGCACGGATGCGACATCGAGTTTGCGGCAGACTCTTTCAATCTCCGCCTCGCCTTTTAGCAGATCCGCGCCTATTGTATAAGCCGCGACGGGCAGAGAATACTTTTCGCACTCTTCTCTGATTTCGGCGGCATATTCTTTTTCTGTCATATTTTCGGGCACGTTGAGGTCGGTAAACTCTATACCTTCAAAGCCCATCTGCGCGGCAAGGGCTATCACGCTTTTCTGCGTCTGCTCACCCGGACCGATAAGCTGCTGAAAACTGTAACTGCTGACACCGATTTTCATAACGAAACACCTTCTTTTCAGATTCGCTCTCTGAGGAAATCAACTGCTGTTCTGATGTCTTTTTCGGGATTGTCGCCGACTTCTCTCTCAATGGTGAGGAAGCCCTTGAAGCCTACATCTTCAAGCGCGTCAAGGTATTTATCCCAGGGAACGCTTCCCTCGCCCAAAGGCACTTCGAGGAAACTCGGACCTGTTACGAGAGAATCCTTAACTATGCCGTAAACCATTTCGGGGTCTTTATAATAAAGCTGTTTTCCGTCTTTTGCGTGGGTATGCACTATGTAATCGCGAAGGTTGTAAACCGCGCCGGCAGGATCGTCGCCCGTAACCATTACAAGGTTTGCGGGGTCAAGGTTTACGCCGACGCCCGTTGAGCCGAGAGCGTCAAGAAACTCTTTGAGCACAGCCGATGTTTCGGGGCCCGTTTCAATCGCGAAATGCGCATCGATACTGTCCGCATAGCGTGAAAGTTCAAAGCACGCCTCCTGCATAATCTTATATCTCTCGTGATTTTTGTCGCCGGGCACAACGCCGATATGAGTGGTGACTATATCGGTGCCGAGTTCTTTGGCGAGGTCGAGTATTCTTTTTGATTTTTCGATTTTTGCGGGGTTTGCCTCTCTGCTGCCGAAGCCGCCGCCGAGGTCTCCGCAAAGGGCGGAAACGACAAGGCCGTTATCGGACACAAGAGAATTGAACCACGCTTTTTTGGCAGCGGTCATATTTTCGGGAGCCATCTCTCCGTTGGTGGCATAAACCTGTATGCCCTGAGCGCCGACCTGCGCCGCCTTTTTGACTGCGGTTTCGGTATCGGTCCTGAAAGAATCAATGATAACGCCAATCTTAAATCTGCTCATAGTAATTCCTCCGTAATATATTTGATATCCGGAAAAAGTATATCACATTATTTTATTATATATCAATAGCCATATTTAAAACCAACTGAATATTTTTATTTTACTTTACATTTTCAATACGTTGGTATATTATAGTATATTGATAATTTATAAGGAGATGCTTTATTATGAAAAAAGTCAAAGTAGCAGTCATCGGCTGCGGCTCAATCGCAAACGCCGCTCACATCCCTTCCTATATGAAAAACGAAAATGTCGAAATAAAGTATTTCTGCGATATTATACCCGAAAGAGCAAAAGAAGCGGTCGAAAAATACGGCTGCGGCACGGCGGTCACGGATTATCATGACTTTCTTTCCGACCCCGATCTCGATGCAGTTTCGGTGTGCACTCACAATGACTTTCATTCAATCATAGCAATAGATTTTCTGAAAGCGGGCAAGCACGTTCTCTGCGAAAAGCCGGCGGCGAGAATTCTTTCCGAAGCGCTTGAAATGCAGAAAACAGCCCATGAAACAGGCAAAATTCTCAACATAGGCGTATGCAACAGATTCAACACCTATGTAAACAAAATAAAAGACCTCATTGACAGCGGCGAACTCGGCGAAGTGTATCACGTTTACGCGTCATTCCGCGCTCACAGGTCAATACCCGGTCTCGGCGGAGATTTCACCACCAAAGCCGTATCGGGCGGCGGCGCGCTGATTGACTGGGGCGTGCATTACCTTGACCTTGTGATGTACTGCTGCGGCGACCCGAAGCCCCTCAGCGCATCGGGTGAGGCGTTTTCAAAACTCGGCGTGGATATGAAAAACTATGTTCACACCGGAATGTGGGCGGAGAATACATCCGACACGGAAAACGGTGTTTACGATGTTGACGATTCCGTAACGGGTATTATCCGCACAAGCGGCCCCGTAATCAGTTTCAACGGCGCCTGGGCACAGAATATCGGCAAGAGCGAAACATTTATTGATTTCATGGGCACGAAGGCCGGTATCAGGCTCAATTACTGCGGCGACTTCACCCTCTACGGAGTGAAAAACGGTATGCTGACCGAAGAAAAAGTGAAATGCCGCGAAACCAACATGTATGAAAACGAGATTAACGATTTCGTAAGGCTTGTGTCCGAAGGCGGCGGCAAAAACAGGCAGTATATTGACAACGCCGTGCTCACATCAAAGATAATGCAGGCTATTTACGATTCATCCGATTCTCATAAGGAAATCACCATAGACTGAGGAGTGAATTCAATGGAAATCAAAATCTTCAATAACGAAAAAGAAATAGGCGAAGCGGCCGGCAGTTTTTATGTCGATTACATTAACGCAAATCCCGCCTGCGTGCTCGGCTTTGCGACCGGTGCCTCCCCCGTGCCGACCTATGAATACATCGCGGAAAGTTACAAACAGGGAAAGGTTTCGCTCAAAAATATAAGCACCTTTAACCTTGACGAATACTGCGACCTTCCGAAAGACCACAAAAACAGTTATTTCACTTTCATGTGCGAAAACCTGTTTTCAAAAACAGACATCAATATGGACAATGTCGATTTTCTTGACGGCAACGCAGACCCGGATGAGGAATCGGCAAGGTACGCCGAAGCGATAAAGGCGAAGGGCGGCATAGATATTCAGCTGCTCGGAATCGGCAGAAACGGTCACATTGCTTTCAACGAGCCGGGCGAAGAATTCACCGACGAAGCGTGGAAGGTAACACTGACACAGTCCACCATAGATGCAAACTCAATATACTTTGACGATGTGCCCATGCCGCACTACGCTCTGACTATGGGCATCGGCTCGATAATGCGTTCAAAGAAAATCATAATGATCGCAACCGGAAGTTCAAAGGCACAGGCGGTCAGAGATATGATAAAGGGGCCCGTTACACCCATGTGCCCCGCATCAATTCTTCAGCAGCATCCCGATGTCACCGTTTACCTTGACACCGCCGCTGCGGCATTACTTTAATCAGGAGTGATAAAAATGAACGATAAAAAAACTTTTTATATAACCACACCGATTTATTATCCCTCGGATAAACTTCATATCGGCCACACCTATTCAACCGTTGCCGCCGACACAATGGCAAGATATAAACGCCTTCAGGGCTGTGATGTATTCTTCCTTACCGGCACAGACGAGCACGGCCAGAAAATAGAAGACAAGGCCAAAGAGGCGGGCGTTACGCCCAAAGAATATGTTGACAACATTGTTGCCGGCATCAAAGAACTGTGGAAACTTATGAACATAAGCAACGACAAGTTCATACGCACCACAGACGGCTATCACGAAAAAGCCGTTCAGCGCATCTTTGAAAAGATGTATGAAAAAGGCGACATATACAAGGGAAAATACGAGGGCCTTTACTGCAAGCCCTGCGAATCCTTCTGGACTGAAACACAGGCGGTTGACGGCAAGTGCCCCGACTGCGGCAGACCCGTTTACAAAGCGGAGGAAGAAGCGTATTTCTTCAAACTGTCAAACTACGCGGACAGACTTGTGAAATACTATGAAGAGCACCCCGGTTTTATTGAGCCCGTGAGCAGGCAGAATGAGATGATAAACAATTTCATAAAGCCCGGCCTTCAGGACCTTTGCATCTCCCGTTCCTCATTCAAATGGGGCATACCCGTGCCCGTAAATCCGGACCACGTAATCTATGTCTGGCTTGACGCGCTCACCAACTATATCACCGCTCTGGGCTACGCCGGAGAGGATGACAGCCTTTATAAGAAATTCTGGCCCGCAAATGTGCAGCTTATCGGTAAAGATATCGTAAGATTCCACACCATTTACTGGCCCGCCTTCCTTATGTCTCTTGATATCCCCTGCCCCGACAAAGTTTACGCTCACGGCTGGGTGCTTCTTGAAGGCGGCAAGATGTCAAAATCAAAGGGCAATGTTGTTGACCCCGTTATTCTTGCGGAAAGATACGGCGTTGACGCGCTCAGATACTATCTGCTCAGAGAAATCGCCTTCGGTTCGGACGGCGTATTCTCAAACGAAAATCTGATAAACAGAATAAACTCCGACCTTGCAAACGACCTGGGCAATCTTCTCTCAAGGACCGTTTCGATGGTTGAGAAGTATTTTGCAGGCACAATTCCCGCCGAAAGAGAAGCGAGCGAATATGACGCTAATCTGATTGATACTGCAAAGACCGCCGCTCAGAAAGCGCAGGAAAACCTTGACGCTCTCAACTACTCGGTGGCTCTTGCCGAAATATGGAAACTGATTTCCGCCACAAACAAATACATTGACGAAACTACGCCCTGGATTCTCGCGAAAGACGAGAGCAACAAAGCGAAACTTGCCAATGTAATGTATAATCTGTGCGAGTGCCTGAGAATCACCTCGGTGCTTATCGCTCCCTTTATGCCCGCTACCGCTCCGAAAATCAGGGAGCAGCTCGGCATTGAAAAAGATTTCGTCTGGGACGAGGCATTCACATATGGAGAGAGAGCAACCTATTCGGTTGTGAAGGGCGAAATCATCTTCCCGAGACTCGATATGCAGAAGGAAATTGAAGAACTCTCCGCCGCATCGGGAGTAAAAGAAAATCCCCTCAAAGAAGAAATCGAGGGAATAGCGAAGATTGATATTGACGAATTCGCAAAGACAGACCTGAGAGCGGCAAAAATCATTGACTGCTTCCCGGTCAAGAAAGCGAAGAAACTGCTTCAGCTTACACTTGATGTCGGTACGGGTGAAAACCGCACCGTTGCAAGCGGAATAGCAAAATGGTATAAGCCCGAAGACCTTATCGGCAAAACCGTTATCCTCGTTTCAAACCTCAAGCCCGCCGTGCTGTGCGGAGTTGAAAGCTGCGGTATGATACTTGCCGCCGACGCAGGCGAAGACGATGTGAAGGTAGTATTCCTTGACGGTGTGCCCGCAGGAAGCAAAATCCGCTGATGTTTATCTATGACAGCCACGCTCACTATGACAGCGAAGCGTTTGACGAAGACAGGGATGAACTTCTGCCCTGCATAAATGAAAAAGGCGTAACTGGAATTGTAAACTGCGGCAGCGACATTGAGTCCTCCCGCAGCAGTCTTGCTCTCGCGGAAAAGTATCCGTTTATCCGTGCCGCCTGCGGTGTTCATCCTCACGAGGCGGAAAAAGCGGGCAGCGGATACTTAAACGAAGTGCGTGCCCTGTGCAGTGAAGAGAAATGCGTTGCGGTAGGCGAAATAGGGCTTGATTATCACTATGATTTTTCGCCGAGAGAAACGCAGATAAAAGTATTTGAAGAGCAGGTTATACTCGCAAATGAACTTTCACTGCCGGTGATAGTGCACGACAGAGAGGCTCACGAGGACACTTTCAGAATACTTGCGAAATACAGGCCGCAGGGCGTTGTTCACTGCTTCTCCGGCTCTGCCGAACTTGCGAAAGAAACACTGAAGCTCGGGATGTATATAGGGCTCGGCGGCGCCGCGACATTCAAAAACGCGAGAAAGCCGCTTGAGGTGGCGGCGATTGTGCCTGATGACAGGCTGCTTATAGAAACGGACTGCCCCTATATGACACCTGTACCTTTCAGGGGCAGAAGAAACGATTCGTCTTATATCCCCTATATTGCGGAAATCCTTGCTCAGGCAAGGGGCACAACCGCCGAAAAGATACTCGAAATAACAAGGGCAAACGCAAACGCTCTTTTCAAAACGGAGTTCTGATATGTTTCTGCACGAAAAGACTTATGACCTTGATGAACTTGCAAGGTACAACACGCATATGCACACCCGTTTTTCTCACTGCGCAAAGCGGGAAATGAAGCCCGGAGATATGATAAAGGCAGCCGAAAAGGCAGGGCTCGAAATCATTGCTTTCACCGACCACAACTATCCCGACGAGAAAAACGAAGTTGCAAATCAGAAAAAAATAATATACGAAGAAATCAAAAACATTGACACGCCTGTGAAAGTGCTCATAGGCGCGGAACTTTCCTCCTATGACATAGGAAAATTCGCAGACGACCCCGAGTGTGACAATTCCATTGACTGGAGGCTTTACACCACAAATCACTTTCATCAGAAATACTGGGTTCATCCCGCAGAAAAAACTCCGAGAGCATACTGTGAACATATGCTCGCGATTATGGAAAAAGTGATTGAAAGCGGCAGAGCGGATGCTTTTGCTCACCCGTTTATGGCAAAATACATTCACTGCTTTGATGATTTCAGATGCGTCACAGCCGCGTTTACTGACAATGAAATCGGCGACATTATGGAGAAAGCCAATGAAAAGGAAATCACCTGGGAACTGAATGTGCCCGCCATATTCGGCGACCCCGTCTTTCACAGGAGATACTTTAATATCGGCAAAGAGGCGGGCGTAATCTTCAACATCGGCACGGACGCGCACACGCTCCGGGATATTGACACACATCAGTTTCTGCCGATTCTGAAAAAAATATTGTATTAAAAAAATCAGCCGGGTTTCAAACGAAACCCGGCTGTATTCTTTTTGTGAATCATCCGCCGTAACCGAAGCGGTCATAATCATTCTGTATGTAGTAATCGTTTCTGCTGAGCGTTTTGACTTTGCGCACGGCGTGAATATACATAAGGACAACGAATACGATAAAGATAATTGAAAACAGATATGACCCGAGTGAGCACATAAAATCATAAGTGCCGTGAAGCAGTATGGGGACAAGCAGAGCCATATTTCTCGCTTTCTTGGATGCTACAGGGTTTCCGCTGTTTTCACACGCTTTAGCGAGCCCGTACCACGCGCCCATAAATACACCGAAACAGGCGTGACCCGGCACTGCGGTAATTGCCCTTGTAAACGCGGCTGAGAGACCGTAAGCGGATACATAACCTATGTTTTCCCACAGCGCAAATCCGAGCGAAACGAAAACCGCGTAAACAACGCCGTCAAACCTGTAATTGAAATGAGGCGATTTCCATGTCTTCTTTTTCAGAAGAATGTATTTTGAGCATTCCTCAGAAACGGCAACAACACCGAAGAACATAAAGAAGTTGTAAATCACGCTGCCTTCGGTGAATATCAGCCCGAGTATTGCGGAGCCGATTGTTTCGAGCACAACGGCAATTGCGGTTGAAATTATGCCGAGAATAACAAGGGAAATAAGCAGTCCCGTAGGTTCTTTTTCAAACCTGTCTGCCTTATAGACTTTGACAAGCAGAATAACTGCCGGAATAATGGCGGCAAATGAAAGCACGGGATTTGCGGCAAGTAAAATCATATTATCAGTCCCCGTAAATACTGTTTCCCCGGCAGTCGATTCCGACATATACGGGAAAATCTTTTATCTCAAGTTTCTTAACGCTTTCGCATCCGAGTTCTTTGAACGCGATTTCTTCACAGGAAACAACGCTGCGTGCATAGAGCGCGCCCGCGCCGCCGATTGCGCAGAAATAGATTGCACCGTTTCTGACAATGGCATCGGTCACCTCTTTGCTCCTGCCTCCCTTGCCTATCATAGCGGCAAGTCCGAGGTCAAGAAGGCGGGGCGAATATACATCCATCCTGCCGGAGGTGGTAGGGCCGCAGCTGCCTATCGGAAGACCGGGCGGAGTGGGAGTGGGACCCGCGAAATAGATGCAGGCATCTTTCAGGTCGTAGGGCAGCTCCCCGCCCTCGTCAAGGATTGAAAAAATCTTCTTATGGGCGGCGTCTCTTGAAGTATAGACCGTGCCCGTAAGTTTAACGGCGTCCCCCGCTTTGAGATACGGGATATGCTCTCTGATTTCACTGAGGTTAATGTTGTATTCAGCCATTTGGATTGTCTCCGGAAAGTTCATCTGTAAGGCCCGCGAGGCTGTCAAGCATCGCCTTTATGCTCTCACCGACGGAGGAAAGAGAATAATCTAGGTTGTTTCGCGCGGTATTCGCCCTCTCCTGCGCCTGAAGAATACTCTCTGCTGCCGAGTCAATGCGCGCCTTTGCGGCAACGAGTACATCGGCGGCATCCTGCTTTGCGGCGTCAACGAGACTGTCCGCATATTTCACGGCGTCTCTGATTACAGCTTTGCCTTTTTCTTCCGAAGGGGCGTAATCGCGGAAATTCTCCGCTTTTGCGAGTGCCTCTCTGAGCTGTTCATTAGCGGCGGCAAGTTCATCCGCTTTGGCAAGCAGTTCTTCTTTTGCCTTTTCAAGAGCCGCTTTTTCCTCTTTGAGGGCGGAGCATGTATTATATGCCTCTTCGAGAGAAGCGAGTATATTCTCTTTTTCGCCGGCACCGGCTTTCAGTTCAACATTTTCCTGCTGAAGCTTTTCGATGTAATCGAGCACATCGCCTTTTTTGAAGCCGCCGAACAGAGTTTTTTTAAGTATAACTTCGTTACTCATAACAGACCTTATTTTTTGAGAGAAATGGCCGCTTTTGCTTTCGCGGCGATATTCGCGGCATCAAGTCCGTAGATATGAAGAAGTTCTACAGCAGGGCCGGATTTGCCGAATATATCATTTACGCCCACTCTCACAACGGGAACGGGAGCGCCGCTCTCGCAGGCCGCTTCACATACCGCGCTGCCGAGACCGCCGATTATATTATGCTCTTCGGCAGTTACGATGCAGCCGGTCTTTGCCGCGGAAGCGAGTATTGTCTGAGCGTCAAGGGGCTTGATTGTATGCACGTTGATAACTTCGGCGTCAATGCCTTCGTCGGCAAGAGCCTTAGCCGCTTCGATTGCTTCATTTACCATAAGACCTGTGGCGCAGATGGTTACATCCTTGCCCTCGCGCAGAACAACTGCTTTGCCCCATTCGAACTTGTAGTTTTCATCAAATACACAGGGAACGGCGAGTCTGCCGAATCTCATATATACGGGGCCCTCATAATCCGCCGCCGCAAGAACAGCCGCTCTTGCTTCAACGGCATCCGCGGGGTTGATAATGGTCATGCCCGGGATAGTCCTCATAAGGCCTATATCTTCACAGCACTGATGGCTCGCGCCGTCTTCGCCTACGGAGATACCCGCGTGAGTGGCACCGATTTTAACATTGAGATGAGGGTAGCCGATTGAGTTTCTCACCTGCTCGAAGGCTCTGCCCGCGGCAAACATAGCAAAGGTGCTCGCGAATACGGTGAAGCCCGTGGTGGCGAGGCCTGCGGCAACGCCCATCATATTGCTTTCGCAGATACCGGAATCAATGAATCTGTCCGGATATGCTTTTTTGAACATTCCTGTTTTAGTGGCTGCCGCAAGATCTGCGTCGAGAACAACCACTTTGTCATTTACCGCGCCGAGTTCCACAAGTGCCTTTCCGTAAGCATCGCGGGTTGCGGTTTTGATTATATCAGCCATAATTACACCTGTCTTTCCCTTGCCGGCAAGCGGACTATTACCGCCCGGCAATGATATTGGTTATAGTAAGAAAATGATGTTGTATTTTATGCTTCAAGTTCGGCAAGCGCGGCATTGAGTTCGCTCATAGCCTGCTCATACTGCTCCTGGTTGGGAGCAACGCCGTGCCAGTTAACCATATTTTCCATATAGGAAACGCCTTTGCCCTTGATTGACTTGGCAACTATGCAGGTGGGCTTGCCCTTGAATTCTCGCGCGGAATTGAAAGCGGCGTCAATCTCGTCAAACGAGTGGGCGTCAATCTCAATAACATTCCAGCCGAACGCCTTGAATTTTTCTACTATCGGGTAAGGTGAATTGACTTCGGTAACGGTGCCGTCAATCTGGAGATTGTTATTGTCAACAACAGCAACAAGATTGTCAAGCGCTTTGGCGGAGGCATACATAGCCGCCTCCCAGACCTGACCTTCCTGAATTTCGCCGTCACCGAGGATTGTATATACTCTGAAGTCTTTCTTTGCAAGTTTTGCGCCCAGAGCCATACCGCAGGCGGCGGATATGCCCTGACCGAGTGAGCCTGTGCACATATCAACACCGGGGGTGTATTTGATGCTCGGGTGACCCTGAAGGTTTGAATCGCTCTTTCTGAGAGTCTTTATCCACTCTGCGGGGAAAAAGCCCTTGAGAGCAAGCACGGAGTAGAGAGCGGGGGCGGCGTGACCTTTTGAAAGAACGAACCTGTCTCTGTTCTCGTTACGGGGATCAAGAGGATCGACATTCATGTGGTTGAAGTAGAGATAGGTAATGATGTCCACACAGGAAAGAGAGCCGCCCGGGTGACCGGATTTGGCATTGTAAACTCCTTCAACAATACCCATTCTTGCTTTGCATGCGGTGATTTTTAACTGTTTTCTTATAACTGCATCCATTGCAGTTCACCTCCCGTTTATATTTGAAGTGTTAACTGTTTTGCTTAAGTTTTCTTTCGAAATAATCGAGGAAATCCGCAACCGCGCCGATATTACAGTGGCAGGTGACATATTCGCAGATATCCTTTATTGCCCTGGGCGCCTGCCCGCAGCAGGCTGCTATGCCGACGTGTGTAAGCATTTCATAGTCATTATAGTAATCGCCTATCGCAGCGGTATGGTCGGGGTCTATACCGAGCATTGCCGCAAGGCGGAGCACCGCCGAACCCTTGTGAGTCCCTTTGGCGAGCACCTCGAAACTGACTATGGATGTGGGCACGACTATAAAGTCGGCGTCGGGAATCTTTTCAAGGCGTTTCTTTACATTTCTGACTCTCCACGGAGGGCCCGAAAAGATAACCTTGCCCCAGTTTTCTTTGGGCACATCTTTAATCTTATGGATTATCTTGTGGTCGAGTTTATCGGCTATGACATAAATCATACCCCACAGGCCGAGCCCGGAAATAAAAAGGTCGTCTTTTGTTACAACAACCTCGTCTATGGTCGGGTACTTCTTCGCGACTGCGCAGAGGTCCTCCATAGCCTTCTGGCTCAAGGGGCTGAAATAAATCATTTCCTCTTTGGTGTAATCATATATTCCCGCGCCGTTAATAACCACGGCGGGGATGTCTATGGGCAGTTTTTCATAGTGACGGCGCATGGACTGCGGACTGCGGCTTGACGCGAGAGTGAACTTTCCGCCTTTTTTCACGAATTCCGTGATGGCTTCAAGATTTCTGCGCGGAAGTTCTCTCTTTTTATTATTGAGCGTGCCGTCTATATCCGATGTCACGAGCCAGTTGCCCAGTAAGGATTCTGTTTCCATTTACTGCTGTTTATCCTCTCGTGTGTTCGATTTTAGTTAAAAACGCCTCAAACCAGTCCGGCAGGGGCGCTTCGAGTCTTATTCTCTCTCCCGATAAAGGGTGATCAAATTCGAGCACTGCCGCGTGGAGGCACTGACCGCCCAGGTCAACTCCGTTTTTGGGGCCGTAAACCGGGTCGCCTGCAACGGGATGGCCTAAATAAGCCATGTGCACTCTTATCTGATGAGTTCTGCCTGTTTCAAGCACACATTTAAGATAAGAAAACTTATCGAATGTCTGCAGAACTTCATAATGTGTAACAGCGCTTTTTGAGTTTTTATCGGTGACGCACATCTTTTTTCTGTCGGCAGTGCTTCTGCCTATGGGAGCATTTACCGTGCCTGCGGCATCCTTAAAGGTGCCGTGAACGACAGTCCTGTATTCCCTGTGGAATGTGTGCTCCCTTATCTGCTCCGACAGTGAGAGATGAGCGGCATCGTTTTTTGCAACGAGCAGAAGACCGCTCGTGTCTTTGTCAATTCTGTGTACTATTCCGGGCCTTACAGCTCCGTTGATACCCGACAGTTTGCCGTCGCAGTGGTAAAGCAGAGCGTTGACAAGAGTGCCGGATGTGTGGCCGGGAGCCGGATGAACAACGAGGCCCTTCTGCTTGTTGACAACAAGCATACATTCATCCTCATAGACAATGTCAAGCGGGATATTCTCTTTTTCAAGAGAAATCTCTTCGGGCTCCTTCACCGTGAATTCGATTACATCTCCTGCTTTGGGCCTGTAACTCTTGGTGATACATTTGCCCGAGCAATGTACGAGCGAATCCGAAAACAGGCTCTGGATGAATGACCTGGAATAACCTTCAAGTACGCAGGAAAGGATTTTGTCTGCCCTTTCCTGCGCCATGTCTCCGTCTATTTTTATGGACAAAGGTTCGTTGTATTCAAACGAAGTAATCTTTTCAATCATTTTCCGTTTCGCCTTTCCCGCCTTCGGCAGGATCGGTTTTACCATGTTTCTTTTCCAGAATCAGTTCTCTGATTTCATAGACAATCAGAAGCGCGGCGCCGACGGTAACAAATATATCGGCAACATTGAACACTGCAAAATTCATAAACAGCGGCTCAATGAAATCAACCACGAAGCCCTTAGCAATCCTGTCAATCACATTGCCCGTGCCGCCCGCGATAATCAGGATGAGACAGGCTGATGCAAACAGGGATTTTGTTTTTCTGCTCAGGAGAACAAAAAAGCAGAGAACAAGTACGAGCACCGTGAACACCGAAAGCAAGGCGGTATTATCGGAAAAGGAACTGAAAGCGGCTCCCGTATTTTCCGCATACCTGAGCCTGAAAAGGCCGAAAAGAAACTCTTTACCTTCGCCGCCCTTTAATGCGCCGGTCGCAATTATTTTGCTTGCCCTGTCAAGACCGACAAGCAAAGCAATAATAATCAGAGAAACTGTCTGAAACATATCAATCAATCATCAAAAAGGCTGTCAAACAGTGAAGTGATGTCGTCATCGCCGTCATCGGCGCCTGAAGCGGAATCATCATCAAGAACGCCTATGCTCTCGCTGATTTTCTTTTCGAAATCGTCATCATCGTCAGCCTGAGCGGGTGAATCATCAAAACCCGAGAAATCGAAATCGGATGAATCAGCTGCAGGAGCGGCTGCGGGAGCGCTTACGGGGATGTCGGGAAGAATATTGTCTATATCGGAGGCAAAATCAAACTTGCCTGCGGGCTCTTCGTCAAAGAGAGCGAAGAGGTCGTCGTCGTCATCCGGTTTATCCGCGCTGTCGGCTTTAACGGGAATTTTAAGACCGTCATCTTCATCTTCCGCGCTCGTGATTTCTACGGGAGGAAGGGATGCTCCTTCATCGGCGTCATCGTCTTCTTCGTCCGCTTCTTCCTCGGCGATTGCCTGGGGAGCGGGCTCTGCGATTTCCTCTGCGGGCTCTTCAATAACCTCTTCAATTATTTCGGGCTCGGCGGGAATCTCTTCGGGCTTTTCTTCGGCTGCAGGAGCGAATTCCTGAGCAACGAACTCATCAACCTTTTCAACAGAGCGCTCTACCGCTGTAACGGCGGGAATAACGGTGCTGAAATCAATGTTGTTATCGCTGCAGAGTTTTTCCACCATCGCTTTGAAGCGGTTCATCTCTTCCTTGATTTTTTCAAGTTCGGAGGTGTAGAACTCATACTTTGCTCTGCTCTCGCCTACTATCTCCTCTGCCTGAGCCTGAGCGGCGGCAACCTTGCCGGCTGCTTCTTTCTCTGCTCTTTCGGTGAGGGAAGCGACAGCGGTCCTTGCGTTGTTGACGATATCGCCCGCCTGTGTGCGCGCGGCATTGGCAAGTTCGTCCGCGTGCTTTGAAGCATTGTCGGAAATCTCCTTGGCCTTCGCCTGAGCATCGGTAAGAACGGCGTTTGCTTTTTCGCTCGCTTCTTTGTTAACGCTCTCAGCCATTTTGTGAGCGTCAAGCAGTGCGTTTTTGATAGCGTCCTCATTCTTGCGGTATTCCTCTACCTTTTCGGCAAGGATACTGATCTTTTTGATGAGGGAACTGTTCTGATTCTGCATGGCCGCATAAGCCTCGGCTACCGTTGCAAGAAAAGCGTCAACCTCTTCCGCGCTGTAAGTGCCTGCGCTTACGGGTGTGAATTTCGCGTTGGCAATCTGTTCGGGTCTGATCATATTAGACACCTGACCTCTCTGAATTAAAATTCTGCATCTGCGCCGGTGAAGGTTTCGCCGAGTTCACCGGTAACAGGAACGTTGTTGGGAGTAATGATATATGCTCTGCCGGCAACCTTTTTGAAATCGCCGTCATTGGCGTATGATACACCGTAAAGCACGTCGATGATTCTCTGCGCATCGGACAGAGGGCAGGTTTCAAGGTTAAGCACAACGATTCTCTTCTCTTTGAGAATGTCCGCTACCTTGGTAACATCATCGAAACTGTCAATCTGCTGGAAAACTACCTTCGGCTTTGTGGAAGCAGCGGCTTTGGGGCCGTTGATACTTACGACATTTGATCTGTCCTGTCTGCTGTGGAAGGGAGAAGACTTTGCGGGCTGTGCGGGCTCTTCGGCAGCATTGGGGCTGAAATCAAACTCTTCATCATATTCTTCCTCGTCGGCGTTTACGTAGCCGTCATCGGTCGAATTGATCCAGCTTTGCCATTTTTCTTTAAAATTCATTGTTTTGTCCTCCTTATGTTAAAGCGTGAATTATTATCAGTGTTTATCGTAATAAATTCTCGGGCCGAATATTGCCGAGCCTACTCTGACAAGGTTGGCCCCGGAAAGTATTGCCTCTTCGTAATCGCCGGACATGCCCATTGAGAGAATATCCATAAGAATATTATCCGATTTTTTCGCCTTTATGTCAACAAATATATTATATATATTTTCAAAAATTTTTAATAATTCGCGTTTATCCTCGCAAATGGGGGCCACACTCATAAGACCGCGTACCCTGATCGCTTCGATTTCGGCGATTTCCGCCACTCTTTCGGGAGTTTCAGCGGGCTCAAAACCGAACTTGCTCCACTCGCACCCGGCATTGATTTCAACCAGGATATCCTGTGTGATGCCTGCGTTTTTTGCGTGCTTTGAAATCTCACGGGCGAGGTTTAAGGAATCAACGCTCTGTATCACATCAACCTTGCCGACTATTTTCTTGACTTTGTTTGTCTGCAGGTGACCTATGAGATGGGCGGACACGCCTTCAAGATTCAGGTCGGGTTCTTTTTCGAGAAATTCCTGTACCCTGTTCTCGCCTATGAGGTCAATGCCGCAGGAGAGCGCGTGGTTGATGTAAACCGGGGCTACGGTCTTGGTTACTGCCATCAGGTGAACATCTTCCGGCTTTCTGCCGCTTCTGACGGCGGCGTCGCCTACCCTCTCCCTTATGACCTTGAGGTTTTCTTCTATGTCGGTAAACTTAGGATCAGCCGATAACTTTTCCATTTTCAAGATCCTTTCCGGCAACAATCACTTCGTCGTACTGTGAAAGCCATCCGGGCAAGCCGGCTTTTTCAACATCAGCAATCACATACTCTTCGTCTGAATAAACTTCCTCGATGAGATTGAACTTGATGACATTGCCTTCAATGATATATACGCCCTCTTTGCCCTCTTCGTTGAAATGAACGGCGTTCTTTCTGAGTTTGATGCCCGAGTAACTTCTGAGCACGATTTTGCCGGTGACCTTGCGCATCATTGAAAGTCTTTCGTTCATTTCACTGCACCTGAAAACAATCATGGTACTGTCTTCCCCGTCAACCTTGTTCTTGGAATAGACTTTTGCGTTGACGGTGTCGCCTTCTTTATCACCGAGCACGAGCTGAACTTTTCTGCCGACCTCGATACCTGCGAGCTGCGCAGTGTCAACAATTGCCGCAGCATACCATTCATATCCGGTGATGAGTTTGCCCATGGCGTTTTTGTCTTCGCTCTTCTTTGTGCTGTCAAGGGCGTCTTTGAGTTCTTCGGGTGTGAGTTCATCTATGTTCGCGGCGGTGATTTTGTTTTCGTAGCCGTCAAGCCTTGAAACAAAATAACCGGCGGAATCGGCGGTGATAACCTGCGAGGGGGCTTTGACTTTGAGGGCATCGATTTCGCTCTCAAGGGATGAAATGACATCCGAGCAGTCAACTTCATAGCCGAGCGAAATATCTTTTCTCGAAAGCATCTCGCTGAAAGAAAGTTCATTTTCCGAAAGGTCGGAAAAATCGTTGTCATAAACGGCGCCGAGAATTGTATTGAATTCGCCGTTGATTTCTCTCGTGAGTTTTTTAAGGTCGAGATTTGCGAGCCTTACCTGGCTGTTGATTTTGCGGTAGGTTTCGAGTTTCTTTTCGAGCGTTATTGTCTTTGAATAGTTTTCTGCTGAAGTATCGTCGGTAAACACAGCGGCAATCTCGTTTCCGCTGCCGACTTTTTCGCCGTTTACCGCAAGCGGCACAATCACGCCCGAGTCCGCAGTGTCAATGATTGACTCTTCACGGATAATGAACAGTTTTGCGTCCACCGTTTCGGAGACGGTCTGAATATATGCGGTTGAGGTTTTGTAGGAATTGCCGAGACCTTTCACTACGTTTATGGCAAGGTAGCCGAGAATAATCACAGCCATTGCTATTGCAAGCACATTTGTCAGTTTTTTACTGCTCATAACTTTCTCCCGTGAAAAATCTGATTGCTTCACCGGCGAGTTCATCCAAAGATGTGACTTCGTCGATATACAGTGTCTTTATCCTTTCGTCGCGCCTGAACCAGGTAAGCTGTCTCTTGGCGTAACGCCTTGTCTGCATTTTAAGATTTTCGATGCATTCATCGAGTGTTGCCGTGCCGTCATAATAGGGCCTCAGTTCTTTATAGCCTATCGCCTGCACGGCGGTGTTGCCGATATCGCTGTGTAAGAAACGCTCCGCTTCTTCAAGAAGCCCGTTTTCCATCATAATGTCAACACGGGCGTTGATTCTGTCATAGAGAAACTGTCTGTCCTTCGCGTCAAGGCAAACCGTTCTGAATTCAAACGGAGACTCGATAAGTTTTGATTCTTTGTTTTGCAGGGTGATGCTTTTGCCTGTGGTGTGCAGTATCTCAAGCGCGCGAATTATGCGGTTGAGATCGTTTATGTGGAGAGTCTGCGCCCTTTCGGGGTCCGCTTCGAGGAGTTCGTCGTAAAGAACCTGCGCGCCTTCTTTTTCCGCTCTTTCAAAAAGAAATCTGCGGTATTCAAGGTCCGCCTCTTCCTCAAAGAAAGTGATATTGTCGGCAAGCGACGAATAATAGAGCCCCGTGCCGCCCGCGAGTAACGGCACCCTGCCGGCGGATGATATCTCTTCAATTGCTTTTTTGGCATCTTCGCAGTAGCGGGCAACGCTGTAACTCTCGGTCGGGTCGAGAAAACCGATAAGGTGATGAGGTATGCCGCACATTTCTTCGGGCGTGGGTTTGGCGGTGGCAATATCCATGCCCTTGTAAATCTGCATTGAATCGCAGGAGACAACTTCGCCGCCGAGCCTTTTGCAGACCTCAACAGCCAGAGAGGTCTTGCCCGAAGCGGTGGGACCCACTATGCCGAAAACTTTGATTTTACACTCTGCCAAAATTCTTTTCCAACTCTCTTTCGGTCATTTCTATGAGCACCGGTCTGCCGTGAGGGCAATACCTGATATCGGGCATTGAAAGAAGCTGCTTCGAGAAGGTTTCCATTTCGAGCCTCGATGTGAAATCTCCGCTCTTAATTGCGCTTCTGCAAGCAACGGAATGGAATATCCAGTCAAGTTTTTCAAAATCGACATCCTGTTTTCTGTCAAGAAATCTGCCTGCTATTTCGGCAATTACGAAGGGGACATCCTCCGCCGTGAGTTCCATAGGGCATTCTCTTACAAGCAGAGTGCCCGTGCCGAAATCTTCGGCAAGGAAACCGGAGGAGTTGATAAGCGAGAGGTTTTCGATTGCCGCAGAGTATTCCTCTTTTGAGAGGGAAACGGTTACGGGAGACAGAAGCACCTGCGCGCTCCTCTCACCGCTCTCTTTCTTAAGGCGCTCGTAAATAATGCGCTCGTGAGCGGCATGCTTGTCTATGAACACAAGTTTGCCCTTGTACTCGCAGATGATATAGGTCATAAACGCCTCGCCTATAAGGCGGAACTGTTCGCTTTCAAACACTTCGGAATCTGCCGGAAGCGGCTTTTCGTCTGATGTGTGCACCGGTGTATCCTGCGGGCGCTCATTTGCTTCGCGCTTTGCGGGGGATGAAAGAAGGATATCGTCGATGCTGTCTATTCTTTCGTCATCTTCGGGTATTTCGCTTTCGGGCGCTTTTGCCATGACTGTGGTTGACACCTCCGGCTTTTCCGGCTCGCGCTGAGGTCTTACACTCTGCGTCTGCCAGAAGTCTTCGTTTTTCTGAGGCATCTTTATCTGCTGAGCAGGCTCCTGCCACTTCCTGTAATCGGACGCGGTGAAGTTGGGAGCGCTGCCGATTTTTGTTATCTGAGAGGGACTGTCTTTTTCGTCAAGGGCGTTTTTGCAGGCGGAATAAACCGCGTTGAAGACCGATTTTTCGTCGCTGAAACGCACTTCTGTTTTTGCGGGATGAACATTGACATCAACCGCATCGGGCGACACGCTTATTTTAAGGACACAGGACGGAAACTTGCCGACCATAATCCTGCTCTTGTAACTCTCGGAGAGCGCGGCAGAGCCCGTGCCCGTTTTCACGAATCTGTCATTCACAAAAAAGAACTGAAGGTTTCTGTTAGGTCTCGAAAAAGCAGGCTTTGAAATAAAGCCTTCAACTCTGACCGCTCCCGATTCTCCCTTGCAGTCAATCATCTGAGAGGCAATCTCTTTGCCGAGCACCTCTCTGATTGCCGTGAGCAAATCGCCGCTGCCGGAAGTCATAAGAGTCTGCTTGCCTTCTCTGATGAATCTGAAGGACACTTCCGGGTGCGACAGGGCAATACGGTCCATCACCCCGGCAATGAGGTTTGCCTCGGTGACATCTTTTTTGAGAAACTTCATTCTCGCGGGCGTTTTGAGGAATAAATCTTTGACCGTGATGGTGGTGCCCAAAGGACAGCCCGCGTCGTCAAGCGAAATTTCTTCGCCGAATTCGATGAAATAGCCCGTGCCCGTTTCTTCGCCGGGCGTACGGGTGAGCATCTCAACCCTGGCAACCGCGGCAACGCTCGCAAGAGCCTCGCCCCTGAAGCCGAGAGTCATAATGCTGTTAAGATGCTCCGCTGTGGTTATTTTGCTGGTGGCGTGGCTTACGAAGGCGTTGCGCACATCCTCCCTCGCAATACCGCAGCCGTTATCTGTTACGCGGATATATGAAATACCGCCGTTTCTGATTTCGAGAGTGACGGTATCCGCCCCGGCATCAACGGAGTTTTCGAGCAATTCCTTGACTATGGACGCCGGTCTTTCAACCACTTCGCCCGCCGCGATAAGGTCGGCGAGGTGCTTTGGCATTACATTGATTTTGGGCATATTGTCACTCCTTTCGTCAGATTATCCGAAGCAATGCGTTATTCCGCGAGCGCGGCAAGTTCATAAAGTTTCTGCATTGCTTCAATCGGGGTAAGTGTGTTTATATCGATATTTCTGAGTTTCTCGGTTATTTCGTCGCTCTTTTCGCTCGCGAAAGAAATCTGCAGGTCGGGGTCTCTGAGCGAAGAAGCGGCATAACTGCGGGGCGAGCCGTTTTCGCTTTCAATCTCCGCAAGTATGACCTTTGCCCTTTCAACAACCGCGCCGGGAACTCCCGCGAGTTTGGCAACCTCTATGCCGTAACTGCCGTCGGCACAGCCGGGCACTATCCTGCGAAGGAAGGTGATATTGTCTCCCCTCTTCTTGACTGAAATATTGTAATTCCTGACACCCTTTACGGTATGTTCAAGTTCGGTGAGTTCGTGATAGTGGGTTGCAAACAGAGTTTTGGCTCCGAGTTTTCTCTTATCAGCGGCATATTCGAGCACCGCTCTCGCGATACTCATACCGTCAAATGTGGATGTGCCTCTGCCGATTTCATCAAAGATTATGAGGCTCTTTGAGGTGGCGAATTTCAGTATATCCGCAACCTCGTTCATTTCGACCATAAAGGTGGATGAGCCGGATGCGAGGTCATCCGACGCGCCTATTCTGGTGTAAATACCGTCCACAATGCAAAGGCGGGCGGAGGCGGCAGGCACAAACGAACCAGCCTGAGCCATAAGGCAGATAAGAGCGACCTGCCTCATATAGGTGGATTTACCCGCCATATTGGGCCCGGTGATTATGGCGCACATATCACTTGAATCATTGAGCACCGTATCATTGGGCACGAAGGGATAGTCAATCATCTTTTCAACAACGGGATGTCTGCCTTCCCTTATGATTATTTCGCTGCCCGCATTCATTTCGGGGCAGACATAATTATTTTCACAGGCGACCTTCGCAAAGGAGCATATAACGTCAAGCGTCGCGATGCAGAAAGCCGTCTTCTGGATTTCATACAGTTTATCCGCCGCCTTTTTCCTCACGGAATCGAATATCTCATATTCAAGGCCGGCGATTCTCTCCTGTGCTCCGAGCACTTTGGATTCGAGTTCTTTGAGTTCCTGGGTTATATATCTCTCGCAGTTTGTAAGAGTCTGCTTGCGGATATAATCTTCGGGAACGAGTTCTTTGAATGAGTTTGAAACTTCAAGATAATAGCCGAAAACACGGTTGTAGCCGATTTTCAGTTTTTTGATGCCCGTTCTTTCCTGCTCACGGGCCTGTATGTCGGCAAGAAAGCCCTTGCCGTTTGTAACAATATTTCTGTATTCGTCAAGTTCCGCGTTGAAGCCGTCTCTTATCATTCCGCCCTCGCGCACGGAAAACGGAGGATCGTCGACTATTGCGGTTTCAATAAGGTCAACAAGTTCGTCGAGCGTGTAAATACCGCCGTTCATATCGCTTATGAGCGATGAGGTGCAGGCGGATACTGCCTGCTTCACCGCAGGCATTCTGAGAAGGGTTGCAGAGAGCGCTTTGAGTTCTCTGGCGTTTGCCGTGCCGTATGTGATTCTGGTGATAAGCCTTTCAAGATCCTGGCATCCGCTCAGGGCTTCGGCAAGGTCATCCCTCGCTGCGGGGTTAAGCGCAAGTTCCTGCACGGCATTGTGGCGCTTGGTGATGCCGCCGATATTCATAAGAGGCTGTTCAATCCACGAGCGCAGAAGTCTTCTGCCCATGGAGGTGGAGGTTTTATCAAGCACCCAGAGCAGAGAACCTCTTTTCTCCCTGCTTCTGAGAGTTTCGGTTATTTCAAGATTGCGAAGCGCGGAAACATCCAGATGCATAAAACTGCCTTCGCCGTAATAGTCGAGGGCTGTTATGTTTTCGAGGCTGTTTTTCTGCACGCTTCTTAAGTAATCGAGAGTTGCGCCCACAGCACACACTGCGGCTTCGCTCCCCTCGGGGAAAAGCGCTGAAAGCGAGGTGACATCGAAATGCTTCATAACATCCGCGGCGGCGCCTGCAAGGGCAAAGCATTCGTCATCGAGCAGATTGCAGGATGCCGAGCCGAGCCTGGATTTAATGAAATCCGTAACCTTCTTTTCGTCGAGCACGGCGGCGTTTATGATAACCTCGCTCGGAGAAAATCTGCCGAGTTCATCAATCACTTTTTTGCTTCTGTCTTTCCCGCTGAACTGAGTGGTGTGAATGCTGCCTGTTGAAACATCGCAGAAACACAGGCCCGCATTCTTCCCCTCATAATAAACACAGCCGAGGAAATTGTTTTTGCTCTCGTCAAGCATGGAGTTTTCTATAACGGTGCCGGGGGTGATAACCCTGGTGACATCTCTCCTGACTATGCCCTTGGCAAGAGCCGGGTCCTCAAGCTGTTCGCAGATGGCAACCTTGTACCCTTTTGACACGAGCCTTGCAATATAACTGTCACAGCTGTGGTAGGGAATGCCGCACATCGGCGCTCTTTCTTCCTGACCGCAGTCTCTGCCTGTGAGCACGAGTTCAAGTTCTGCAGACGCCGTTTTGGCATCTTCGAAAAACATCTCGTAAAAATCTCCCAGGCGGAACATAAGGATAGTGTCCGGATACTGTTTCTTTATTTCGAAGTATTGCTTCATCATGGGTGTGAATTCAGCCATGGTTACCTATCTGCCTTCCGTTTAATTGAGTCTTATCAGTGACAGCCGTCGCAGCTGCAGCAGTCTCCTTCGCAGGAATGATCGTGGGTGTGAGGCTCACAGGTTGCGGGGTCCTCGCCCTGAAGGCAAAGCTGGAAAATGCCGTTTATGTATTTCATAAGTTCGTCAATCTCAGCCGCAGCCGCTTCATAAGCCTGCATATTGGGGTTTGCCATAACCTGATTGTATAACTGACCGAATTCGGTATCGAGTTCCTGAAGACGGTTGCTGTCCTTCTGCTCTTTTGATGCCTCGTGCTGGAAATTCATCTGCACAAGCTGAAGTTTGGCAATCAGTTCATTGAGAGCGGTATCCTCTTCGTTTACCTTCTGTGCCGCCCTGAGTTTGATATAGCGCTCGTCCTGCTGCAGGGCCGAGCCGAGTTCTCTTGCCATTTTGATAATATCCATTCTTTTTCTCCCTTCGGAATTTTATATAATCTCGCCGTAAAGCATCCAGGTTTTCGCTCCCGTAACCCTGATGTTGCGGAAGGTGCCCGTGACGCTGTCATCGGCGGGGATTTCTATTATGACATTGCCGCTTGTTCTCGCTTCAATGTTGCCGCTCTTTGCTCTGCCCTCACATAAGGCTCTGTAGGTTTTGCCGACACAGCTCGCGGTCCTGCGCGCGGCAACCTTCTCCTGCACATCGAGCAATTCCCTGAACCATCTGCTTTTTTCCTCTGCGGGAACAGGGTCGTCCATAGCCGCCGCTTTCGTGCCCTCTCTCGGCGAATAGATGAAAGTGAACATTGAGGTGAAGCCCGCCTTTTCGACAAGGGCTTTGGTCATCTCAAAGTCTTCGTATGTTTCGCCGGGGAAGCCGACTATGACATCGGCGGTAATTGAAAGATCGGGCATGAGCGAATAGGCTTTTTCAACGAGTGAAAGATAGTGTTCTGCTGTATATCCGCGGTTCATGAGTTTAAGAATTCTGTCGGACCCACTCTGAAACGGCAGATGCAGATGCTTCGCTACTTTATCGCACCGCGCCATCGTTTCAAGCAGCTCGGGTGTGCAGTCTTTGGGGTGAGAAGTCATAAAACGGATTATGAAATCGCCCTCTATATCGTTTATCTCGCTGAGAAGCCTCGCGAAGTTATAGCCGTAGTCGGGGTTTTTGCCGTAAGAGTTTACATTCTGACCGAGCAGAGTTATCTCTTTGTAGCCCTGCGCGACTAATTCACGCACTTCATTAAGGATTATCTGCGGGTCCCTGCTGCGCTCTCTGCCCCTGACATAGGGCACGATACAGTAAGTGCAGAAATTGTTGCAGCCGTACATAATCGGGAGCCAGGCTTTATAGCCGCTGTCACGCTTTACGGGGATGCCCTCCGTGATAAAGCCGTCTCCGCCGGGTATTTCGACAATCCTTTTGCCTGTGCTCAGAGACCTGTAAAGAAACTCGGGCAGGCGGTGAAGGGCGTTTGTACCGAAAATGACATCCACAAAAGGATAACTGTCATAAAACTTTTTTGCGATATGAGGCTGCTGCACCATGCACCCGCACAGGAAAATGCGCATATTCCTGTTTCGCATTTTAAGGGATTTGAGGGCGCCGACATTTCCGAAAGCTCTGTCTTCCGCGTGCTCCCTGACAGCGCAGGTGTTATATAGCACAAGGTCGGCTTCGTTTACATCATCGGTGAATTCATAGCCCGCATCCGTCAGCATTCCTTTGAGTTTTTCGCCGTCGGAAACATTGCCCTGACAGCCGTAGGTGTGAACAAATGCTTTCGGCTTTGATGAATAGCGGTTTTCTATGATACCTGCGGCAAGGGAAGCGTATTCCGCCTGACGCGCGGCTTCTTCGTAAGGTATCTCAAAACTGCTCCCGGACATGCTGTTCACTCCTTTCGGCCATATTTATATTATTATATAATAAAGTACCGCATTGTTCAAGACAAATGCGGTACTTTTGTTAAAAAATTTACAATTATATTTCAGCGCGAAAACGCTGTTGCGCGATTAATCTCTCTGTTTGAATAAATCATCAAATCTTATGAAGAAACTGTTTCTGAGAGCCTTTGTTTCTTCGTTGCAGACGTGAAACTTCCAGTCCGCACCCATGCATATTAAATCACCTTCGGCTACCTTGCCCTCAATGCGGTCAAGTTCCACCTTATAGATACTGCCTGCAAAGCCGGCGCAGACCGCATATTTGCCTTCAATTCTGTCAACACTGTAAATCATAAGTTCACTCTTTCCCGTAAGTAAAGACAATGTTTTTGCCGTCCGATTCAGCCACAATTGTGCCGCATCTGTCGGTGCGGTAGATTTTATCGGTATACTTTAAAATCCTCTTAAGCGTGCTTTCCGCAGGGTGACCGTAATCGTTGTTTTCACCACAGGATATCACACAGTATTCCGGGCTGACTTTTTCAAGAAATTCACTGCCCGTGGAAGTGCCCGAGCCGTGATGCCCGAGTTTGAGAATATCGCATTTTATATCCGCGCCCGAGTTGATTATTTCCGTTTCTTCATCAAAAGCGGCGTCGCCCGTAAGCAGAAGCGAGGTTTCGCCGTAGGTCACCTTGCACACAGCGGAGAGGTTGTTTAAATCCTCGGCAGTTTCCGAAACAGGACCGATGAAAGTCACCTGCGCCGTGCCGAGCATAAAGGTAAGTCCGGGCTGTGCGGCGGTTACAAGCGCGTCCGATTCGCTCACGCATTCTATGAAACTGTCAAAGAAGTAGTTTGTCGGAATTATTTCACGCGGGATTCGCGGCATAATCACATTTTTCGCTCCGAAGTTTTCCATTATAAACGGCAGAGAGCCGATATGGTCGGAATGCGGATGCGTAGCGACAATATAATCGAGAGTCTTTATTTTCCTTGAAAGAAGATACCTTGAAACCTTTTGCTCATATATCTTTTCGCCTGCGTCAACGAGCATCGTTTTGCCGCCGCACTCAAGCAGAATACAGTCCCCCTGCCCCACATCTATGAAACTTACGCGAAGACCGGGATTGCTTTCATCCGGAGACGAAATAGTGCCGAGGGTGTTGTCAAAACTGCCGGAGTCGTCGGTGAAAACAGCCCATAATGTGACGGCTGTAAGTATAACAACAGCCGCCGCGATAAAAGCAATTATCCTATTTCTTCTTTTTCTTTCCTTTTTCATTTGCCCTTCTGTTTTCGGACGCAGGCCGCACAAGGCATTTGTCCGAATATCCTATAAGGTCTCTCCTGCCCGCTTTGATAAGCGCCTCGCGCACGAGCGGAGCCTTCGCCGGATCATAATACTGAAGCAGACTTCTCTGAAGCATCTTTTCGTGCGGAGAAGTTGCGACATATACTTCCTTCATCGTATAGGGGTCGAGCCCCGTGTAATACATACAGGTTGAAACCGTGCCGGGAGTCGGATAAAAATCCTGCACCTGCTCGGGTCTTATATTTCGCTTTTTGAGAAAGACGGCAAGTTCAACTGCCTCTTTGAGCGTTGAGCCCGGATGCGATGACATCAGATAGGGCACAAGATACTGTTCCTTGCCCGCCTTTTCGCTGAGCGAAAAATACTTTTTGGAAAACTCTATATATGCCTCAATATGAGGTTTGCCCATTTTATCGAGCACTGCCGCCGAGCAGTGCTCGGGGGCAACTTTAAGCTGACCGCTCACGTGGTATTTCACAAGGTCACGGATAAAGTCTTCGTTTTTGTCGGCAAGCAGATAGTCATATCTGATTCCCGAGCGGATAAACACTTTTTTCACTCCGGGTAACTCGCGCACGGTGCGGAGAATATCAAGATATTCGCTGTGGTCCGCAACAAGATTCGGGCAGGGAGTCGGAGCGAGACATTTTTTACCCTTGCAAAGGCCCCTGTCCTCCTGACCGTCGCAGGAAGGCCGCCTGAAATTGGCGGTCGGTCCGCCTATGTCGTGGATATAGCCTTTGAATCCGGGCAGGGCGGTAAGTTTTTTCGCTTCGTCAATTATCGCCTGCTTGCTTTTGACGGAAATATATCTGCCCTGATGGAATGCGAGAGAGCAGAAATTGCAGGCGCCGAAGCAGCCTCTGTTATGAGTGATTGAAAACTTAACTTCTTCTATTCCGGGCACTCCGCCGTCTTTTTCATACATAGGATGCCAGTTTCTCTCATAGGGCAGTGCATAGACGGCATCAATCTCTTCTGTGGTGAGAGGCAGGGCGGGAGGATTCTGCACGAGCATCATACTGCCGTGACGCTGTTTTACCGTTTTGCCCCTGAAAGCATCCTGCTCATCCTGCTGAATGCGGCAGGACACCGCGTATTCTTTTTTTGACTTTACAACATTTTCGAAAGACGGGCACTCCGTTCCTGTGTATGGAGTTTCCCTTACATTTACGGCATAGCAGGTGCCGAGCACATCTCTGATTTCTCCGATTTTTTCACCCATGTCAAGGCGGTGCGCAATCTCGGAAATGCTTTTTTCGCCCATACCGTAGGAGATTATATCCGCCTGTGAATCAAAGAGAATCGAGCGGCGGATTTTATCGTCCCAGTAATCATAGTGCGCAAATCGCCTGAGCGACGCTTCGAGCCCGCCTATTATTACCGGCACATCGCCGTATGCTTCCCTGATTCTGTTGCAGTAAACTATTACCGCTCTGTCGGGGCGAAGACCGGCTTTGCCTCCCGGAGAATAGGAATCTGACGAGCGAGGCTTCTTTGCAACGGTGTAGTGAGCGACCATGGAGTCGATATTTCCGCTGCTTACAAGAAAGCCGAGACGCGGCTTTCCGAAGCGCGTGAAATCACGGGTTGAGTGCCAGTCCGGCTGAGGAAGTACGGCTACCCTGAAGCCTTCGTTTTCGAGCACGCGCGTAATAATCGCCGCGCCGAAAGCGGGGTGATCGACATAGGCGTCACCGCTGACATAAACGAAATCCGCTTCATCCCAGCCGAGCGATTGCATATCCTCTTTTGAAACAGGCAAAAAACTCATTGTTCACCGTCCGTATTATTCGGAAAAGAAATCGTCATCGCTGCTGTCATCATAAAAATCGTCGTCGCTGAAAAGGTCGTCAATGGAAACGGGCTCAAAATCGTCCGCTTCCTCATAGTACTCTTCTTCGCCGTCACCCGCGGGAGTATCCGGAGTATCCGGCTCAAGAACTTCAACCTCTATCTCCTGCACTGTTTCTTCCGCCTGCGCAGGCTCTGCGGGCTGTGATTCGCCTTTTTCATCAAGCGATTCAGCGGGTATTTCTTCAACAGGAATTTCTTCGGCAGGTATCTCCTCAGTCGGTATTTCTTCAACAGGGATTTCTTCGACCGGCTCTTCGGTAATTTCTTCCGTTATCTCATTTTCCGAATCATCGTCATCCTGCCCGTCGGGAATATCCGCCGAGTTGCTGTAGATATCTTCATATTCATCCGTAGCGGGAGTTTCGTCCTCTGCGGGCTGTTCATCCTCAATTACTTCGGCGTATTCGCCGTCATCGTCGTCTTCGTCATCTTCTTCATAGATGTCGGCAAAGTCATCGGGCTCGGCTTCGATTTCGGGCTCAGCCTCAGTATCGTCCGCCTGCTCCTCATACGCTTCGTCTTCCTCTTCGGCGATATCGTCGGTTAAATCTTCTTCATCTTCATACTCGGGCTCTGCGGGTATTTCGGCGGTGTTGAATTCAAGCTGAACATTCTTGCCCGCGCCGCCTTCCGCAAGCGCCTGCATCTCGTACCACTGTGTCTGTGAGATAAGCACCTGTCTGGGTTTCGCGCCCTCGGACGGGCCTACTATCCCCCTCTCTTCGAGCTGATCCATAACTCTTGATGCCCTGGCGTAACCGAGTTTGAGTTTCTTCTGAAGCATTGTGGTGGATGCCTGACCTGCGGTGATGACCGCCTCCGCCGCCTGATCGAACATCGGGTCGAGAGCGTCTTCACCGTCTGCCTCATCATAGCCCTTCTTGGTTTCTGCGGAAGCGGCTCTCGCGTCGATTTCTCTGATGGTTTCGTCGCTGTATACCGCTTCGCCCTGAGCCTTGATGTAACTTACGATTCTTTCAACTTCTTCTTCGGAGATATAGCAGCCCTGCACCCTGTGAGGCTTGCTTGTGCCTACGGGGTTAAAGAGCATATCGCCGTTACCGAGCAGTTTTTCGGCGCCGCTCTGGTCTATGATGATTCTCGAATCAATCTGCGATGAAACATAGAGAGCGATTCTCGAAGGAATGTTTGCCCTGATAATACCGGTGATAACATCAACGGACGGTCTCTGAGTTGCGATAACCATATGCATACCTGCGGCTCTCGCCATCTGGGCAAGGCGGCAGATAGAATCTTCAACCTCTTTGGGCGAAGCCATCATAAGGTCTGAAAGTTCGTCGATGAATATAACTATATGAGGCATCTTTTCAAGGGATTTCTCCGCCTCGCACAGACGGTTGTAGCCCTTGATATCCTTAACTCTGTTTTCGGCAAAGAGTTTGTATCTCTTTTCCATTTCGCTTACCGCCCACGAGAGCGCGCCCGCCGCCTTGCGCGGATTTGAAACAACGGGTACCTGAAGGTGGGAAATACCGTTGTAGATGGTAAACTCAACCATCTTCGGGTCAATCATAAGAAGTTTTACTTCGTCGGGAGCGGCATTGTAAAGCAGGCTGACTATCATCGTGTTAAGGCAGACGGATTTACCCGAGCCCGTAGTACCCGCGACAAGCAGGTGCGGCATCTTGGCAAGGTCCGCTGTAATGATATTGCCCGTGATATCTTTACCCAGAGCAACATTGAGTTTGCTCTTGGCACTGCCCGCTCTGTAAACATCGGTATCGATAACCTCGCGCATTGAAACCATTGACTTTGCACTGTTGGGCACTTCTATACCTATTGCCGCTTTGCCGGGAATGGGCGCTTCTATTCTTACGCTCTTTGCGGCAAGGCGCAGGGCGATATCATCGGAAAGCGCGGTTATTCTGTTTATTCTGATGCCCGCTTCAGGCACGAGTTCATACCTCGTAACCGAAGGCCCTCTTGAAATGGCTGTGACGGTTGCGTGGATTTTGAAACTTTCGAGAGTTTCGACAAGCTGTCTCGAGCCTCTCTCTATTTCGCCCTCAAAATCGACGGAAGAAGTGCCCTTGGGCAGATCGAGGCAGTCAATCGGGGGAAGTTTGTAATCTCCTTTGTTTGCGGGTGCTTCCGCAGGCGGAGTCTTTTTATCGGCAGGCTTCTTTTCCGCCTTTTTGGGCTTGGGCTCTGCGGGTGTTTTTTCAATTTTGATTTTTGATGCTTTCGCCGCTGCCGCTGTACCCGCCGCCACTGCGGCAGTCTGCGCTCCGGCTATGCCTGCGGCTACCGACTGAGGCACAGCAGTTGCCGCCGCGCCCGTGTTGATAACGGGAGGCATGGGCGGCTCGGCAAGTTTGCCGTTTGATTTGACGGAGCCTCCGATTTCGGGAATCTTAGGACCTTTTTTCCGGTTTTCGGCGCCTGCAGTGTTTTCGGCTTCGGGAGGAAGGGTGTTTTCCTTCTGCCTTTCGAGTTCTTCCTCTTCCTGCTGTCTTCTGTATTCCTCTCTGCGCTGAGCGACCTCTTCCATTCTTTCGTTGGTCAGCCTGCGCACGCTGCTCAAGGGCTTTCCTATCGCGGAAACGATTACCGGAAGCGACAGCCCCGTAAACAGAAGCAGGGATACGGCGAGCAGGATAAGAGCCGTGACAACCGCGCCTGTCTTTCCGAAGAATTTGGCTATACCGCCGCCTATGAGGGCTCCTATAACTCCGCCGCCTTTAACAGAAGCGGCATCTTCCCACGCCATGGAAATCTGCATTGATACGGTTGTTGTCTTGAAAAACTCGGGCGGATTCTTTATTATATGAATCGATGAGCAAAGAAGAATGAGGGTGGCTCCCGCAAAGAAAAGATTTGCGGCAGTGTATCTTCCCGGTTTGTCTTTCGCGTAAATGAAAGAAACATAGAAAAGTATGAACGGAATAATATAAGCACATACGCCGAGCACAGCAAACATAAAATTGTGCATGGCAAGCCAGGCGCTTTCGCCTTCTATCAGCGCAACGGCAAGCAGAAACACTCCCGCAGCGGCGAAGATAATCGCAAGCGTCTGTTTGTTTACGGCATCTCTTTCATCCCGGACCTGCTTTGTCTTTGCCGGCTTTGACTGCGCGGCAGGTTTTTTCGCACTCGTACTCTGAGACCTGCTCTGAGGCTTTTTGGCGGCGGCAGGGATTTTGGGCTCTGACTTACCGGTTTGTTTTTTCTTTCCCGTTTCAGCCAATGTTTTCAACTCCTCGAAATAATTATGGAATGATATATAAAGAAATCATTTATTACAAGCGGGTAAAATTCGCTATTTTATATTATAGCATTATAATAAAAATAATGCAATAGAAAAAACTATATTTTGTAGAGCGGTGCTTGAAAATATACAATGTATGGTGATAAAATGACTCTGGAGGCGATATTATGGATAATGAAAAAATTATAAAACTTCAGCAGATGATTGACGAGAGCGAAAACATCGTCTTTTTCGGAGGAGCGGGTGTTTCCACCGAAAGCGGAATACCTGATTTCCGCTCGGCTGACGGCATTTATATGCAGAAGGCAAAATACCCTCCCGAAGAGATAATCAGCCATTCTTTTTACCTCGCCCACCCCGAAGAGTTTTTTGAGTTTTACAAAAAGTACTTCTACTACCCCGACGCAAAACCCAACGCCGCTCATCTGAAGATTGCCGAACTTGAAAAAGCAGGCAAAAACATCACGGTGGTGACACAGAATATAGACGGTCTTCACACGGATGCCGGAAGCACAAAAGTGTTTGAATTGCACGGAAGCGTGCTGAGAAACTACTGCACAAAATGCGGAAAGTTCTTTGACGCGGAGTATGTGGCTCACAGCGAAGGTGTGCCAGTATGCCCCTGCGGCGGCACAGTAAAGCCGGATGTGGTGCTCTATGAGGAGCCGCTTGACGGGCCGACAATCGAAGGCGCAGTGGAAGCAATATCAAAGGCGGATATGCTCATAGTCGCGGGCACATCGCTCAGGGTATATCCGGCGGCGGGATTCATAAGATATTTCAGAGGAAGCAAACTTGTGATAATCAACAAGGAAAGCACGGGTATGGATGACGAATTCAGCCTTGTAATTCACGGAAAAGTCGGCGAAATTCTTTCTCAGATAAAAGCGTGATTTCGTAACAGACTGCTCCCCGTGTGATAAATCTTTTCCGGTTTTGCAAATTATATATTGTAATATTGTAAAACAAATAGTATAATCATTTTTTGTAAGAAAAAGATATCCGGAGGTCATTATTATGAACTACGATGTTGCTGTCATCGGCGCAGGTGTTTCCGGCGCTTTTGCCGCAAGAGAACTCACAAAATACAATCTCAAAGTGGTACTGCTTGACAGATGCAATGATGTTGCTATGGGCACCACAAAAGCAAACTCCGCCATTGTTCACGCGGGATTTGACGCTGTGCCCGGTTCACTCAAAGCAATCCTCAACGTAAAGGGCAATGCCGCTATGTCGGACGTGTGCAAAGAACTCCACGTTCCCTTTAAGCGCATCGGCTCCTTCGTGCTTGCTTTTTCGGATGAAGAGACGGTAACGCTCCGCAAACTGCTTGAAAGAGGCAACGAAAACGGTGTGCCCGGCCTTGAAATCTATGACAGTGAAAAACTGCGCTCTGCCGAGCCCAATGTAAGCGACAAAGCGGTTGCCGCACTGTGGGCCCCCTCAGCCGGCATAGTCTGCCCGTACGAGCTGACAATTGCCGCTGTTGAAAACGCAGTGAAAAACGGCGCGGAGTTTATAAGGAACTTCCGTGTGTCAAAGATTGAGGACGACGGATCCGTTTTCACCGTTTCGGACGGCAAGCAGGAAGTAAAAGCAAAATACATTGTCAACGCGGCAGGCGTTTACTGCGACGAAATAGCCGCGCTTATCGGAGATAATTCAATTCACACCATCCCGCGCAAGGGCGAATATATGCTGTGCGACAAGTCCTCAGGTAACCTTGCGAGCCATGTGCTTTTCCAGTGCCCCACAATCATGGGCAAGGGCGCGCTTGTAACCCCGACTGTTGACGGCAACCTTATTCTCGGACCGAGCGCGATTGATATTGAAGACAAAGAAGATGTCGCGACGCACGCGGATGTGCTTGCGGACATACTCGCGAAAACGCAGAAATCCGTGCCCGCCGTTTCTACAAGAGATGTCATCACCTCGTTTGCAGGCCTCAGGGCTCACCTTGAAAGTGACGATTTCCTTATAGGCAAGAGCGAAAAGAACGGCAGATTCATAAATGTCGCGGGCATTGAATCGCCCGGCCTTTCATCCGCTCCCGCAATCGGCGAAATGGTAGCGGGAATCATTACCGAAGACTGCGGCGCAGCGCTCAACCCCTCATTTGACCCCGTGAGAGAAGAGCCCGTTCGTTTCAGGCATATGAGCAACGAACAGAGAAAAGCGCTTATAGAAAAGAATCCCGCTTACGGCAGAATAGTATGCCGCTGTGAAACAATAACAGAAGGCGAAATCCTTGACGCAATCCACGCTCCCGCAGGCGCAAGAGATGTTGACGGCGTAAAGAGAAGAACCAGAGCGGGTATGGGTCGCTGTCAGGGCGGCTTCTGCGGCTCAAAGGTTGTTGAACTGCTCGCAAGAGAACTCGGTGTTGAAATAAACGAAATCACCAAGTTCGGCGGTGAATCAAAAATACTCTACGAGAGAACGAAGTAAGGAGGAGAGAGCGATGCTTAACTACGATATAGTCATCATAGGCGGCGGCCCCGCAGGTATGGCGGCAGCCCTCAAAGCAAAAGAATGCGGCGTTGACAGCATACTCATCCTCGAAAGAGCGGAAACCCTCGGAGGAATTCTTGAGCAGTGCATTCACACCGGTTTCGGTCTGCAGTATTTCGGCGAAGAACTTTCGGGCCCCGAATACGCAAGCAGATTCATTGACCTTGTAAATAAAGAAAAAATCGAATACAAGACCGATACAATGGCTCTTGAAATTACCGACAGCAACGTTGTCTATGCGGTAAATAAAAAAGACGGTCTGCTGGAAATTCAGGCCAAAGCGGTTATCCTCGCCATGGGATGCAGAGAAAGACCCAGAGGTGCTCTCAACATACCCGGCACAAGAGCAAGCGGTATTATGAGCGCGGGCACGGCGCAGAAATACGTCAATATAGACGGCTATATGCCCGGCAAAAAAGTCGTTATTCTCGGCTCGGGCGATATCGGTCTTATTATGGCGAGAAGAATGACACTCGAAGGCGCAAAGGTTGAGTGCGTATGCGAACTGATGCCCTATTCGAGCGGACTTACCAGAAACATAGTGCAGTGCCTTGACGACTTCGGCATTCCCCTTTATCTGAGCACCACGGTAATCGATATCCACGGCAAAGACAGAGTTACCGGAGTTACAATAGCAAGCGTTGACGAAAATCGTCGCCCGATTCCCGGCACGGAGAGGCTCATAGAGTGCGACACTCTGCTTCTCTCGGTCGGTCTTATCCCCGAAAACGAACTTACCAGAGCGGTAGGCATAGGGCTTGACAGAGTGACAAACGGCGCGGTTGTTGACGAATACAGAGAAACCGATCACGAGGGCGTTTTCGCCTGCGGCAACGTGCTTCACGTGCACGACCTCGTTGACTTTGTTACACTCGAAAGCCAGACGGCCGGCGAAGGTGCGGCAAGATATGTGCTCGGCAAAAAGCAGAAGAGCGATCAGGTTACCACAAAAGGCGTTGGCACCGTGAGATACATCGTTCCCCAGAAAATCAACCTCAACAATGAAGGCGATGTCAAACTCTTTTTCAGAGTGGGCAACACATTCAAAAACGCGACCGTAAAGGTTAAATACAACGGCAATGAACTCATAAGCCGCAAGAGACCCCGTCTCGCTCCGGGCGAAATGGAAAGTGTTTTAATCACCAAAAAGATGCTCGACACTTTTGAAAAAGACGGCGTTATTGAAATTTCGGTGGAGGTGTAAGAAATGACTCGTAATATCACCTGTGTTACCTGCCCTATGGGCTGTTCAATCAAAGTTGAAATGACCGAAAGCGGCGAAATCACAAGCATCAGCGGCAACACCTGCCCCAGAGGAGAAAAATACGCGAAAGACGAAATAACTCATCCCCTGAGAAGCCTCGCGACAACAGTACGCGTTGAGGGCGGCATTTACAATGTGGTGCCCTGCAAATCCGCAGGTCCTCTGCCCAAGGAAAAGATATTCGACTGCATGCAGGCTGTAAACGCGGCGGCTGTTAACGCTCCTGTAACGCTCGGCGATGTGCTGATTGAAAACATCTGCGGCACCGGCGTAAATATAGTGGCAACAAACCACTGCCCTGCAAAATAAGATTTACTGATACAGCAAAAACCCCGATGGATATTCCATCGGGGTTTTTATTATGCTTAAAAATCAGTTCCAGCTTTTCACCTGCTCCGCCTGTTCGAGGAGCATCTTGTAACTCTCGTGCCTTGAAACGGGTATTTCGCCCATCTCAACAGCCTCAATGATTTTGCATCCCATATCGTTCATATGGCGGCAGGTTGAAAATCTGCACTGGCCGAGATAGGGCGCAAACTCCTTGAAAGCAAAGGGAAGATTTTCTTTTGAAACGAACTCGCTGTCCTCCGAAACGATTGACGCGAAACCGGGAGTATCTGCAACAAGACCGCCGCAGATTTCAAACAGTTCGCTCTGGCGGGTGGTGTGCTTGCCTCTGCCGAGAGCATCGCTGATTTCATCGGTCGCGAGGTTAAGCGAGGGCTCAAGGGCATTAAGGAGCGAAGATTTACCAACACCGGTGTTGCCTGCGAATGCGCTGGTATAACCCTCTATTTCATTTTTGACCTCGTCAATACCTTCGCCCGTTTTGCAGGATACACAGATTGATTTGATATTTACGCGGCGGTAAATATCCGCATAGCGCTGACCGTTCGCCTTATCGCATTTTGTGAAAATGACTATCGGCTCTATGCCCTTGTCAACCGCGAGAGCTGTGAGTTTATCGATAATCAGAAGCACGGGGCGCGGCTCAACTGTGGACTGCACAATGAAAAGCCTGTCAATATTTGCAATCGGCGGGCGCGTCATAACCGTGGAGCGCTCGTGAATCACGTCTATTGTGTTTTCGGCGTTTTCATTGACGGATATGGTGACTCTGTCCCCCGTGAGGGGCTTTATACCCTCGTTGCGGAATATACCCTTTGCTTTACACTCGTAAAGCTGAAAGTCATCGGCTTTTACATAGTAGAATCCGCCTATGCCTTTGAGAATAATTCCTTCTTTTGTCATTGTTTCATCTCCTCTTTCCTCTATTACATATTACACGCCTTCCATCTGACCGACTGTCAGAGTAATGGCGGTATCTGTTGAAATGGAACCGGTTATACGGTCAACAATGGAATTGGTATTTGTGCCTTCCGGGCTCTGGCTGAGCACAACGCCGTTGCGGCTTGAATCTGATACCTGAGTGTATCTTACCTGCACGTTGCTGAATCCTCTTGACGCAAGTGTGCTCTTCGCCTGGGCAACATTCATACCCGTTACATCGGGAAGCACGGCTGTTGTGCCGCCGGATGACCTGTAAGCATAGTGCTCATTGGAAATAACGGCGGGATTACTCTTGAAGTTCACCGTGCAGGAATAGTATTCGCTGTTGTCAATATATACCTTGACCGAAGCGGCTTCATCCGAGCCTTCTACAGTAAACTTGTGCTTGCTTCCGTCCATAAGAAGAGAGGTGCTTACCTTTCTCTCGTTGTTGACATATACATCAAAACTCAGATATGAGTTTCTGTCGGGCAGATCGATGGTGATATCGGCCTTCATTATATCGGGCACGCCGTTGCTGACAACAACCGCGATTCTCGTGCCCTCAATGACCTTGTCGCCCTCTTCGGGATTCTGGGCGATTATGGTGCCCTTGGGCTGATCGCTTGCGCGCTCTTCATAATCCGCTTCAATGGCAAGGTTCATTGACTCAAGTCTTTCCTTTGCCATATTGTAATCCCAGCCGACTATTTTGGGCACTTCGATAAGGTCTTCGTCGCTTGCGTAATAAATGGTGACTGTTGTGCCGGGCTCAGCCTCGGTGTTGGCAGCGGGCTTTGTCTTGATAACGGTGCCGAATTCGATGGTGGCGCTGACCGTGGGCAGGAGATTTACCTTGAAGCCCTTGTTTTCAAGCGCTGTCTGTGCCGCCTCCCACATCATACCGCTGACATCGGGTATCGTGACCGGCTCGCTGTTATTAACAACATAGAGGGTGATAACCTTGCTCGCGTTATCCATCTTTCTGTTTGCGGGGGGATTCTGGTCATAAACCATACCGTTTGTAAGCAGTGAATTCGCTTCATACACCACTTCAAACGTGTAGTCGGAGTAATCGGGGTTGTCTTTGATTTCGGTTTCGTAATCGAGCCCCGTGAAACTCGGCACAAGCGCCGCGTCTTTACTGAATACATCCGTGAAGAAATACAGACCCGCAAATGTAATCAGGCCGAGCACAAGAAGGCCGAGCAGGACTCCGATAATGATAAACCCTGCTTTTCCGCTCTTGGGCTCATCCTCCTCTTCCTCCTCAACAATCGGCTTTGCAACCTGGGTGCTTGTTTTGGTCGCCGTGCCGGGCACGGACGGACCGGAGCCGCTTGCCGTTGCAAACTTGGTGGGGTCGGAATCAACAAAATAATCCTGCCTGAATCTGATGTTGGGATTTCTCTTGAATTCCTCAATATCAAGGAGCATTTCGGAGGCAGTCTGATACCTCTGCTTGGTATCCTTTTCCATAGCCCTCTTGACTATCTGCTCAAGACCTACGGGAATGTTGGGGTTAATTTCCCTGATGCTCTTAGCGTCATTCTGCAGCTGCATAAGAGCAACGGAAACGCTGTTTTCGGAAACAAACGGAAGTTTGCCGGTAAGCATTTCATACATCACAACGCCTACGGAATAGATATCCGTGCGCTCGTCAATGGCGTTGCCCCTCGCCTGCTCGGGGCTGATATAGTGAACGGAGCCTATGGCCGAGTCGTTCATAGTTTTTGTGTCGCTGTAACTGAATCTGGCAATACCGAAGTCGGTGACCTTGATGTTGCCGTTTGAGAGCAGAAGGATATTCTGGGGCTTGATATCCCTGTGGATAATGCCCTTGTCGTGGGCGTGCTGAAGGGCGCGGAGAATCTGAGTGGTGAAATAGATGGTTTCCTTAATGCCGAGTTTTCCCTGCTGCTCAATATACTCCTTGAGCGTGATGCCCTCAACATATTCCATCACGATATACTGAAGTCTGTCACCGTAGTTGACGTTGTAAACCTTCACTATATTGGGATGTGAAAGAAGGGAAACCGCTTTGGATTCATTTTTGAACCTGCGGCGGAATTCCTCGTTTGCGAGAAATTCATCCTTGAGGATTTTAACGGAAACTATTCTGTCATCAATGTTGTCATAGGCCTTATAGACAACGGCCATACCGCCGACACCTATGACCTCCTGGATTTCATATCGTCCGTCAAGTCTTTTTCCTGTGTAGTTATCCATATCCGTTATTCCTCCTGTCAGACCTGTACGGCAACAACTGTCACATTATCGCCGCCGCCGTTTTCGTTTGCTTTGTTTACAAGGTCGGTTACAAACCCCTCGAGAGAAGTTTCACCGGAAAGTTCCGCAAGAAAACCGATTGAAAGATAGTTTGTGAGGCCGTCGGTGCAAAGCAGGATTATATCACCCTGCTCAACCTCTTCCTGGCAGAAATCCGTTCTCACTTCCGGGTCAACGCCGACAGCCCTTGTGATAAGATGCTTCTTGGGGTGGTCAACCGCCTGCGCCGCAGTTATCGTGCCGTCTTCAACCATTCTCTGCACAACGGAATGGTCTCTGGTGAGTTGCATTATATTGCGCCCGGGATTAATGAGATATGCCCTGCTGTCGCCTGCGTGCGAAATATAAACGCTGCTTTTCGTGATTATCGCCGCTACGACGGTAGTGCCCATTCCTTCATATTTTTCATCGGAAAGCGAAAGAGAGTAAATCTGCCGGTTTGCATATTCTATTGCGGAGGTGAGCAGGGATTTTGTCATATTGTCGCTCATCCCGTCAAAATAGCCGGCTGTAAGTCTCTCCCTTACTATTTCCGAGCATTTCCTTGATGCAACGGCGCCTTCTGCCGCGCCGCCCATACCGTCGCACACCACAGCGTAGCATACGCCCGGCACTATTTCGCCGAAAGAATATGAATCCTGATTGTTTTCTCTTTGCTTACCTATATCTGTTTTAGCTGCAAGAAGCATCCGGATTCCCCCTTTCTCTGATTGACTTTAATCTTAACTGACCGCAGGATGCATCTATATCAGAGCCCAGTTTTCTTCTGACCGTGGTGCTTATTCCGCTGCCGGAAAGAATCTCGGAAAATCTGCTGATTCTCTCCTGCGTACTCGGCCTGAAGGGGCTTGTTTCCACTTCGTTTATCGGTATGAGGTTTACATGGCAGAGCATGCCTTTGAGTTTTGACGCAAGTTCTTTTGCACATTCGTCGCTGTCATTGACATCTTTCATCATTGAATATTCAAACGAAATACGCCTTGATGTTTCGGATGCGTATCTGCGGCAGGCGCTTAAAAGTTCATCAACTCCGTATTTCTTATTGACGGGCATTATGCCGCTTCGTATTTTATCGTTAGGTGCGTGAAGCGAAACGGAAAGCGTGAGCTGCAGGTGCTTTTCGCGTAGTTTCTCAATGCCGGGCACTATGCCGCAGGTTGAAAGCGAAATATTTCTCACGGAAAGATTGATTCCGTTTTCATCGGTGAACAAAGAAATGAACTTCATCACATTGTCAAAGTTATTCATCGGCTCGCCCATACCCATAAGCACGATATGGGAAATCCTTTCGCCCACATAACTCTGAGCTCTGTAAACCTGGTCAAGCATTTCGCCGGGTGTCAGGTTTCGCCTGAAGCCGCCGACGGTTGAGGCGCAGAAGCGGCAGCCCATTTTGCAGCCTACCTGTGAGGAAACGCAGACGGTGTAGCCGTATTTGTATTTCATCACAACGCTCTCAACAAGTTCATCATCTTTAAGGGTATAGAGAAACTTGAGCGTGCCGTCGGACGCGGTCTGCACTTTTTCGACCTTGCAGCCCTCGAACGGAAAGTCCGCCGTAAGTTTCGCCCTGAGGTCCTTAGGCAGATTTGTCATTTCGTCATAGGACTGCACAAGGTGCTTATGGAGCCACTCGTAAACCTGCTTTGCTCTGAAAGCCTGTATTGAATTTTCTTTGAAGGCCGCCGTGACTTCGTCAAGCGACATTGAGAGAATATCCATTTTACCTCATAACTTCTTTTCAAACACCGCGATAAAGAATCCGTCAGTTGAGTGGATATGCGGCATAAGAGTAAGATATTTGTAACCGGGTTTGTGGCGCTTTATTTCCGGCAGGAAAGGCACCGCCTCAAACTCCGGATGGTTTGCCAAAAATCTGTCACACACTTCCTCGTTTTCGGCAGGATTGAGAGTACAGGTGGAATAAACCAGCCTGCCGCCGCTTTTGAGATACCTGGAAGCGTTGTTTACAATAGAATACTGTATTTCGGGAATGCCCGATATATCGAGCGCGTTTTTATATCTGATTTCGGGTTTGCGCCTTATGATGCCGAGCCCGGAGCAGGGAACATCGCAAAGTATCCTGTCTGCCGTGCCGAAGTTTTCGTTGTAAACCGCGGCATCCGAAAGGGTTGAAATAATACTTGTAATGCCGAGAGTTTCGGCGCCTTTTCTGATAAGGTCAACCCTTGACTGATATATGTCAAACGCCTTTACAGTGCCCGTGTTGCCCATAATTTCGGCAATGGTGAATGCTTTCCCGCCTGGCGCGGAGCACATATCGAAAATCATATCGCCCACTACGGGCGCGAGCGCTCTGCAGCAAAGCTGAGAGGCGATATCCTGCGCGTGGAAGAGGCCCTCTTTATAGGCACTCAGAGAATCTACCGCACCGGTATTCTTAAGATACAGCGCGTCTTCCATGTCGGGCACTCTCTCTGCTATCACGCCCTCTTCGGCGAGTTTCCAGATTAAGTCTTCGCTGTTTGTCTTGAGGTTATTCACCCTGACCGTTACGGGCGGCGCTTCCATCGCCTTTTCCGCAAGAGCAAGGGCATTGTCAAAGCCGTAAGCCTCCGTCCAGAGTTCAATAAGCCACTCGGGGCAGGAATATTTTATTGAAAGATACTTGGGAGATTTTTCGTCGATATCGGGATATCTGAGCCCGTTTTCAGCCACACGCCTTAACACGGCATTGACTACCGAAGCGGCAAAGGCGGATTTGTTGACCTTTGCGAGCGCTACGCTTTCGCTGACCGCGGCGTGGGAGGGTACCTTATCCATAAACAGAATCTGGTAAGCGCCCATTCTGAGAATTGTGTGAAGTTCGGGCTTGAGTTTCTTGAGCGGCTGATTAAGATAAAGGCTCAGGTTATAGTCAATGAGCATCAGCCTGTCAAGCGTGCCGTAAATCACATTTGTGACAAAGGCCTTGTCGCGCTCATCAAGTGAATCGTTATCCTTAAGCACACTGTCAACAGCGAGGTTGGAATACGCCCCGTCTTTATGTATTTTCAGCAGCGCCTCAAACGCCGTCTGTCTGGCAGATTTCATTTAACGCTCCTTATCTTCTGCGGTTTCCGGTGAATCTTATCAGCAGTCTCAAAAGATTTGCAATCGCCACAAGCATTGACGCAACATAGGTCATTGCGGCGGCTGTAAGCACCTTGCGCGCGCCCGAGTATTCGTCGCCGTAGAGAAGCCCTGTTTCGCTGATTACTTTGAGGGCTCTTTTGCTCGCGTTGAATTCAACGGGAAGGGTGACAAGGTGGAAAAGGCATACCGCGCCGTAAAGGGCGATGCCGATATATACAAGGTAGGAAAATGCCGCCCAGTAAGGGGTTAACAGAACGCCGAGAATCGCGAGGGGAATTCCGAGGCGCGAACCGATATTGCAAACGGGCACAATGGAGTTTCTTATCTGAATAGGTCTGTAGTTTTCCGCGTGCTGTGCGGCGTGACCCGCTTCGTGGCATGCAATTCCGACCGCGGCAACGGACGATGAAGAATAAACGCCTGTTGAAAGGCTTATCACTTTGGTGCTCGGGTTGAAGTTATCGGTGAGCGTGCCGCCCGTAGGCTGAATAACAACATCTCTTATGCCGTAATAATTGAGCACCGCCTGAGCCGCCTGCGCTCCGGTGAGACCTTTTGAATTAAGTTTTCCGCTGTATTTCTTATAAGTTGATTTGACTTTCACCTGCGCAATCAGGGCAATAATCATTGCCGGTATCACGAGGATAAAGTAGTATAAATCCACTCCGTAATAACTCATCTCATTAACCTCTTGTCAGTCAAACTTTCTTTCAGTTACGGGATTGCCTCTGAGGTAATCCTCTGTTTTCATTGCCTTTTTGTTTTCCGCCTGAAGCACTTTTATCTCAACACAGTTGAGGTCTCCGCAGCAAACGGACAGCCTGCCGTGTGAATCTACGATTTCGCCGGGGGCGTTTCCTTTTTCACCGGTGAGCACTGTCTCGTGAATCTTGAAAGTTTTGCCGCCGAGTTTAGCGGTGGCGCATGGCCAGCCGTAAAGTCCTCTCACCTGATTGTGCACTTCAAGTGCGGACTTGCTCCAGTCAATCGGTGATAAATCTTTCGAGAGCATTCCCGCGTAGAAGGATTCCGATTCGCCCTGTTTTTCGGGCACGAGTTTCCCCGCTTCGAGCAGGTCAATCGCTTTTATCATTACATCCGCGCCGAGTGAGGAAAGTATATCGTGAAGGTCGGACGCGTTCATATTTTTGGTGATTTCGACCTTTTCTTTAAGGAGCATATCGCCTGTGTCGAGCCCCTCGTCCATCTGCATCGCGGTTACGCCGGTCTCTTTGAGCCCTCTGAGGATTGCCCACTGTATGGGTGCGGCGCCTCTTAAATCGGGCAAAAGTGAGGCGTGAATGTTGATGCAGCCGTATTTCGGGTATTCGAGAATTTCCTTCGGCAGAATCTTGCCGTAAGCCACCACGATTATCAGATCGGGCGATGCCTCTCTGAGCATCTCCAGAGCGGTGCCGTCGCGCATCTTTACGGGCTGATAAACTTTGATTCCGTTTTCGAGCGCAAGCACTTTGACGGGAGGCGGCGTAAGTTCGCCGTGCCGCCCTTTGGGCTTATCGGGCTGAGTGAAAACACCCGTAACCTCGTGGCGCGATTCAATAAGTTTTGCAAGGCAGGGAACCGAAAAATCCGGAGTTCCCATAAAAACAATCTTCATTATCTCACCCTAAATCAGTTTCAATAGCGGGCTTTAATCTGTCGGTAAACAGGATGCCGTCAAGATGATCTATCTCGTGGCAGAAACATCTCGCCTTGAGTTCCGTGCCTTTGTAGACACACCAGTTGCCGTTTCTGTCAAGCGCTTTCACCTTGACTTCGGCGGGGCGTTTTGTGATGCCGGTTTTCCCGGGCAGAGAGAGGCAGCCTTCCTGCTCGCACTGCTCTCCTTCGGTTTCGATTATTTCGGGGTTTATAAGTTCAAGGTAGCCGCTCTTATCAGTTGAGCAGTCCATAACAACCACGCGTCTGAGCACGCCTACCTGCACCGCAGCGAGACCAACACCGTTTTGCTCATACATAGTTTCTCTCATATCGTCGAGCAAAGTGTGGAGCCTTTCGTCAAATTTTTCGACCGGCCTTGATTTTTTTCTGAGAATCGGGTCGCCGACCTCAACTATTTTTCTGAGTGCCATATTTTACCTCACAGCACGGCGTCTGGATTAATGTCGGCGTAAACCGTTACATTTTTATACATCTTGTCCGTGCCTGTTTCTTTAAGAATTTCCGAAATCATACGCCTGAATCCGGCGCTGTTGCGGCATTTGATAATTATTCTGTATCTGAATTTTCCGCCCATTCTTGCTACCCTTGCGGGCACGGGGCGCAAAACAATCATTTTCTCGTCTTTGTATTCCTCCGATGACTTGAGTGAAAGCAGGCGGGTTATTCCTTCGCAGGCGCCTCTTACGGCGCTCTCCTCACTGCCCGTTACTCCTATCACGCATAAATCACAGAATGGCGGGTACTGCATACCCTTTCTGATTCTGATTTCCGTTTTGAAAAATCTGTCGTAATCCTGCAGGGCGGCAAGGCGGATAATCTCGTTTTCGGGGGTAAGGGTCTGAATAATCGCTATGCCCTTGCTCTCTCCCCTGCCGCTTCTGCCCACCACCTGAGTGAGCAGGGAAAACGCTTTTTCGAGCGAGCGGAAATCATCGTTATAAAGCTGCTGGTCAACCGAAATCACGCCTACAAGAGTGACATTGGGAAAATCGAGACCTTTTGCAACCATCTGCGTGCCCATAAGTATATCGTATTCACCGCGCTCGAAAGCGCCGAGAAGTTTTTCATGGGAATTCTTTGCGGTGGTGGTATCGGCATCCATCCTGAGCACTTTGGCATCCTTGAAAAGCGATTCAAGGTCATCCTGTATTTTCTGGGTGCCGAAGCCGGCATACCTCACACCCGGTTTGCCGCAGGTCGGGCATTCCTTCGTGAAGGGCCGTGAATATCCGCAGTAGTGGCACATAAGCCTGTTGTTTGCGGAATGATAAGTGAGCGATATGCTGCAGTTCGGGCAGTTGATTACCTGAGCGCAGGAATCGCAGACCGCGAAGGTGTTGAAGCCTCTGCGGTTTATAAGCAGAATTGTCTGCTTATGCGCTTCTGTGTTGGCTTTAATTGATTCGTAAAGTTCTTTGCTTATTTCGGGGCAGTCCGGCATTTTTTCGGCAGTGCGCATATCCACAGTTTTCACTTCCGGGATATCCGCCGCCCCGTATCTGCCCGTGAGGGTGCATAAGCCGTAACGGCCTTTGAGCGCCGCGGCATAACTCTCAACCCTGGGGGTTGCGGAGGCAAGCAGCAGCAGGCAGTTATTGTAAGCCGCCCTGAATTTTGCCACATCTGCCGCGTCATATCGGGGAGTCTGCTCGGATTTATAGGTGTGCTCCTGCTCCTCGTCAATTATGATGAGGCCGAGATTTTCAAACGGAGCAAAGACCGCGCTCCTTGTGCCGATAACAACTTTTGCCTCGGAGTTTTTAACCCGCTTCCACTGCTCTATTCTCTCTCTCATCGAGAGGGCGGAGTGAAAGACGGCTACGTTTTTGCCGTATCTCTTGCAGAATATACTCAGCGCCTGCGGTGTGAGACCGATTTCGGGCACAAGCAGTAAAACGCTTTTGCCGCTGTCAAGCACTTCATCCATAACGCGCATATAGACGGAAGTTTTTCCGCTGCCTGTTACGCCGTAGAGAAGATAGGTGCTTCTTTCGCCCGAGAGTGCTTTTGCTCTGAGCTCATCAAAAGCGGCCTGCTGCTCGGAAGTGAGGCTGATTTCTTTTCTCTCGCCTTCGCCGTCGGAAAGGGCGGAATAATAATCGACCGCCGTTTCGAAAAACTCCGCGGCTCCGTTTTTGACAAGAGCATTTGCTACTGCAGGGCTGTTGCCGGTGAAGTAGCACAGTTCACTCACGGTAGCCGCGCCCGCATCCCTGAGGACAAGGGCGGTTTCCTTCTGCTTCTGCGTAAGTCTGACTTCCTCCCAGCCGGGAAGCAGTCTGACCATTCTGGATGTGACATCGCCGAGACGCCTTACCGAATCGCTCTGTGAAAGGATATAACCTTTCTTAAGCAGAGTGGAGGGTATGCTTTTGTCTGCTTTAATGGAGAGATTTTTGAATACCAGGTCTTCCCTGACAAATGTGCCTCTCTCCTCAAGGAAGCGGCAGAATTCTCTTGCATTCGCTTCGAGAGCGTCAATCTGCTCACCTGTTACATCGGTGCTGAGCGCGTAGGAGTTGACTATTTTTCTGCCGAGACCCGACGGGAGCATCGCCTTGACGCAGTCATAAAGAGTGCAAAAGCATCTGTCTTTCATAAACAGCGCAAGTCTGAGCATCTCTTCGGAGAGCACGGGCTTTTCATCGTCAACGGATATAATCTTTTTGAGGCGTTTGCCCTGAGACTCGGATGTGATTTCAAAAATCATACCGACGCTCTTTTTGTTGCCGTTGCCGAAGGGCACGGTAACACGTTTGCCGGCCTGGGCCTCATTTTCGATTTCGGGAGGGACAATATAATCAAATTCGGAATCAAAGGAGTAATTGGCCGCTTCAACGGCAACCTTTGCGAATTTCATATCATCACCTCCGTGCCGGGATTATTCCGCTGAAAAGCGCTCAGATATCTCTTATCTCCTCGGGCTCAACAATTACATACTCGCCTGATAAAATCTGGTCGAGAGCCCTTGTCACTGGCTTTTCGGTGCTTGTTTCACCGTTTGCCTGGTCTTCAGCCGCGATTTCTCTTGCTCTCTTTGCCGTGGCTGTTACAAGAGAGTAACGGCTGAGATGGTCCTGAAGAACTACACTTAAATCGGGATTAAACATTTCCTGCTACCTCGCTTATAATATGTTTGTTTCTGCTGAATTTGAGTTTTTCAGCTTTTATTATCGTTTCAAATGCTTCAACGGCATCCGTTACCGTGTCATTGACAATCACATAGCCGAATTCGTCCGCCCTGCGGATTTCCTGCTCCGCGATAAACAGGCGGTGGGCTATTGTCTCCTCGTCTTCCGTGCCTCTCATCCTGATTCTAGCCTCAAGGGTACTCAGAGACGGGGGCATAAGGAATACGCTGACTACATCGGGATAGAGTTTGCGGATTTTGTCCGCTCCCTGCACTTCTATTTCAAGCACAACGTTTATGCCGTTTCTGAGCATCTCGTCAACAGGGGCTTTGGGAGTGCCGTAAAAGTTGCCGGCGTACTCCGCGTATTCGAGCATACTTCCGTCTTCAATCTTTTTGAGGAAGTAATCCCTGTCAACAAAATAATAGTGGATTCCGTCAATTTCTCCCGCTCTTTTCTGACGGGTGGTCATCGAGATGGATACGCGTACATCCTCGTTTCTCGCAACCAGTTCGCTGAGCACGGTATCCTTACCGCTGCCCGACGGGCCGGAAAGAATAACAAGAACTCCTTTTTTATCAGTCGTCATCACGCACATCCTCCTCTTCGTTAAGACGGGCGGCAACCGTTTCACTCTGCAGATAAGTAAGGATGATGTGGTCGCTGTCTGTAATGAGCACCGCTCTGGTGCGTCTGCCGTGAGTGGCATCTATGAGGTTGCCCTTTTCTCTGCTCTCCTGAATCATCCTTTTTACGGGAGCGGATTCGGGGCTGACGATTGCCACAAGGCGGCTTGCGTTTATCATATTGCCGAAGCCGATGTTTATAAGTTTCATACCAACAGTCCTTACTCGATATTCTGAATCTGCTCGCGGATTTTTTCGATTTCCGCTTTGATGTCAACCACCTTCGAGGCAATCTGCGTATCGTTTGCCTTTGAGCCGATGGTGTTTGCCTCCCTGTTCATTTCCTGAACAAGGAAATCCATCTTTTTGCCTATCGCTTCATCCGCATCGAGGAAAAGACGCATCTGCTCAATATGACTGCGCAGTCTCACTGTCTCCTCCGCAACGGCTATCTTATCTGCGAATATCGCCGCCTCGGTAAGAAGGCGCTGCTCCTCAATGCTTGTGTCTTCAAGCAGTTCCCTGAGCCTTGAAAGAAGTTTCTCGTTATACTCTTTCACGGTCTGAGGGGATCTCTCTTCAACGAAGGCAACATTTTCAAGAATAGTGTCAAGACGTGAGAGAACATCTGCCCTGAGCCGCTCGCCTTCAGCCTCGCGCATAAGTATGAATTTTTCAAGCGCGCGGGAGGCAACCGATTCAACGGCGCTCCATATTTTTTCTTCGTCTTCGGGCTGCTTGCGAAGCGCGAGCACATCCGGCGCCCTTACGATATCGGAAACTTTGATATCGTTTTCGAGACCGAATTTTTCCGAAATCTCTTCGTAAGCCTTTAGGTAACTCTGTACAAGGGGTGAATTCACCGCAACGATAACATCGGGCTCTTCCGCCATTTCAATGGTAACGCTGCACTCGAGTTTTCCCCTTGAGAGGGTTTTCATAAAATAACTCTTGAGTTTTTCATCAAGGAAACCGTAGTTTCTCGGAAGCCTTGAAGAAAAATCAAAGTAACGGTTGTTCACGCTTTTGAGTTCAACCGTAATATTCATACCGGCGGCAGTGTCCTGGCATCTGCCGTAACCGGTCATACTTCTGATCAATCAAATCACTCCGGTTTCTCCGGCTTATCGGGGCTGTGACAGCAGCAGGCGGATGTGAGCGCGTCGGGGATATCCACCGTGAGGTCTTCTTCCGAGAAGCCGAGTCTTTTTGCGGCGGGCGAGAGCATATCACTGCCGATTGAGGCGGTGTAAACACCTCTGTTGGCGCAGTAGTTCATGGCGCTTCTGAGAAGCCCCTCGGTAATGATATCATCGGAACTTTCAATCAGTGTAAAAAACATCTGCCAGCCGGAAAATGTGAATTCGCATCTTCCGCACTTTACGCCTTCAAGTTCCGCCTCATAAGCCGCAGTTTTTTCTTTTTCGTCTTTAGGCCTGAATACAAGCATAGTTTACTCCCTGTCCGCTCCCGCCGATGAAAGCAGAGACGCAATCTCTTTTTCGGTAAGGTCGCGGTATTTGCCTACGGGCAGAGTGCCGAGTTCGATTTTACCGATTGCCGTGCGCTTGAGACGGATAACCTCTTTGCCGAGAGACTCGAGCATACGGCGTATCTGCCTGTTTCTGCCCTCATAGAGGACAATCCGCAATACGGTTTTGCCTTCAAGCCTTTCGAGCACCTGCACCTCTGCGGGCGCGGTCATCCTGCCGTCAATTTCAACACCTTCGGCAAGCTGTTTTGCCTGAGCGTCGGTAACATCGTCCTTAACGGTCACGCGGTAGGTTTTGGGCACATGGTGTGACGGGTGCATAAGAGCGTTGGCAAACTCGCCGTCGTTTGTGAGGATGAGCGCGCCCTCCGAAGCGCGGTCAAGCCGCCCTACGGGATATAAGCGCCCCTTTATCTTCACAAGATCGGTCACGCACTTACGGCCGAGTTCGTCGTCGGTGGTGGTGACATAGCCGCGGGGTTTATTGAGCAGAATGTAATACAGGTTTTTCGCCTGAAACACTCTTTTGCCCCTGACGGTGACGGTATCGTTTCGCACATCTACGCTGTCACCTATTTTTGCCACTCTGTTGTTCACTCTCACGAGCCCCTGAGCAATCAGTTCTTCCGATTTGCGCCTTGAAGCAACTCCCGCGTCGGCGAGAAACTTCTGAAGGCGTATCTTTTCACGAGGCAAGTCTTATCACCCCGTAATTATTCGGCGTCGGTCTGCTCTGCGGCGGAATTCATATAATCCGCAACGGCAGCGTCAACGCTTGTATCCCTGTGCTTGAGCTGAGCGATAACATCGCTTGCTTTATCAACAAGGTCGGGTACCATACCGATAACTCTCTCAACAGAGCCTTCGGCGGCATTGATGTATTTGATGGAAACTGTGCCGTTATTCACAACGAGAAAAGCAACGGGAGTGATGGTGATGCCGGCTCCGCCGCCGCCGCCGAAAAGTTCCTGATTGTTCTTTGAGGGGAAGTCGCTTCCGCCGGACGCGAAGCCGTAAGTAACTTTGGACACGGGGATAATCTGGATGCCCGCGCTGATGTTGATGGGATTGCCGATAATCGTACTTACATCAACAAGATCCTTGATTCTTTCAATTGATGTGCCGAGAATTCCTGATGCTGACTGTTCTTTCATTTTGCTTCACCTTTCGTAATGGATTTTGTGTTTATTTTTTCCTCTGCTGTCTTCGGCTTTGAGCCTTTGAGACCTTTGAGGAATCTGATACCTACTTTGAACAGAACTCTGAAGCCGAACGCCACAACCGCGTTGATGAGTTTGCGCGGGATAACATCGATTTTGGCGTGGAGCCTCGCTTCGTTTCTGCCGGATATGAAATCCGGAATAACGTCAACGCTGTATTTCTTAACCCGCATTGTGTCGGTAATAAGTCCCATAGCGGGGAATACAGCCGCGCAGGTTTTACCGTATTTTTCGGCGGTGTCTGCGCTGCCACCGCTGCCGACGATAAGAGAAATATAAATCTCTTCGAATATGAAAGCCCTGCCTATACCCTTAAACATACCGCCGAGCGCCTCGGCAAGTTTCTGCACAAGTTCAACAACACCGCTTACGCCGTTGTTGTGATAAAACTTGACAAATACGTTTTCTTTCTTTTCTTTCGGCTCGGGTACGGTTTCGTCTTTAGGCTTTTCTTTTTTCGGCTTTTTAGGTTTTTTCTCTTTCTTCTTCTTTTTCTTGTGTTCGTTCGGAAGAATTTTGAACTTGAGGAAGAGCCAGCTTACGGCGAGGTCTATGCCGCCCTCCGAATGAACACTGATTTTAACCCGTATTGACAGCAAAAGAACGAAGAAGAGTATTATTCCGAGAATAATATACAGTGCCGTCACTCTGCCGTCTCCTCCTCCTGTGATTCAGTTTCTTTTTCTATCTCATCCTGGAAGAAGTTTTTAATCTGCTCGCCCTGCGCGGAGTCGATTTCTTCATCGACACCCGTCATCTCGTCGCCCGGCTTTTCGGGCAACTCGGGAAGGTCCGCAAGCGAGGTGAGGCAGAAGCATCTGAGGAAGTTGGGCGTGGTGCCGTAAAGCAGAGGTCTGCCCGGAAGTTCGAGGCGCCCTTTTTCTTCGAGAAGCCCTTTCTGGCAGAGCGTATTTACGACGCCTGAGCAGTCAACACCTCTGACCTGCTCAATATACGCTTTTGTAACGGGTTGATTGTAGGCTACCACGGCAAGCACTTCAAGAGCCGCGTTAGAGAGAGGAATATTCTTTTTGATATCGAGCACTTCTCTTATCAGCGGCGCATATTCGGTGCGCGAGCAAAGCTGATACTTGTTGCCGAGTTTGAGAAGGCAGATTCCGCTTTTCATATTGTCAAGCCTTGCTCCGACTTCAAAGAGAACAGCCACGGCAGTTTCGGTGTCAACATCGAGTGCCTCCGCAATTCTCACCGCTTCAAGCGGCTCTCCGCTTGCAAACAGAATTGCTTCCGCCGCCGCTCTCATTTCTTCATTCGTCAATTTCCAGTTCCTCCCCTCTGCCTTTGAGCAATGTGATATCGGGGTTGTCAAGGTCTCCGTCAACGCTCACGCGTTTCGCCTTGACCATGGCTAGCATCGCAAGGAAGATTGCCACCACTTCGGAGCGCGAGGTTGCGCCGTCAAAAAACGACCTGAACTTCTGCCTGTTTCCCGAAGCAAATCTGCCGGTGATAACGCTGACCATCGACGCCACCGAAACAATCTTGCGCGCAACGATTTCCCTGAACGCTTCCGCAGGAGGCGGCAGTTTGCGCAGCCCCTTGCCGACAGCCGAGATATACGCTTTGAATATATCGACCGGCTCGTGAATTCTTGTGTATGTGAGGTCGGCTTCAATCTCCTCAGGCTCGCGCCAGAAAAAGTCAAATCCGATGCTCTTTGTCCTGAGTTCGCCCGCGACCGCCTTGCAGTCTCTGTATTCAATCAGTTCTCCCCTGAGTTCTTCAACAAGTTTTTCAGCCTCTTCGTGAACGGGAAGAAGAGAGAGAGTTTTTATGTAAATCAGCCTTGCCGCCATTTCAAGAAATTCGCTCGATATATCGAGGTCGTCTTCCTGCATGGCTTTGACATAGTCAAGATACTGCTCGATTATCTCCATAATCGGCACATCGTTTATGCTGACCTGTTTTTTGCTTATCAGTTGAAGCAGAAGGTCCATAGGTCCTTCGAAGACTTCAAGTTTATACTGAAGTTTTTCCAAGTTTATTCCCTGCCTGAAAAGTATTTTAAATAAGTCGGAGTAATTTAAAAGGAAGCGAGGCTACGGCGAAGATGCCTTTGAGCACGCCTCCGGATATAAACGCGAGCGGAGTGCTCAGCGCGCCCGTGAGGAGCAGCACCATTACGCCTATCATAATGTAGCGCTCATATCTCATTATTTTGAAGTAGGTTTCCGTAGGTAAAAACAGCGTAAGTATTCTCGAGCCGTCAAGCGGCGGAATCGGTATGAGGTTAAATATACCGAGCGTCACATTGACATATGCCGCGAAATAGAAAAAGAGGTAGGCGACATTCGCAAACACGAGACCCGTGCGGTTGTACATCACATAAAATGTGTAATAAAGCAGGCCGAAAAGCAGAGCCATAATCAGGTTTGACGCGGGCCCCGCCGCCGCGGTAAGCGCCATATCTCTTTTGGGCTTTGCGAAATTCCTCGCGTTTACGGGCACGGGCTTTGCGTAGCCGAAGCCTACGAGGAATATCATAACGGCGCCTATCGGGTCGATATGGGCAAGAGGGTTGAGCGTAAGCCTGCCCTTGAGCCTTGCCGTATCATCGCCGAGCTTTGTAGCGCACAGCGCGTGAGCATATTCGTGCACGGGCATTGTGCAAAACACAACGAATACCCTTGCGAGCAGGCTGACTATTGTAGATAATGAAAATCCGTGTCTGATAATATCGGTAATCATAATTCTTTCAAAACCACCATTCTGTCGTTACCGAAGCAGTCTTTTATTATTTCGGAGCCCGGAAGCAATTCTCTGAGAGCCGCCCCCTGGTCCTCGCCGCATTCAAAGGCCGCGGCGCCTTTGCATATTTTGCCGTAAATCTTTCCGAGCGTGCGGTAGAATTCCAGCCCGTCCTCCCCCGCGTCAAGCGCGGTGAGCGGCTCCCTGAGGACTTCCGACTGAAGAGAGGGGATATCCGCGTGCCTGATATAGGGCGGATTTGAGAGGAGCAGGTCGCACTGCGGAAGTGAGGATATCAGTTTTTCATCGAAGATATCGCCCTTGACCGCTTTTGCGTTTGTAACTCCTTCGGCGTTTCTCTCAAGCACGGCGAAGGCTTCGTCATACTTTTCAACAAGATACACTTGAGAATCGGGTATAAGCGAAGCAACCGTGAGCCCTATGCATCCGGTGCCGGCGCAAAGGTCAACAATAACCGGATTCTTTCTGCCCTTGAGATATTCAAGAGCAAAGTCAACGAGCATTTCCGTTTCGGGCCTCGGTATAAGCACGCCCTCGTTTACATAATACTCTCTGCCGTAAAACTCCCATTTGCCCAGAATATACTGCACGGGTCTTCCTGATATTCTTTCGGCAAGTTTTTCTTTGTAAGTTTCAAGCAGGTCTTCGCCGATTTCCTCAGAGGGAATGCGGATAATTTCCGAACGTGTTTTTCCGATTACGGATTCGAGAATCCATATGCTTTCGTTTGCGGCGTTTTCGATGCCGGCGAGCGAAAGCGTTTCGGTGCCGAGTTTACTCGCCTGTAACAGTGTCATCTTCCGTTACCGTTTCCTGCGGTGCTTCTTCGCTCTGCTCTTCGTCAGCCGGAGCATCCGCGCTCTCTTCTTCGGCATCGTCCTTTTTCTTCGGCATTTCCTCCTCGGGCACCTCTCCGGTGAGCGCCGCCTTCATTGCCGCTATGGCAACCTCCGCTATAGCCGCGTCGGGCTCGGCGGTGGTTATCCTCTGCATCGCAAGACCGGGAGCGGAAAGAAGTTTGGTGAAAGAGTTGGGATACTTGCCCGCGAGCTGTATGAATTCAAATCCTATTCCCATTATGAGAGGCAGCAGAGAAATCTTGGCGATTATCCACAGCCATCTGACAGTTGCTATGCCGGGAAAAGCGATGGCGACTATTGAAGAAATCAATATGCTCAGAAGGATGGTCACAAAGATGAAACTTGTGCCGCACCTCGGATGAAATCTTTTTTCTTTGAGCACATTCTCCACAGTGAGTTCATTTCCGTGCTCAAAGCAGAAAATGGTTTTATGCTCTGCGCCGTGGTACATATATACGCGGTGGATTTCTTTCATCTTTGAAGTAATGAACATATAGAGCACAAAGATGATTATTCTGATAATGCCCTCTATCAGCGCTCTCACGCGGGAGATATCCGCCGCCTTGAAAACATAATCGTTGATAAGGTCATAAATTCTTGAGGGCAGCCACATAAACAGGAAGAAGGCAAGCAGTATGCCGAGCACGGTGCCGATAAATCCTATGGCGGCCATCATCTTGGGGCCGAAGTGGTCTTCGAGCCATTTGTCGAGTTTTGACTCGCTCTGGGTATTATCCATATCGAGAGTGGTTTTTTCGGCGGACTCCATAAGAAGTTTGTAGCCGAGAATCATTGACTCAACAAAAGAAACTATTCCCCTGATGAAAGGTATGTTGAGGATTTTGTATTTCTTTCTTACGGACACAAAATCCTTCATTTCGGTTTCGATTGAGCCGTCGGGCATTCTGCACGACATGGCGGTGCCTTCGGGGCCGCGCATCATAATGCCTTCCATAAGCGCCTGACCGCCGACGGCAACATAATTTTCCTTACTCATTTTCACTTTCCTCCTTTTCGTGCTTCTCCTGTTTTACGGCTATTTCAAGAGGCAGTGTAACGGTTACTTTCGTGCCTTCGCCGAGCACAGAATCAATATCCATTGTTCCGCCGTGATACTTCACTATTTCATCACATACGGCGAGGCCTATACCCGAACCTCTGACAGTGTTGTTTGCTTTGTAAAACTTTTCTTTGATGTGGGGCAGGTCTTCCGGCGCGATTCCGGCGCCCGAGTCTTCAAATACAACCACAAGTTTTTTCTTATCCTCAATGGCGGCTGAAATCGTAATCGTGCCGCCCTCTTCGGTATATTTGATGGCGTTGTCAAGTATGTTGATGAACACCTGCTTGATTCTTGAAGGATCGGCGTTGCCGGGAGCGGGAATTGCGGGAGCGTTGTAGGCGAGTTCAATTCCGTTTCTGTACGCTCTGTCTTTGAAAGAGTAGGCAACGTCGTCAAGTTCTGCAAGGAAGTCTATTCTTTCGGTGTTGTAAATCATCCTTCCGCTGCTGATGCGGGAGAAATCGAGCAGATCTTCCACCATACCGTTGAGCCTTGTTGACTCGCTGATTATTATATCCATACCGCGCTTTGTCATTGCGGGGTCGCTGTCGCCTATCTGCTGCAGCGTTTCGCCCCAGCCTTTAATCGCGGTAAGAGGAGTACGCAGTTCATGGGAAATGGTTGAGATGAAATCGTTTTTCATTTTGTCCGATTCGGAAAGTTTGTCCGCCATATCGTTTATCGTGGCGCAGAGTTCACCGATTTCATCATTGTAGGGATAATGGTCTATGCTCGCCCCGAGGTCACCGCCCGCGATTTTCTTTGCCGTTTCGCCGATTTCTTTGACGGGGTTGACTATGGAGCGGATAAACGCCATACCCGAAAGCAGGAGCACCGCAAACATAAGCACCGCAACCGCGAGTATCATAAACGCGAGATTAACTAGCTGCCTGTCAATCGCATCGAGCGAAACCATATAGCGGATTGCTCCGCCGAATCTGCCGTTTTCATAGCGGAAGATACAGGTGTTTGCCATTATCTTTTCGCCCGACGGGAGCCTGCCTGTCCAGATAGCGGAGCCGCCCGGGCTCTCTTTGGCGTCGGCGTATTCGGATATCTCAACATCATCGCTTACGGCAAAGCCGCTGGATGTGACTATAACCCTTGCGTTTTTATCGATAACCCACACGGCCATAGTGTCGCCTGATGAAAAGTTTTCGCAGTATTCCCTGGCGGCATTTTCGAAACCGCTGGTGGATGCGCCGTACATATTGAAGATGGATGAAATCTCTTCGGAGGTCATCGCCTCAACAGTCATCTTCGCGGCGCCGTAATAATAGTTGCGGATAATCATAAAAAGCGATACGGAAACGACAATCAGAATCACAAGCACTATTGACGCAACATTAAGAAGCCAGCGCTTCATAATGCTCATATATTTCATATTGCCGCCTCCTTTCGGTTTTTTATGCCGCGATTTACAGAATCAGACTTCCCACTTATAGCCTACGCCCCAGATGGTGATAAGGTGCCTCGGCTGTGAGGGCTCGTCTTCAACTTTCATACGAAGTCTTCTGATATTCACATCGACTATCTTTTCTTCGCCGTAGTATTCGGTGCCCCAGACCTTGTTGAGTATCTCGGTCCTGCTCAGGGCTTCATTGGGCTTTGAGAAGAAAAGTTCGACAATCTGAAACTCAACCTGGGTAAGTTCAACATAAACTCCGTTTTTGGTGAGTGAATGTGAACGCATATTCAGTTTGAATTCGCCGAGCACAATTTCGTCCGCAGTCTTGACGGTGGAAACGGTGTTCATCTCAACCCTGCGGTAAATGGCGTCAACCCTCGCCACAAGTTCGGTAGGAGAAAAGGGCTTGGTCATATAGTCGTCAGCGCCCATCATAAGCCCGGTGATCTTATCCATCTCCTGGCTCTTTGCGGTGAGCATTATTATGCCGATATTTTTATTTTTGTTTCTGAGTTCTTTGCACACGGCGAGCCCGTCAACATTTGGCATCATAACATCAAGCACGGCAACATCAACATCGCCGCCCATGGCGTCATACAGGTCGAGCGCCTGAGCGCCGTCCTCCGCCTCAACAACTTCGTAGCCCGCTCTTTTGAGGTTGATTACCACAAAATCTCTTATCGCGGCTTCGTCTTCCGCTATCAATACTCTTTTCATCACTTCACCTCATGAAGGAATTTTCATTACTGTCTTCTTTATCAGGTCGGAATCAATGTTTTTGCTGTTTATACTTACGCAAATCACGGAGTCGGAATTCTGCATAACCGTGATATAGGATGAATACTTTTTGCTGTCATATTTCTCGGCGGATACGCTCGTGACCGTGAAGAGCACGTTGCCGCCTACGGACCTTGATGAAGGCGAGCAGACTATCCAGCTGTTCCAGTTTGAACTGCCGAGTTCGCGCACATAGATATTGGAATACCTGAGCGAGCCGAGATTGATGAAGTAGCCGTCTTTGAGATTGACGAATGTCCTCAGATAATAGACGGGCTTGCTGCCGTCAAAGTAAACCCAGTCGGTAAGATAAAACTTTCCGGTGGAGCCGGTGTCGTTGTTATCGTAATCTTTCTGCACGGGTATTTCTATCTGGCCGTCGTTGTTTATATCCGCGCAGTTTATCTGCTCGTATCTGAGCGAGGCTGTGTTGGCTCCCTGGGTTTCATCATAGAGCGGAGCGACGAGCGTCTTGCTCTCTTTATCCCAGTAAATGATTTCGGTTATCATCATGCCGCCGCTCTTGGGAGCGTCAAGATAGATTTTCATCGGGCAGTTCTCGTCGTATTTTTCAGCCTTGCAGGAAACATAGCCGGTGATGTTGGGATCTACGGGGATGGAACTTAAAACCTTGAACTCATCGTCTTCCATTTTGATGAGTTCGGCGTTTCTCGTGATTGCGCTCTCATCTCTTCCGGAAGTGACATACAGTATTTCTTTTAGCGAATCTTCGTCCATATCTTCAACACACGCCGTGTCGCACGCGGTGGTGATTACTTCCGAAAAAGTCATCTTCATTGACTTGGTGCTGTAAACCGAAAACGAGCCCGCGTTATTGATGCCCGAATAATTCCAGTTGACCATTATTTCGGTGTAGCCGTCGTTATTGAAATCTTCAAACAGGAGCCCCGTTACCTTGTCGCCGTAGCCCGCGAAGTCCACACAGAATTTCCACTTGTCGCCGAAGAAATCGTAAACGGACATATGCACAACTGTATCGTCTTCACTCGTGGTGTAGAGAATTACCGCTTCCTCTTTGCCGTCGCCGTCAAAATCGGTAACGTTGATTGCGGAGAGGTTGTCGCCTCCGGTGGGGTTGCTGAAAGTGGCAACCGAGCCCGTCTTCTCGTTGAATACCTCAACAAGGCCTTCATACTGGCTGTTGTAAAGCGGAGGGGAAAGAAGCGAATCAACCGGCATGAGAAGAGTGGGGTTACTGCATGACGCGAAAACGATGCAGATACACAGCGGCACAGCGATAGCGCTTATAATCTTTTTAATCATGCAGTTCACTCCTTTCATATCCGGGCATACCCCCCCTATTCTGTAAGATTATATCATAGAGATTAAGTTTAATGCAATATATAAATATAAATAAATTATAAATATTTCAAAAATAAACAGGACCCGGAGAGGATAGCCTCCCGGGTCCCGGAATATATTTACCGTATTCAGTTGATTGTTACGGTGGCGGTGTATTCGCCTATCGCCCAGCAGTTGTCATCCGCAAACACAACGGGCACCTGCACATCGCCTTTTTCTTCACCTGTCAGCGCGCTGAGGTCAGCCCCGAAATCGGTGCCGTCAAGCACAACGGAATGTACGCTTTCAGCAGGGCCGGCAATCGTGACGCTTGAAAATGCAGGCTTTACTTCTCCCACATCCACGCCCTCGGGCACATTGATGCACTCAACCTTTTCGGGCACTTTGAGGGTGGCGGTTTCGGCTTTGTTCACCACAACGGTAACGGTGAATTTTTCGGTGCCGTCAAGTATGATACAGCCGCTGTTTTCAACCTCAGAAGCGTCAACGGTGAACCTGTTTGTGCCGGGTTTGAGCTCTGAAAAATCTATCTTTTTCACGGCAAAATTCACCATTGTGTCGACACGGCTTTCGGGTATGCCGAGTTCAACGGATGAAGGTGAAACGGTATAACTGAAATCTGCGGAATCCGAATAAGCGGAAGGCTTACCGGTAAATCCGACGCTTGTATCAAGAGTGACAATTTTGTAAACGGGGATGGTCACTTCCGCCGTTTTTGCCTCGGCGGAGCCTTTTGCCTTATACATCGTGACATAGCTGAAGTTTACAGCGGTGGTTGATTTGGCGGTGATATCGGTTGTGATAACCTGGGTAACCGTGGAGTTTTCCTTCGCCTGCACCACAGCCTCAAGGCCGGTGATTTTGTTGACCTCCGATTCGGGGCCTACAACGGTTATCTTTTTGCTCGAAACATAAGGCTCTCCGGCGGTGTAACCCGGCGCGGCTATCTCGCCTTCATTTGAAATTACGGGCTCGAGAGTAAACTCCTCCTGCGCGCTGTAGTCAAAATAAACCGTGATACTCGAGTATGAAAGAGAATTGATTACAACATTATCGCTGTTTGATGTGAGATTCGGCTCAAGGCGCAGCGAATAAGTGCCCGCATTCGTTACGGGGCTTATGTTCGCGACTACCGTAAGGCCCTGTCTGAAATCTTCGGATTCAACTATCAGGCGCCTGCCCGTAACCGAAACATCAACCTTGTAATCCGACTCTCCGAACGGAGAAAGCCCGAAACTTTTGTTGACGCTCTCATAGTCAACCGTAACGGGAACATCGGTAATCGTGACCGTTGTTTCGGGACTCAGTTCAACAGCCACCACAAGCCATATTATGCAAGCCGTAATGAAGCAGATTACGGCAAGAATTTTGTTGTTATAAAGGATTTTGCGGAAAAATTCAGTCGGTCTTTTCATCTTTTTTCTTACCCTTTAACAGTTTTTTGGCAATGCTTGCGTTTTCTTCTTCGGGACCTGCAATTTCAGTAAGGAGTTTTTCCCTGAGTTCAAATTTGGTAAGGTTTCTGTAAATCCTGCCCGACTTCGCGTAAGACACAGTGCCTGTTTCTTCACTCACTATCACTACTATCGCATCGCTCTGCTCGCTCATACCTATGGCGGATTTATGGCGCGTGCCGAGGTCCGAGGGAATGTCGGTGCGCTTGGTCATGGGCAAAACACATCTCGCCGCAAGCAGGCGGCCGTTTCTTACAATCGCGGCGCCGTCGTGCAGAGGAGAATTGGGGAAGAAAATGTTGCAGATAAGTTCGTGAGTTATGCCCGCGTCAATCAGGGTGCCGTTGTTGACGATATCGTCAAGGAAAACGTTGTTTTCCATAACTATCAAGGCTCCGGTCTTGCTTTCGCTCATATCTTCAACAGCGTCACAGATTTCCGAAATGGCATTTTTTACTATCTCTCTGTTTTCGCCGGAGTAATCGGCAAACAGGGCTTTGAGAGACAGTTTGCCGTTGCCTATCCTGCCGAGATTTGCAAAGAACTGCCTTATCTCCTGCTGGAAGACAACGATCAGAATAATAATGATGTACTGCCATACGGACCTGAAAATATAGTTGCTCGCCTGCATCTGAAGAATGGATGTAAGCGCGAAAGCAATGAACAGGAAAATAAGGCCTTTCAGAAGCTGATACGCCCTGGTATCCCTGATAAGCCTGATTCCGTAAAACAATATGAAAAACACAAAGAGAATATCAAGCAAATCCGACGGTCTGAAACTCAGAGACGACAGATTTCTGAAAAAATCTCCTACTTCACTGAAAAACGGCATTGAAATACTTCCCCTTCGATTATATCAAAGATGATTTTATCACCGCGCAATATAAAAATCAAATAATGCGCAGACTGTTTACAAAAAATTAACCGTCTTGTACGCTTTCTATCAGTGCGCTTGCGATTGCGGCGATTCCGAGCCCCTCTCCGGTGAAGCCGAGCCCCTCTTCGGTGGTCGCTTTGACGCTGATGCGGGATACATCCGTGCCGCACGCGGCGGCTATATTTTCGCGCATACGCTCTATGTAGGGAGAGAATTTCGGCGCCTGCGCTATCACGGTGCTGTCGATATTCACGACCGCATACCCGCTCTCACGCAGCACACGAACAACCTCCGAGAGCAAAACAAGGCTGTCTGCCCCGCGGTACTTTTCGTCGGTGTCGGGAAAGAGTTTTCCTATATCTCCGAGCGCCGCCGCGCCGAGCAGAGCATCGGCAATCGCGTGAAGGAGCACATCGGCATCCGAATGACCGAGAAGCCCTTTCTCATAAGGGATTTCGACCCCTCCGACAATAAGTTTGCGCCCTTCCGTGAGCCTGTGAACATCGTATCCGTTACCTGTTCTTATCATCGTTATTTCTCCTGTATAATCTCCCCGGCGGCCTGCACCAGAGAATCATAATCGGTTATGCAGTTAAGCACTTTTATAAGCGCGTTTGTGCTAAGACGCGAAGGCAGCCCGTAATACGCGAGCAGTTTTGACCTGAGAAGAGCGCTTTCTTTTTTGCCGCTGAAACCGAGGTCGTACATATCCTGCTTAGTTATCGGTCTTTCGGGTGTTTCCACCTTTTCGCACAGCACTCCGGCTTTTTCGAGAGCCTCGATTATAACCTGCTCGGGCACCCCTTCAACGCCGAGTTTCCCCTCTTTTGAGGGCTCGTCTTTACGCTTTTCCTTACCGAAAATATCGGGAATATAAGCGTGGGTTATAAACTTGTTGTCAACCGTTGAGCCTATGAAAGAACGGATTTTGAAGCCGGCGGAATCGCTGTCCGTAAGTACTAGAATTCCGTCTTTTTCGGCAAGTTTTCTTATGAGCCTCTGCAGTTCTTTATCTTTGAAAATGCCGAAGCCGTCCGTCTGTATTATAGGCGCATCGATTATGTTGGAAAGTTTGATTTTATCGTACTTTCCTTCAACTATAACGGTCTGCTTTATTTTAATCATCGTATCACTCTTTTAGTTTCTGTCTGAAAGCGCGAGTCTGACAAGAGTTTTTTCGAGTATTTCCCTCTGATTGTTTGAGGATCTTTTAAGGGCTAAATCCGCCTCGGCAAGTATCTCAATGCACATCCTCATCTGCTTCATTGTAAGCTTGGACGCCGCCTTCGCCGCCTTGTCTATTTTGAACGCGGCTTTCTTGTAAGCGGGGTAGTATTCCATAAGGTCGGCGTTGCTCTTGCCCGCTTCCTTGAGCGCTTTGCAGCGGTACATATCGGAGTACTGAGATACGAGGGCACCGAGTATCATTGTGGGCTCGTTTCTCTGCTCAAACAGGTAAGAGAGTTTATGAAAAGCGTCGTCTATTCTGCCCGATACAAGATCCTTTATCATATCGAAAACCTTTGTTTCAAGCGTCTTAATGCAAATGGCGTCAATATCCGCCTTTTTTATCACATCGCCGGAAACATAGGCGCAGAGTTTGTCGAGTTCATTGCTTATCATATTGAGGTCATATCCGACGCTGTCAACCATATGTGATGCGGCGCCGGGTGCGAAGGATTTGCCTCTGCTCTTTGCTCCCCTCTCGGCAATTGAGGAAAGATCGGAGAGGGAGAGACTCGGGAAATCAACTGAGTATCCGTATATTTCAAAGAGTTTCGCCGCTTTTTTGAAGTTCTTTTCCTTGGGCTCCGAAGCGGAGTAGGAAAAGACAAGACAGCACTCTTCGGGGTTTTCCTTGAGTATGGTTTCGAGAGCGGAAAGTTCGCTTTCTGTCATAGTGTCGGTGTTGTAGTCCTTGACCAGCACACACTTTGTTTCCGCCATAACGGGCACGGCGAGACAGGCATCATACACTTCGTCAAGAGTATAGCCGTCGCCCTCAAAAACGGTGAAATTGAAGTCGGCAAAAGCCTCGTCAACAGCCGCCTCTGTAAGTTTGGTGCAGTAATGCTTCACCAGATATTTTTCGCTCCCGTAAAGAAGAAAAGCACCTGTGATGCCGGGCTTTATCATTTTTTTCAGTTCTTTTTCGCCTGTAAGCGGCACAGTTACTCCTCCCTTTCAAGATTGATTTTTCCGTTGTACGCGTTTATTACTATATCGCCGTTTTCGGCAGTTGCAACCGCCGTCACGCCCTTACCCGAAAGTTCATCCTGCAGGTAACAGCCTCTGGAATTATCCGCCTGAATCACGGTGTAAACAAGGTTTTCAAAGCGGACGTTTTGCGGGTAATCCATACGGGTTATAAGCACCTGCGCGTCTTTTTCATACGGCTTAAGGTCGGTGTCTGAATCACCCGGATAAAACAGCACGGCGAAAGAAATGTCACCGGTTGTCACATAGTATCCGCTCACGCTTTCACCGCCGAGCGGTGTGGATTTTATCCTGCCGTCCTGCGGAGTATCGGTAAGCGTCATAATGCTTCCGGCAGGAATATTAAGCCCGGTTGTATCAACCGATTCGCCGAGATAATATCTGAGCGCGGGCTTTTCCCTGCAGACGGTATAAAAATACGAGGCAAAGGCTTTATCGGATGAGGGAATCACAACCGCGTCAAGCACCCCGCCCTCATCGGTAACGGAGTTTATTATATCGTTTGCGCCGCTGAAACTGTCCCCTCCGCAGCCGAAAAGAACATTTTCGCCTTTTTCCGAGACAAGCACGGCTGAGCCGTTGCCCGTATCAAATATTCTGATTCTGGTTTCCCCTGCCCTGCACAAGGCAGTTACCGCCGCACAGGTTATTATAAGCCCTGCTAGCACCGCCGGGGCGGCGGGAAGCAGTTTTTTGCCGCTGTATTTCATAAGGGCAAGCAGGGCACAGAATGCGAAAATGCACACAAGCAGCATCCTGCCGCTCTGCGCAGGCATCTTTATTCTGAAAAGCCCGAATCCCGACAAAACGGAAACGACTTTGATTATGTATTTCGCGAGCGCGCCCGCAACAAGGCCGGGCAGATTGAATATACCCGTGCTTATTGAGGCAACAAGCACTGCCAGGGCGGACAGTATCATACACGCCTCTCCCGCCCATATAACAAGCAGGTTTGACGGAAAGACGGCAAAATTCACCGTGCCGTAAACCTCAACGGTTACCGGCATACAGAAAAGCATTGCCGCACCCGTTACAAGCAGCATTTCCGCAGGTTTTTTAAGGACTGCCGCTCTCTTGTGAGAAGCAAAGAATTCTTTCACCCCCGGAGCGCAGTATTCGGAATAAACTATTATTCCGAGAGTTGCGAGCACCGAAAGTTTAAGCGAAACGGCGCCCATCGCAAACGGGTTGAAAACGCCGATTGCCGTAATCGCAATTCCCAAAGAATTAAGGGGATCACGCCGTCTTGAGAGAATAATCGAGAGAAGGTATATGCCTATCATTATGCCCGCTCTGATAACGGAATAGGTAAGCCCTGCCGCGAGCATCAGCAATATTACGACAGGCAGAGTAAGCGCCGCGGCTGTTTTTTCGCGTATTCTCAGCCGGCGCAGTATAAAGAGCACAACGCCTGTCCATATAGTCAGGTGAAGGCCCGAAACGCAGATGATATGAGTTATGCCGCTCCCGGTCATATCCGCATAAACGCCTCTTGAAAGTTCACTGCGCTCACCCAGCAGAAGAGCGAGGCAGAGCGCGCCGTAATCATTGGGCAGTATGCTCATTACGGTGTTTGCGACCGAAGACCTGAAAGCGATTACGTAGTATCCCGGAGGTTTGATTTTACCGCCGTAAGGCGAAACGGTACACGAATCCGACGGATATGCGCCGAGAAACCTGTTTTCCGTTTTGTAACGGTCCTGTGCGGCGGCTCCCGACGAGCCGAGTGAATAAAAGGTGAAACTGCCTTTTACTTCATCATACGGCTGTACTTCGCAGTCCGCGGGAAGCACAAGTCTTACCTTTGCATACGCCTTCTGCCCGTCGCATTCCGTAAGACGGCCGTCGTAGTAACAGTTGCCGTATTCGAGGCGGACATCCGACGTAATTCTTACTGAAACCTCGTGTGTCTCGCCCGCGAGTTTAAGCTGAGGATAGTAGAAAAACTCGTTGTGGACGGTGAGCACAAGGCAGACGGTCGCAGCGCACGCAAGCGCAAGCGGAAACACTTTGCCCTCACGCAGGGGTTTTACGCATAAACTCAGCGCAAAACAGACCGCGAAGAACAAAAGCGAAACAACTACGACTGTGCCGGAAGCGTTGTAAAGAAGCGCCGCAACGGCAAAAAATGTGAGGCCGATAACGGCAAAGGGACGGGGCATAAAGTCACATCCTTGGGCCTTGTATTACTTTTTTATAATGGGAAGGTAACCGAGCACGGTGATATCGTCTCTGTTGTATGCGTCGCCCTCCGCAAGCACGGCGGCCTGAGCAACTATTTCGCAGTCAAATCTCTTGACGAGTTCAACCACCGCCTTGAGAGACTCGCCCGTGCTGATAACATCGTCAACCACAACCACTTTTTTGCCTCTGAGCTGATTGCCGTCAACGGAGTCGAGGATAAGCGTCTGCACGCCCTGTGTGGTAATGGATTTTACATTGACCGTCACGGGGTCTTTCATATAGAGTTTTGCCTTTTTGCGGGCAACAAAATACTTCTTGCCGCTCTGCCTTGACATTTCATAGGCGAGAGGAATGCTCTTTGCCTCAGGAGTAACGATGTAGTCAAACTCCGGCACTCTTGCAAGCAGTTCTTTTGCGGCGTGAACAGTAAGTTCAACATCGCCGAAAAGAATGAAAGCGGCTATATCCAATTCGTCATTGAGCGGGCAGCGGAGAAGGTCTCTCTTCATGCCCGCGATATCTACGGTATAGTATTTGTTTTCCATAGTATTTCTCCTTAACCGGCGGGCCAGCCGAAATCACGCCCGCCCATAAGATGGAAGTGAAGATGCATCACGCTTTGGCCTGCGCTTTCACCGCAGTTGCTCACTACTCTGAAGCCGTTTTCAAGGCCGTTTTCTTTTGCTATGATTGCCGCTACTTCAAAAATGTGAGCGACAACGGCGCTGTTTTCGGGAGTAATAGCCGCCATAGATTCAATATGCTGTTTGGGAATTATAAGCACGTGAACGGGAGCCTGAGGCTCGAGGTCCTTGAATGCGAGCACCTTATCGTCCTCATAAACCTTTGCCGAAGGGATTTCTCCGGATACGATTTTACAGAAAATACAACTCATTTTAATTCTCCCTTACTTTAACATTGACCTGAGAGCGGACTCAACCGCACCTGTGGCCTCATCGATTTTATCAAGTGATTTTGTGCCTGCCATTGCGCTGTCCGGTCTGCCGCCGCCCGAGCCGCCTGCCATAGAGGCAATCGTCCTTACGAGGTTGCCGGCGTGGGCGCCTTTTGCAACTGCGTTTTTGCCGCAGGCACAGGCGAAGTTTGCGCCGCTGTGCTGTGCGTTTATGCCGCAGATGAAGATAACGAGATTGTCATCGTCTTTTGCCTTGTCGCACATATTGCGCAGTTCACCGGGCTCAACACCTTCAACAGAAGCGACAACGAGTTTAAGCCCGTCTATATCAACGGCTCCGCTCATTATATCGCCTGTCTTGAGACCGGAAAGTTCGGCCTTGAGTTTTTCGCATTCTTTTTCGGCGGCTTTGAGTTCGCTTGCAAGTGAAGCCGCTTTTTTATCTATGTCGCCGACATTGGTGAGTTTCATCGCGGCGGCGGTTTTGGCTATGAGTTCGTTGTTTTTCTCAATATAGCCGAGCACGCCGAAACCTGTTACGGCCTCGATTCTGCGAACGCCCGCGGCAACGGAGGACTCGGAAACAATCTTGAACAGACCGAGATTTCCGGTGTTGCTCACGTGTGTGCCGCCGCAGAGTTCGGTTGAGAAATCGCCCGCTTTTACAACTCTGACAACATCACCGTATTTTTCGCCGAAGAGAGCCATCGCGCCCTGCTTCTTAGCCTCTTCTATGGGCATTTCGTTAACGGTAACGGGTATACCCTGCATAATGACTTCGTTTACTCTTCTCTCGACTTTTGCGATTTCTTCGCTTGTGAGCGCGGAGAAGTGAGTGAAGTCAAATCTCATTTCGGTTGAATTTACAAGCTGACCCGCCTGCTCAACGTGAGTGCCGAGAAGTTCTCTGAGTGATGCCTGCAGAAGATGGGCGGCAGTGTGGTTTCTCGCGGTAGCCTGTCTTACGGGTATATCTGTGCGGGCAACACATTCATCCCCTGCGGAGATGCTTTCGCCCTTGGTGAGTCTGCCGATATGAAGGAAATAACCGTCAGCTGTTTTCTTTACGGTTTCAACAGTGAACTCGGCCGCGCCGAAATCAAGTGTGCCGGTGTCGCCCACCTGACCGCCGCTCTCGCCGTAAAGCGCGGTGTTATCGAGGATTACAGCCGCCTGCGAATCTGCGCCGATGAAATCAACTCTCTCGCCGTCGGCAAGCAGAGCGAGCACCTTCGCATTGCACTCATAGGCCTCATAGCCCTTGAAAACGGTAACGGGCAGGTCTTTGAGCGAAGCGCTCGAACCCTTCCACGCTTCGGCTCCGGCATCCTTGCGGGCAGCCCTTGCCGCCGCTCTGCTCTCATCATAAAGGCGCTTGTATTCGTCAAGGTCAACCTTCATGTTTCTTTCTTCGAGCAGTTCTTTTGTAAGATCAATCGGGAAGCCGAAAGTATCCTGCAGTTTGAAGGCGTCAGCGCCGGAAACGGTGTCGGACTGTGTATTTTTGATTATATCTTCAAGCAAAGCAAGACCGGTGTCGATGGTTTTGTTGAAACTCTCTTCTTCGGACTTGATAACCTTCACGATAAGGTCGTGCTTTTCAACAAGGTTTGGATATGCTTCGGCGTTTTCCTTGATAACGGTCTCACACACTTTGTAAAGGAAGAGGCCGTCAATTCCGAGAAGTCTGCCGTGGCGCGCCGCTCTTCTGAGCAGGCGGCGAAGGACATAGCCCCTGCCCTCGTTTGAAGGCATAACGCCGTCGCCAATCATAAAGGTGGTGCTTCTGATATGGTCGGTGATAACGCGCAGGGAAATATCGTTTTTCTCGTTGTTGTGATATTCAACGCCCGCGATATCAATCACGTGTTTCATTATGTTTCTCACGGTGTCAACCTCAAAGAGGTTGTCAACGCCCTGCATAATGCAGGCAAGGCGCTCAAGACCCATACCGGTGTCTATATTGCAGCTTTTGAGGCGGGTGTAGTTGTTGTTGCCGTCATTTTCAAACTGGGTGAAAACGAGATTCCAGAATTCGGTGAATCTGTCACAGTCGCAGCCTACTTTACAGTCGGGTGAGCCGCAGCCGTATTTTTCGCCTCTGTCAAAATATATCTCACTGCAGGGGCCGCAGGGACCTGCGCCGTGCTCCCAGAAATTATCCTCTTTGCCGAGCCTTGACACGTGATCGGGCGCAACGCCGATTTCTTTGGTCCAGATATCATAAGCCTCGTCATCATCAAGGTAAACAGTGACATAAAGGCGGTCAACGGGCATCTTCATAACTTCGGTGCAGAATTCCCACGCCCAGCGGGTGGCCTCACGCTTGAAATAATCGCCGAATGAGAAGTTGCCGAGCATTTCAAAGAATGTGCCGTGGCGCGCCGTGATACCGACTCTTTCGATATCCGGTGTGCGGATACATTTCTGGCAGGTTGTAACTCTCTTTCTGGGCGGAGTCTGCTCACCGGTGAAATACTTTTTCATCGGCGCCATACCGGCGTTAATGAGCAAAAGACTCTTATCCTCCTTAGGGACAAGAGAAAAACTCGGCAGAGCGAGATGATCTTTTGATTCAAAAAACTCGAGATATTTCTTTCTTATCTCGTTGAGTCCCATCCATTCCATAATAAATTACCTCCGATTTGTCTGATAATAGTAAAAAATAGGTGCAGAAATACAATTCGCATGGGGCGACCCGAAGGGCCGTGGTACCACCCAAATTGTGCATCTCCGCACCTCTCATTTTCTCTAACGCAGATTGTACGCCGCGCCTCAACGGTGCGGAACTCTGAAGGGGCTTTTCTCTCCGCTTGTGCCCGGCGGGCTCTCAGCATATGTCCGCTTCTCTGTGAGCGGCGGGGAGAATTATTCTTCATACGGCTGAACGTTTATTCAGCCTCGCTTCTGTATTCAGTTTTTGACCTGCATGTAACTCATGGCAACATAGCCGTAAGATTCTCCGTATTTGATCTTGAGCCATTCTTTGCCGGTGTCTGCCGCGGTCTTGGTGCCGTAGCCGGTAACTTCGTCACCCGAAGCAAGTTCGCCTATCTTCTGGAAGTCGGCGCCCGCGTCGCTTCTTACGTTGATGCCGCTGTCCGCAACGCAGATATAGGTCTTTGCGTTTTCTTCATTGACTGCGGGGTCATCGGCGCCGGTTGTATTAATCTGGGGATTAACGCCCTTGAAGGTGTTGATTGCGTCACCTACGAGGATTACACCCCATTCGCCGTCTTTCCTTGCGATGAACACTCCGTCGGAGCCTACAAGGATGTCGGTGAATTCAAACGGAACAATGACATTGTTTTTAAGATTGATTATGCCCATATATCCGTCTTTCTTGACTGCTACCAGACCTCCGGTAACGGGGCGGCAGTAATCACAGGAAGCATAGTCGGATGTCTTTGCGAGCACGTTGACGGGCTCGTATTCGTAGGGAATAACCTTCTTGTCTGTTTCAAGGCTGATGTAGCCCCATTTGCCGTCTTTTTCCGCGGCGGCATAGCCTTCATAATAGCGGTCGCGCTCATCATACTTGATATCACTGTCAAGCAGGGATGAATTGTAGCCGTGACCGATATGGGGATTGTCGGAAGGTACCGCTACGCCCGATTCATAATAAACATAATAATCGGTGCCGTCTTTTGTATAGAGAGTGTGATAAGCGCTTCTCTTTTCGGAAACATTTACCTTTTCATACTCTCTGCCCTGGCTGCATCTCTTGAAGCCCTCATAAACAGGCTGAAGAAGCACATTGCCCTGATAATCTATAAGACCGTATGTGGGTGAGCCCACAAGTTTGAACATTGCGGCGTTTTCATCAAGATAAACTATATCCTGGAAGTTTTCAAAACCGCCCGCAATCCATTTGTAGTCCTTTTCGTTCACCTGAACGAAGGTGCTCTCGGTGGTCTGAACGGGATCGACGGAGGGCTTATTCTTTTTGCCGTTGTGTTTGCCTACGGCAATAATGATAATAAGCGAAAGCAGAACTGCCGCGGCGATAACGCCGATAAGCCTGAGATTGTAGTCTTTAATCTTTCTGCCGCCTACGCGGGTGTTGAGGATTTTGGCGATGATGCCTGCCGCAACGCTCCTGGCGGGCGCGGTCGGCTGTTCATCGGTAAATCTGTCAAAATCGACTCTGTCCGCTTCTTCGGGCTCGGGGGGCTGATAGCCTGCGGGCCTTGAAGGAATGGAGGGGTCTGCTTTGAAATAAGCGCCGGATGCGGCTTTTGCCTCTGCCGCCGCTTTGAATTTATCGGTCTGCTTGAAGGAATCGAAGATATCCTGAATATAGATAAACATATCGCGGACATCGGCGTTGTTTATTTCGGTGCTCTTCATCTCTTCCTGCATAAGAGCCGAGAGAACGGGAACGGAAGAAACGGGAGCGGCCTCGGGCCTTGAACTGCCGCTTGCTTCGTAAATAACTCCTTTTGCCCTTACGAGCAGAGCGTTGACCGTGCTTTCGGAAACGCCGAGAAGTTTCGCAATTGAGGCGACCGGCATATTGACATAGTAGTGAAGAACCGTAACCATCCTGAGTTCCGTTTTAAGGGAATCAACAGCGGCAAGAGCCGCAGCGGCTTTGCCGGGGTCGGAGTAAACATCCTGTGAAAGGAACTCCTTTGAGGTTTCGGTAATGCCGGACACTGCATCGTCAAAGACGAAATCACGCGAATCCTTGTAGGCTGTGGTGATATTCTGCCTGATCCAGATTTCAAATGCTTCGGGCTTCTTTAATTTTGTGATTGTGCAGAAAGCCTTCGCATAAGCCTTTTTTGTGATTTCAACAGCCTCATCCTTGTCCGAACAAAGTTTAAGAGCAAGGTAATAAGAGGGCTTGAGGGTCATTGTGTAAAGTTTTGCCAAAGCTTCGGTGTCACCGCCGCAGACGGCCCGGACCAAGCCGGTAATAACTTCGCTCACTTATTATACACTCCCATCTATTTAGTAATTATATAATATATTACATATATATAGAGTATTTTACATTAATATAGTAATTTTGTCAAGAGAATTATAACAATATATTGAGTCCGGAAGGAGTTTATGCACAATATATGACAAAAAATGACGCGGTGAAATCACCGCATCATTTAATCCAGTTACAAATCGCAGTTTATGAAATATGTTATTCGGCATCCATTTCCGCCGTGGAAGTGACAACAGGGCTTCCGTCTTTATTGAGAAGCACGGTGAGACCGCCGGCATATCCGGAATAGGTGAAAAGATAGTTTACGCCCGTCTCTTTGTCAACCCATACTTCTATCCCCTCAAGTCTGCCCTGTGTGTAAGTCCTTTTGAATCTTTCGGGTTTCTTAGCCATAATTATTCCTCCGTACATTAGTTTTATTCAGCCTTATTGATCGCCCTTTTAAATCTGTAATCCTCTGTAATAAGCAGACTCTTTCAGACGGTCGGCTTCAAACTTTTCATAATCTTCAACCGAAAAACCGTTATCGGTAAAATACCTCTTTATATCGACGGGCTTCTGATTGTCCGTAAACTGATTCTTGATTATCAGATAGCTTTTTATCATTCCGTTTACGGCAACGGCTGACCAGTGCCTGTCTTCCGGATTGTCATTGAGCACAGCTTTGATATCTCCCGGAATTACGCTCGCGCAAAAGTCAATATATTCCTCCAATCCCGAATCGTTGTATTCAGTGGCTGTTTTGGGATTAACTGCTTTTGCGAACTTTTGAAATGTTATCTTTCCTTCCGGATAAGAGCGGCAGAAAAAGTCTTTGATTGATTTGTAATATGACTTTTTTCGCGGGCTCCCGCTACCAGAAAGCTTTGAGAGATAATTGTAATAATTGATTCGTTTATATATCGCCTG
>JAEEHB010000014.1 GCA_016280595.1 Clostridiaceae bacterium | reverse complement strand
GTGTTTCTGACGGTCTTAGTTTTCATTTATGAGCGAAGACAGTATCGAGATACGGCGAGCGAATAAAGGCGTTGGGTCGAACCGCCGATGCGCCGCCTGTGGCGGATGAAGCGAGACGGTGAGAGGAAGAAACAAGGAGAACTGCGAAGTGAGCCAGCGAGCAGGGCGACTATGTTTCTGACGGGCTTTACTATCTCTTCCTTATAATCAATTACCGCAAAACAATAAAAAGAACTGCGAGTTCAAAACCCGCAGTTCATCAAAACTTTTTTCTTTTCGCTTTTCGCGCTTATTGCTACGACCGACCGAGAGGATTACCAGTCGACGACGGGCAGGCTACCGAAGAGTTGCCTGAAGAACGCTATAAGTATCTGTATAAACCCGCCGTTAACCCCTACTGACTCTTCCTGGCTTTCGGCGAGCACGATGCTGCCTCTGATTATCTTCGCCTGTACTCTGAAGCCTGAGGTTGCTTTTGTCTCCGTGTAACTCTCGCCGTATTTATCTGTCGGGCTGCCGTTTTTAAACCATCTTATCACGGCGTCGCCGGGCATATTCACGGTGGAGACGGTGAATTTAACCGTCGATTTGTAGTCAACGGATGAGCCGCTGTGGGAGGTGTTGTTGATTATGATTACGGGAGTTTTGGGGATTGTTCTTGTGTCAAGCACCTGCTTACACTTCGGGCAGTAGTATTCCTCTGTGCCCTCTCTCTCGGTTGTTGCGGGAACGGAAGTCCTCCACGATGCACTGTGACCTGTGTGCTGTATCGTTTCGGTCTTTTCATCGCCGCAGTCCGGGCAGGTGAGTTTCTTCTCACCGTCTTCGGTGCAGGTGGCTTCTCTTATAATCTGCTCGTTATAGTGGTGACCCGTTGCGGGCAGAGGGACCGTTTCGGTCTTTTCCTCAAACAGAGCGTTTGTAAATGTTGCGGTGTAAACGCTCTCGCCGGGCTTTGTGCAGGAGGGATTCTGTGTGTCAACTCTTGAATTAACCTGCTCGCTTACGGTGTGAGAGGAATTGTGAGAGCATACGGCAAGCGCGGTGCAGGTTGATTTGTCTTTAGACCAGGTGTAGGTAATCGAATAATCGTGCTCGAGAGCGGGGATTTCCTGCGTGTCGCTGATATCGCCGCAGAGTGAGCATTTGTACTGCTTAAGACCCGGTGCGCCGCAGTCTGCCTCGGTGACGGTTACCCAGCCGTAACTATGCTCAAGGGCGGGAATATCCTGCGTAAGGCCGTGAGCACCGCATACGGAGCAAATCTGAGTTTCCTCGCCGGCAACTCCGCACTTCGCCTCCCTGGTTACGGTCCATTCAAACTGATGGTCCATACCCTGAATTGTTTCTTTTTCCGCTTTGCGGCAGGCCTTGCAGACCATTATAACTTCCACGCTCTGAGTGCAGTCAACCGATTCGTAAATCTCGGATTCGCGGTCGGTGTGAGTGCAGTAGGTGAAGTGCTCTGTGTTGCGGGCCATCATAGCCGCGTAGCCGTCGGGGTTGCTGTTGTCGGTGTAAATATTCGGGCCTTGCTGTGAGGTCACATAGATTTCGCCGTCAATCTGTTTCATACCGCTGAGAATATAATCAACTCCGCGTAAAATGGCTGAGGTGGGGGTGTAGATTAATTTATCAACGCCCGTCGCGGTGTTGTATGAGCGGACTTCTCTGGGCATGGTGTAGATTATTTCATTGCCGATATTGAGAATTCTGTGATTCGCGCTGAATGAATAAATATATGCGCCGGACTGATAGGAATATGTTTTGTCAAGAAGTAACACTTCCGCTTCGCCCGCCGCGTCCCTTTTTACAAGGGCGCATTTGTCGGGATTTACCGCCGAATCGCGCAAGTAGTAAACTGCGTCGCCTATGGTAAGCACCTGCGTATCCGAGCCCTGCGGATAATAATTGTCATACTTCGTTGAGGGCACATCGGTGTCATAGTCCGAAGCGCTGTTATGAAGCGAAGCAAATCTCGAATAAGAAATCAGACAATTCGAGTGCAGAACCCTGCCGGGGATATCCCAAACGGGGTCGTCAAAAGCGAGGTCAATGAAATAAGGCTCGGAGTCAATAAAGACCTTAACCCAGGAGTGACCGAGCGTTTCAGAATCGACATACTCCGTTTCTATGCCGAGCTGTTCAAGCAGCCAGCCGTAAGCGAGTGTGTAGCCGTCGCAAACGCAGATGCGGTTAACGAGCGCGCCGTAAGCGGTGTATGAAACATCGGGAATATTACCCTTGAGGTAATTTGCATAATCATACTCGCACCATACGCAGAGCCTGTCGTGAACGATGAGGCATTTGTCGGCGTCGGAAAGAGAGGTGTTGCCTTTCACTCCGTAAAGGATGGAAGCCATTGCCACCTCGCACTGCTCGAGCATCGCCTTATTCTGCGCCGGAGTGGTTTTCGCTTTGACAGCAATTCTTGTGACAATGTCATTATTTGAATAAACTGAAAAACTGTTTCTGCAGGCGAAAAGGGAGCCGCTTGTGTTAATATATCTCGAAATATAAGATATTATCGTTCTGTTTGCCGGAATACCGAGATCTCTTAAATCCAGTTCGATTATTCCGTCAACAACCTGAGTGTTTTCATCATAAATCGCATTGAAAATGCGGTCTTTAATGTCGATGAGCACTGCTTTGTCAACCGGTGCACTCTGCGCCGATGCCGCCACCGGGAAAACGGACAGAACAAACAGTATGCTGAGAATCACGGCGATAATCTTTCTTGTCCTCATGCTTATCTCTCCTTTTATGAGGTTAAGGTTAAACGGATGTATATAATAATGATATCATATAAAAAAATCAATTACAATAAAAAAATCCCGCGGAGTAAAAACTCTGCGGGAAGTTTTATTAAGTTAACAATCAGTCTTCGTTCTTCTTAACTGCTACAACGGCTACTGTGCCTGCGAGAAGGGCAAGAACAGCAACTGCGGGGATAGCATAGGAACTGCCGGTCTTGGGAACATAGGTGTTAACGGGAGCGGCGGTCTTGGTGGTGCCTGCCTGTGCAGTGGTATCGTCATTTACAAAAGCGGTAACGCCGGGAGCATTGGTAACTGTTTCGGCAGTATCTTTGGTCGGGGTGTTGGGGAGAGTTGCTTTTGTGCTCATGTTGTCAACTGCGCTTGAAAGAGAATCAAGAGCTTTGCTCAGGTCAGCATTAACTGTTGTGGATGCGGTGGTAGCAGTTGCATCAGCCTTGGTTGTGGAAGTGGTGGTGTCATCTCTGCCGGCTGCCGGTCTGGTTTCAGCAGCTTTGGTGGTTGTGGTTGTGGTAGTGGTTGTAGTGGTAGTTGTGGTTTCATCTGCAAACGCAAGTGATGTGAGAGCAAAGATTGCCGCAAGAGCAAAGATTACTGCAAGCACGATCGAAAGTGACTTTTTCATTGGTAATCATTCCTTTTCATTATTTATATTTATTATATGTTAATACCATTTACTGTGTTTGTCAAGAAAAAAATCAATAGATATAGGATTCGGTCTGCTTTCCGCTCTGCACGGAGAAGGCGGTGATTTTTGCGCCTGAAACGGTGTAGAGGATGTCCCCTGCTCTGACCGCTCTTGTGGCGGCATCGCCCGAGTAGGAACTTTCGTGAACAAATCTGCCCGCGTATTCAATCGATGAGCCGGACACTCTGAACAGGATGTAAGCGCTCTCCTCGTGAAGCGAATCGCTGATTATGACGGGGATGCCGAAATATCCTTCGGAATCCGTGAGCAGGGCTCTTGAGTCGCTGAGCAGGGGCTCGGTACCTGCTTCGAGGGTGTAAGATGAGGTCTCTCCCCCGGCGTAATAATTTATAAGAGTGCGTCCGCTTGAGTTTGCGCTGCCGATTTCGAGCACGGCTCCGCCCGGCATGGAGTAAATCTCACTGCCCGACGGGTGCGCGGGAGCGTCTTCGGCAGTGATGCCGTCTTTGGTGAAAATCAGCGCTTTGCCCGTTTCGCCGTCCGAAACATAAGCGGTTGAGCCTATGAAGGTGACGTCCAAACCTGCGGGCAGGCCGGGATCCGCTTCGCAGACTGTCTGCTTAAGGTCAGCCGAAAGCACTTCGGCGTAAAGACCGCCGTCCTTATCATAAACAAGGCATACTCCGGTGTCGGGGCGCGGGTTGAGAGGAGCGGCAAGTCCGCCGTCAAACGAGCAGGTGCCCGCGAGCGAGAGTTTGCCCGAGGCGGCACTCACATAGTAAATCTCTGTGCGCTTTTCACCTGTTTCAAGCGCTTTCATCTGCCTTGCTATATAAAGCCCGTTTTCGCAGGCGGTGATTTCCGCGTTTGCTCCGCAGCCGAGAATTTCAAGCATTGACACGCTGTCGTCTTTGCCCGAAATGCCGGAGGAAGTGATGAGAAGGTAGGCGTTTTCCCTGGCGTTTTCGCAAAGGGTGATTTCGCCTTTGTCCGCGCTGAGAGTCAGCCTGCGTGAGCCTGCGGTAACGCCCGGAGCGGAATCGGAATCGGAGAGAGGCCCGGTGGTGACAAGCCTGATTTCGCCGTTTGCGATTTCCGAGAAGGTGTAGGAGCCGTCCTGCTGAGTGCCCGAAATGAGCGAGGGTGAAGACGGGTCGGAAATATCATAGATAAGGGTAACGGTGCTGCAGCGGGCGCGGTGCTCGGAGGATGACGCCGTAAAATCTTTGCGGCTGACTATTGCCGCGAGCCTGTCACCGCTGACATACATCTCAATGCACTCATCGCACACGGATACGTTGCCCGATGTGCAGGGCGTGATTGAGGCGCATTCCTGCATCTTTTCGCCGAATGTCTTTATAACTTTTATCACCTGCGTGCCTGCGGATGTTTCCTTATCAATCGCGGAGGTGAGCACATAGAGGTAGCCGCCGCTGTATTTGACTATATCCGCCTCTTTCGTGCTGTCATTGACGATGAGCGAGCCCTTTTCGGGCTTTTCTACAACAATCGGTGCTTCCGAAGCGCCCTTGGCGTTTGAGGAAGAATCGCCGGAGGTCTGCACGCTGAGTGAGGCGCTCTCGCGGGCGTTGCTGTCTTCTATTATCTCGCTTACGGCTATATCAAGTTCTTCTTTTGAAGTGATTTTCTTTATGAGCTGATCAATCTTGAAGCCTTCAAAGGCGTTTCTGATGCCCGTGTTTCTGCGCCCGGCGGTGTTTCTCGCCACGGCGGCGATAACGAGCACAAGCGCAAAGCAGGCGGCAACGGTGATAATTTTGCGGTAGGGTTTTGCCGAGCGGCGCGCTTTTGAGATAGGTACAACCTTATCCTGCGCCTCTTTCTGAAGCAGGGCCGTTATGTTTTCCTGCGAGAGGCTGTCCGGCAGAGTCATTTTTTCTGCGTCTTCCCTGAATGCGCTCTGAAGGCGCGAGAGGGTTTCTCTGTCCTGTTTATTCATCCGTGCCACCTCCTTTCTCTATTTCTTTGCGGAGTTTTGCCAGTGCCCTGGATAATTTTGATCTCACGGTGGCGTGGGGGATACCCGTGATTTCGGATATTTCTTTTGAAGTGTATTCGTTTACGGTTTTGAGAAGGACTATCTCCTTTTCCTCCTGAGTGAGCACTCTGAGCGCCGCGCTCAGTTCGAGAGAGAGTTCGAGGTCCTCTATTCCGCCCGCGTCAGTGCGTGAGGCATTGACGGTATCGTCAAGGGTCATATGCGCCATACGCGCGTTATACTGCTTGCAGCTTTCCGCGTGCAGAATTCTGAAAAGCCATCCCTTGAAGGATGAAACATCCCTGAGGTTGCCTATCTGCCTGAAAGCCGACAGGACCGCCTCGCTGACCGCGTCCTCCGCGGCGTGAGGATCACGCGTGATGCTGAAAGCATAGGCGTACATCTCTTTGCTGAAAATGCCGTAAAGTTCGCCGAAAGCCGATGCGTCGCCTTCACGGGCAAGGGCCGCGAGTTTGTTTATCCGATTGTCCAAAGCCCCACCCGCTTTCATTGATTAGTGAATAATAAGGCAAAAACTGTTGCACAAAAGCGCAAAAATTTTTTTGACTGCATACATAATAGCGGATTTGCACCCTTAAAAAAAGCGTTAATATGTAAACTTTTACAAAAAAACATAAAATCTATTGTAATAATTACAATCTGATAGTATAATCAACCCATAAACAGTTGTGATCGTACGATCATTTTGAAAGGTGTGGAATCATGCTCGGCAAATATGTCAGAGTCAGGGTCACCAACCCCATCCATTCCGTAAACGGGCAGCGCGGCTTTACCTACGGGCTGAATTACGGCATTATTGAAGGCAAAAAGCATTTTGACAGCACCCCGAGCGGAGCATATATTATGGGGATAAATCATCCCGTAAGAGCGTTTGACGGCAGGGTGATAGCCGTCATCAGGCACAACGACGAAACTCCTCCCGCCTACGTTGTGGCACCCAAAAGCACAAGGTTTATCAACCACCAGGTTGAGGATGCCGTGCAGTTTGCGGAGGAAGGCACAATCAAAAAAATCGACTGCCTTTACGAGCGCTCCTGCGGTGCCATTGTTTACAGATTCATCGGCGGCGAACTCGTTTTTCTGCTGATTAAAAACAGCCGCTCATCCAACTGGGGCTTCCCGAAAGGTCATGTTGAGAGAGGCGAAACTAACAAGGACACCGCCCGCAGAGAAGTGCTTGAGGAAACAGGCATTCACATTACCATCCTGCCCGACTTCGCCTCAAAATCCGAATATACGATTCAGGGCAAGGTCGAAAAGGCGGTAACGATTTTCCTCGCGAAAACCAACGATGTGAACACAAAAATCCAGCAGGAGGAAATCGCCGACTACGCCTGGCTCAACTTCAACAAGGCGATGGGCCGCCTCAAGTTTTCGAACGACCGCAATATGCTCAAAAACGCAAACGACTTTCTTAAAACTCAGGGCATAGCGGTGTAAAAGAGAATAAAAACAAGGACCGTAGATTAGTACGGTCCTTTTCTTTATCTGTTATACGGTTACATCCTCAAAAGAAGCGCCTATATATGCGGCGATTTCGGCGGGGTCTACGCCGAGCATAAGCCCTCTCTGCCCTCCCGAGAGAAAAATTCTGTCCCACAGCTGAGCGGTTTCGTCAATCACGGTGGGAAACTGCTTTTTCATACCTACCGGAGAGCAGCCGCCCCTGATATATCCGGTCACCTTGAGCAGGTCCTTCACGTGGAGCATCTCAATCTTTTTTTCGCCGAATACTTTTGCGGCTTTTTTGAGGTCAAGCTCTTCACACACGGGGATGCAGGCAACCGCGTAGCCGTTTTTTTCGCCGTGAAAGACGAGAGTTTTGAACACGGTGTCCTTGTCTTTGCCCGTCTTTTTTGCCACGCTCGCGCCGGAGAGGTCGCTCTCGTCAACCTCGTAAACGAGGGTTTCGTATTCAATCCCCGCCGCCTCAAGCAGGCGCATCACATTGGTTTTGGTCATACTTTCGAAATCCTGAATTCAAACGTGTAACTTCTGCCCGCCTTGAGTTTGTACGGATCGTGAAGGGTGGCGCAGCCGGGCATATCTCCGCCCACGCCTCTCATACCCGCGTCAAGCGAGAGAGTGATGAAATTATCCTTGCGAATTTCATAGAGGTGCTTCGCTTTGTCAAGATGCTCGGGGCTGTACCACGCCATATTGAAACCGAAGGGAATATCGAGCGCCTCCGCGATGAAGCCGTTTCCGTTTTCGTCAACGGCTTTAAGGCTTCTCACATCACAGCGGTGTCCGTTTTCCTGAGGCCTCATATATCTGTGCTCGAGTTCGTCAACCGTCATTGAGTAAACGCCGATTTTAGCACCCGTCTTTCGGTCAACATAGTTTTCCTGCGGGCCCCTGCCGTACCAGGTGACATTTTCGAGCTCGGGGATAACCGACATACGCATACCGACTTTGAGCATCGGGATAAACAGGCCTTTCGCCGTGTGCTTAACGCTGACACTGCCGTCGGGGGCAAAGAGGTAGGTGGTGGAAAGACCCGAAACAAACGGAGCCGCCCACTTCACTTTAACCTCAACGCCCGAGCGTGTTGACTGCGCCTTTACGGAAACAGCGGCAGTTTGCGCGGTTGTTCTCTTCCACTGATAGAGGAAGTGTATGCCCGAGAATACGGGGGCGAAATTGAGGTATCCGATGTCATTATCGGTAAGCGCCCTGAAGAAATCGGGCCTGAGCGGTTTCACAATAAGTTCTCTGCCGCCGTAAACGAGCGAGGCGAGAGCGCCGTCTTTTACCTGAGCGGTAAATCCTTCGCCTATCACGCTGACAGTCTTGCCCTTCTGCATATATTTAAGTTCGCCGACTGAGGGCTTTCTGCCTGCGCAGGGCTGTTCTCTGACAGCAATCTGACAGCACGAAATCTCGTAGCCCTTCCGTGCCCAGGGGGTATCCTCTTTCTGAATAAACGAAACGTTGAGCAGAAGTTCGCCGACGGGATACTTTGAGGCGTCATAGGGAAGTGAAACGAGCATCTCGCTCTCCGGCGGGATAATCACATCGTCAAGCACTCCGCTCTGCACGGGGGTGCCGCCGAGTGTAAGTTCCCACCTGATTTCGCAGTATGATGTATCTACAAAATAATTCTTGTTTTTGATGATAATCTTTCCGCCCGCGGCATCGCAGTCGCACGCCTCGAGGTTAGAATAAACTTTCTTTACCTCGTAGAAAGAGGGCTGAGGCTGTCTGTCGGCCGTGATGATGCCGTTTGCGCAGAAATAATAACTTGTGTTGCCCTCGTCGAAGTCTCCGCCGTAGAGCCATTTTTCCTCGCCGTCTTCGACCTTTCTTATCGACTGGTCAACATAGTCCCATATAAAGCCGCCGCACATATGGTCGTATTTTTCGAAATCATCCACATACTCTTTGAAGTTGCCCAGGCTGTTTTCCATCGCGTGAGCATACTCGCAGTAGATGACCGGGTGGTCGGCATATACATCTGCCGGCACGGGCTTGTTATCTGCGGCAAGAGTGTTTGCGACATTATCGTAAAGGGATGTCTTGATTTCCTGCTGATTTCTGAGTTTGTCAACTATCGCCTCAACGGGGTACATCCTTGAAATGAAATCGGATTTGGTGAAATCGAAGTCGCCTTCGTAGTGAACAGGACGCGAGGAATCGAGCGCGAGCACCGCCTTCTTTTCTTCGGTGAAGTTGGTGCCGTCGCCCGCCTCGTTGCCCAGAGACCAGAAGCAGACGCAGGCGTGGCTTCTGTCACGCAAAACCATTCTGCGCGCTCTGTCACACACGGCCTCGGTGAAATCGGGGTTGTCGCCCGGGCAGTTTTTGCGGCGCACACCGTGGCTCTCAACATCCGCCTCGTCCATCACATAGAAGCCGAGTTCATCGCACATATCATAGAGCATTTCCCTGTTGGGATAGTGGCTCGTGCGTATGGCGTTGATGTTTGCCTGTTTCATCAGATACAAATCCTGCTCGTATCTGAAATCGGGAATTGCCCAGCCGTTGTCGGGGTCAAAATCATGGCGGTTTACGCCCTTGATGATGACCTTTTTGCCGTTGATATAAAGCACGTTGCCCTTGATTTCGGTTTTGCGGAAGCCGATTCTGACCGCCTTCGCCGAGAGGACTTTGCTGCCCTTTTTGAGCGCGATGACAAGGGAATAAAGGTTGGGAGTTTCGGCGGACCAGGCTCTCGCGTTTTCTTCGGTATGAGAAAATCTGAGCACGGTTTTGCCGCTCACGGCGGTGAATTTCTCGGCCGCAATCTTTTTCTGCTCCGCACCGTCAACAAGGGTGACCTCTATTGAGCACTGAGCATTCTCGCCGTAATTCTTTATGTCAACCTCAAGATTGAGGGTGCCGTCTTTGTAATCGTTTGTGAGGCTTGTATCTGCAAAGAAATCACGCACGCAGACCTTTTCTTCGGCATAGAGATAAACGCTTCTGTAAATGCCGCTTAAGAACCACATATCCTGGTCCTCAAGGTAGGTGCCGTCGGTGTAGCGGTAAACTTCGGCAGTCACGGTGTTGACGCCGGGAGTCACATAGTCCGTCACATCAAACTCGGCGGGAGTCATTGAGCCCTGCGAATAGCCGACTTTTCTGCCGTTGATGTAGAGGAAGAAACCCGCCTTGACTGCGCCGAAATTGATGAAAATCTCTTTGCCTTCAAAGTTTTCGGGCAGGGTGAACTCGCGGCGGTAAATGCCGACCTCATTCTGTGAGTGATCGATTTTGGGAATCTCGCTCTTTACGGTTGAAATCGCTTTCGGGAAGAAGGCGCAAAGATAAACGGGCTTGCCGTAGCCCTTCATCTGCCAGAGCGAGGGCACCTCAATATCGTCCCACATACTGTCATCAAAATCAGGCTGCTCAAAGCCGCCGGGCAGGGAGTCAACGCCCATCTGCCAGTAAAACTTCCAGCTGCCGTCAAGTGAAAGGTAATCGGGGGCGGGAGCGCCTTCAAGCGCGTTTTTTACACTCTTACGCGGAAGGGTGTTATTGTGCCCGTCCTCCTTGTTTTCCTTTATCATATAAGGATTTTCCCAATATCTGAGTTCGTCTGCCATAGTTTTTTCCTCCGGGATTTTGAGATATAATTTTGAGATATAAAAGTATTATACAGGATAATTACGGTTAATTCAAGGCTGTGCAATCTTTATTTTTCGGCAGATATGTGATATAATCGCTCAAGGAAAGGAGGCGGTGATATGAGCGAAGGCAACAAGGTTGAACTTATAGAATACACGAGAAAGCAGGATATATCCTTCTGCGTTTCTCACGCGGCGGGCGCAGTTTTCGGCGTTTTCGCGCTGATTGCCTCGTTTATCAAAACGGGCGCTTTCGGCAGCATGACTCAGCAGATTTCCGCCCTCGTTTACTGCCTGTCCTTCATAGCGGTTTATGGCATATCTGCAGTATATCACGGCCTTAAACCCGGGCGGGCAAAGGCGGTTATGAGGCGGCTCGACCACATAGCGATACCCGTGCTGCTTGCGGGCACCACCACCCCCTGCGCCCTCGTTTCGCTTTACAGAGTGAGCCACATTCACGGCATCATCGTCTTCTGCGCGGGCTGGCTCATCGCCCTTATCGGCGTTATTTCAAAAGTCTTTTTCTTCAATAACGAGAAACTCAAAGCCGTGTGTATGGCGGTCTATTTCATAGGCGGGGCGGCAATGCTTTTCAGCGCGGTGCCCCTGCTCGGAAATATAAGCTCAGAGGGCTTTATGTTTCTTCTGCTCGGCTGTGTGCTTTACGGCATAGGCGCGGTATTCTGCCGCCTGGGTATGAAAAATCCCGTTTATCATCTGCACTTTCATATACTCGTGCTTCTGGGCAGTATCATCCATTTTTTCACAATATATCATTATGTATTATAAACAAAACTCAAGGCTGTTTTTGGGCATTTTGCTGTCTGTTAAACGATAATATAAAATGATATAATAATACGAATACTTTTATAGGGGGTTAACCTATGAAAAAAGACAAGACCGCCGCTTCTGCGGCAGACAAACTCAATTACAAACGCACCTTCCTCATCGGCTTCGGCTTTATGGGCTGTATGGTGCTCTGGTCGGTTTACAACTCCTATGTGCCCGTAATCCTCAGGGGCAAACTGACCGAAATCTGGAGCGGTGACAGCGCCTTTATCCAGTTTATCACCACACATCCGTGGATGAGCTGGCTCTCCGTTGCCCTGCTCGTAAACGCCGTTATGACAATCGATAATGTTTTCGGCGTTATCTTCCAGCCTTTCTTCGGCAAAAAGAGCGACCACACGCACACCAAGATGGGTAAGAGAATGCCCTACATCCTCGTTTTCCTGCCCCTGTGCGCCCTCGCTTTCAGTTTCATCCCCGTTGCGGCTACCGTAAAGGCCGCAGGCCTGAGCATCCTGCTGATGATGAGCGTCATTATCTGCTTCAACTTCATGATGTCAATCTGGCGCTCCCCCGTCGTTTCCCTGATGCCGGACTTCACTCCCTCTCACCTGCAGAGTGACGCGAATGCCGTTATCAACATCATGGGCGGCATCGGTCAGATGGTCGGCTTCGTGGTAGGCATCATCGCCTCCGCAATAGTCGGCATACTCGGCTTCACAACAATGAGCCAGGCGCTCAAGGCCTCCACCAACGACTTCGGTCAGATAGTGGATGACGCGGGCAACCTTGTGCTCGACGCGGCGGGCAACGCTCAGTATGTAAACTACACGCCCGTTTTCGTTGTGACGGCGGCAATCTCCCTTCTCTGCCTGCTCGTGCTCACCATCTTCTACAAGAGAAACAAGAAATATGACCTCTCCGCGGAAGTCGGCTTTGAAAAGGGCAACAACGAAGAGAAGAAAAAAGAGAAAATCAAAATCAGGAATCTGCCCATTACAAAAGATGAAAAGCGCAGCCTGCTCATCATGCTTGCCGCTCTCTTCCTTATCAATAACGCAACAGAGGCAATCGTGCCCAACTTCACAAACTTCGCAAACGGCACCCTTCACGTTGCTCCCATTTACTCAACCCTTATGATGGCAGTATTCGCCGTTTCGCTCGCCGCCTTCGGTATTCCCGCAGGTATCATGGGCAGAAAACTCGGCAGAAAGAAGACCATCATCATAGGCCTTATCGCCATAGTCGCGATGTTTGCGGTTTATCTCACCGTGTCGCAGATTCTGCCCTCCGAAGAGGGTAAGGTAAACACCTTCACCTGGGTCACCCTCTGGGTTGCTCTCGTTGTGGGCGGCGCCGCGGTAGGCTGCATAAACATCAACACCCTTCCCCTCGTGCTTGCAATAGGCGGCAGAGAATATGTAGGCACATTCACCGGCTATTACTACACTGCTACAATGTCCGCCAGCGTAACAGGCCCCATTCTCTGCGGACTTGTGATAGGCCTCTTCAAGGAAGACTACAACTTCATGTTCCTCTTCTGCGCCATTATGTTTACGCTCGGCCTTGCGGTTATCACCCAGGTAAGGCACGGTGAACTCTCCAAGGACGAGGATGACACCTGGCTCAAAGAAGCGGTTGAAGAAGCCGAAAAAGACTGATAACAAGCACTCATAAGGAGGCGTTTAATTATGTTTTGCCCCGATTGCGGAACTCAGATTCCCGAAAGCGGAATCTGCCCCAACTGCGGAAAACCGGCATTCACCCCCGAACAGCCCTCCGCCCCGCAGCCCGAAACCGTTCAGGCGGAAAAGGTTGACAATAAACCCAAAAAGAAATTCAGCCTCACGCAGGGCAAGATTGCCGATATACCCGTCGGCTCAAAGAATTACTCCGCCCTGCTCACCGCCGCTCTCGTCTTCCCCGCCGCAATATGCACGGCATTTGACCTGAGTTTTCACAGATACGACTTCTGGTTCGGCTATGTGGTAGGCGCGCTCGCGGTTGTATGGGTATGCTTTGTGCTGCCCGCGCTCAAACTCTTCCACCCCGCGGTAAACGCTCTTATCAGCTTTGCCTCGATAATGGGCTATGTTTCATTTGTTATGTACAAGACCGGCCACCTCGAGTGGATATATCAGCAGGCGCTGCCGCTGTTTGTGCTCTTTGCGGTATTTGTGGCGATAGACGTGATGCTGATAAGTTACAAGAAGGTGGAGGTGCTCACCATACTCGCCGCTCTCGCGGGCGAAGCGGGCATATACCTGCTGGCAATTGAAGCCACCCACCAGAAGGGCTTTGACAACCTTCACTGGTCCCCGATTCTCGCCGCGGGCTTCATCTCCGTGGCGGCTGTGCTGCTTGCCTTCTCCTATGTAGGCAAAAACAACAAAAACAACAGGGGACAATAAAGATTAGTTTCAGGAGACCGATATGATTGATATGTTACCCCTTGCCGCCTCACTCGGCGACAAAATAGATTCTTCATTCTTTGGCGTTGACACTGCGGTATTTTCCTTCTTCGGCAATCTGCAGAACGGCTTTTTCACGATTCTCGCGAAAATGTTCACCTCGCTCGGCGATGAGAATTTCATCATCCCTATAGCAATTCTCGCCTTCTGCCTCTGCCTTTTCAAGAAGACAAGGAAATACGGCTTCGCGATGCTTATGGCCGTTGCCGTGGGCACAATAATCACAAACCTTTGGCTCAAGCCCCTTGTGCTCAGAGTAAGGCCTTACAACACCCTGCAGCTCACCGATTTCTGGGCGCAGTACAGGACCTGGTATGAGGCAGTAGGCTCGCTCTCAGAGAGCGACTATTCCTTCCCCTCGGGCCACACGACCTCCGCTTTTGAGGTTGCCACAGCGCTTTGCATCTGCCTTATCTCCGATAAAAAAGGCAGAATCGCGTGGATTCCCCCGGTGCTCGCGCTCTGCACGATGTGCTCAAGGATTTACCTTATGGTCCACTACCCCACCGACGTTTTCGCGGGCGCACTCGTAGGCATCACCGCTGGCGTTGCGGGCTTTGTCCTTTCAAAGATTATCTGCCTCATCGCTTCAAAGGTTAAATTCCTCGACGCGATTGACCTTGGAAAACTCTTCAAAAACGGAATTAACGCAAAGGTCTGCGGCGCGCTCATCGCCGTATTCGTAATCGCGGTGTGGGGCATCGCCTTCGGCAAACTGCTCACCGAGAGCGACGAAGTGAAATGCGCCTACAACCAGGAATATGACTGCAACAACAAGGCGAGGATAGGCGAAGAAAAATATCCGCCCATCAACGGCAAAAACTACTGTAAGATTCACTGGAAGCAGCTCGCGGGCGACTATGAGCCCGGCGAAGAGGAAACTTCCGAGCAGGAGTATGAAGTTACCGCCGAAGTTCAGTCTGACATAACCGAAGCGGCACCCGTGGCACCCGAAGAAACTTCGACCGCCGCCGCGGCGTAAAAGAGAATATAAAAGTAACGGCTCGCTTTCGCGAGCCGTTGTTTTTTGCTTGCTTATCGGCTGAATATATGTGCTATTCTGTGGAAGAAAGCAATTATTCCGCCAAAGAATCCCGTGTGAATCTGACCGCAGTGAACACAGTGATTTCCGCCTGTCATCATCTGCTTGCACATATCACAGTAGCCGTTATTGTCGGCATCGCTGTGATCGATTACGGGCGTTTCTTTCTGCTCAACAAGAATTTTACCGCAGACGGAGCAGCGCGAGCCCTCGGTTAAACCTTTTTCGGAGCAAGTCGCTTCTTTGGCGGGAACCGTTACTGCGTTATGTCCGGTCGCGGGAATATCTTCCACATCTTTCGTCTGACCAAAGAAAAACTTGTTGTTGAAAGCGGCGGTATATGTGGTTGTGCCTTTTTCGGTGCAGGTCGGCTTTTCTTTTACCGCACTGCTTACGGTTGCGATTTCGCTGAATGTATGTGAACTGTCTTTAGCACAAGTCGCCGTCGCCACGCAGGATTTACCGTCGGCAGACCATTCATATTTTGCTGTGTACTCGTGACCTGAAGCCGGTATGTCTTTAACATCCTTCGTTTGGATTTCAAACAATTCATTGATAAATGTTGCTGTGTAAGTTGTTGTGCCGTCCTCTTCACATGTCGGCGCGGCCTTGACTGCACTGCTTATTTCAGCCTCTTCGCTGAAATTGTGATTTTCGTCATTTGCGCAGGTTGCCGTTGCTACACAGGACTTACCGTCATCCGACCACACATAAGAGAATGAATAATCGTGATTCTTTTCGGGAATAGCAGAGTAAGTTGTATATCCGCAATAACTGCACTCTTCATAAGGCTCATAGCCCGGTTCGGTGCAGGTTGCTTCTTTTCCGCTGTAACTTGTCAGGTCGTGCTCGATATTCAATTCAATATTTATACTTGCAAGAATAACATCGGATAAATCATCAGGTCTGAGGTAAACGTGAGCGGTATACTTGCCTGCTTTTTTCGGCGCCTGTCCGTCTTCGGTTTCATAGATAATATCCGTAACAAATCCGTCCGGAACTTCGCCATCAAGCGTGATTGCCTTCGGAGTGTCGGAACATTTCAAAACCTCGGGCAGAACTGCCGTTACCGAAAACTCTTCGTCACATTTTTCGCAGGAAGCAGTAATGGTGTATTTGTCGGTTGAATATTTCCAGGAGTGGATGCCTGTTGAGGTGATTTCAGTGTTCTCACTTAACCTTTCCTCGCACACCGAACACATTTCATAAGATGTTCCGGGTTCTGTACAAGTAGGCTCTTTGATTACAACAGTTGTCGGTTTATGGCCTGTCGGCTCTATCACTTCCGTAAAACTCTTTTCACATCTGCTGCATTTAAATGTTTTCAATCCTTCCGCGGTACAAGTAGCCGGTTGAGTAATTCTTTCTTTGTAATCATGGCCTAAAGGATTAACATATTCGTCTGTATAGGTATCGCCACAAGCAAAGCATTTATATTCTGTATATCCGTTTTCAGTACATGTTGATTCAATGACAGTTTTTTTATAATTATGCTCGTGCTGAGAATTACTTGTTATCTCTGAGCATTTGATTATTGGGCGTACTCCACAAACACTCGCAGTAAGAGTTTCATTTAAACTTATTACTCCTTCCTTAGTTACACTTGAACAATTATATTCAGTATTACCTGGACTAGCAAGTAAATATGGTGAATAATTATATATATCAACAGTCAAGCCATTACAATAAGCATAATCGGTACCAATGGCTTTCCTGGACAAATCAGAATTAAAACCATATCCGTCTTTGATCTCAAAGCGGGTTAGAATACTGACTTTTTCGTATGGGATAGTTTCATCAGAATTAAACAGCGTTAGTTTTTGCTTTTCATTTAATGAAAAAGCTCTTTCATAAAATGAATTGTTAAGCCATTTTCTAATATCACTTGTTGAATACTGATAACAAGGTATTCTAACGTTTGGGTCTGAACCATACTTGTAATAAGATGAAATGTAAACTTTGTACATATTATTACAATATGGCTGACCATCAATAATAGATTGTGTAATCATAAGACCGTTGATTGGGTCAAGAACAATCCATTTTATAGGTTCATATTTAAACCAATATGTTTCGCCAGTATAATAACCGCATTCATCCTGGAGTGAATATCTAGATATTGGTTCGTAATAAGTAGGGCTCGGTCTATATTTTGTAAAATAGACAGCACAATATCTTTCGTTTTCGATTTCTGCATTTGCAAATCTCATATAGTCTGACTCAATCATTGTCCCTTCCGAGCCAGTGCCATAATAATAATCGGAAAACGATTGCCAAACCAAATCGAGTTCATTTAATTCGGCAAGTAATTCCTCATCGGTCACCCTGCTTTGAGGATAACTGCCAAATTCAACTATATCACCGACTTTGTATGTCGTGGCATTAACCATAATTGACGAAAGACAAAGCGATGAAATAATCAATGCACAAACAATAACAAATGAAAGCGTCTTCCTTATCATATCTTTTCCTTTCTTTCATAAAACAGTTTTAACCCCAAAACAATTATTTGTCTCCCTTGGGGTTAAATTAAATCCTCAATCTTCGCTTTCCTTGAATTAATCTCCTTGAATATCGCGGGGTCGAATTTTATGCCTCTTTCGTAAGTGTAAACGCCGTTCTGCTCCTGCTCTACATCGTAAAGCTGGGTGTAGCAGAAGCCGAACATCTTGCCGTTGTCAAGCAGGGCGTTGGTGAGCCCTCTGTATCTTTCGATATATTCCTCCGGGGTTTTCGGGCCGTTGCCGTAGCCCCAGGCTTTTTGGTCGCTTTCATCCATTGCCCAGCGGATGCCGCCGTATTCGCTCACAAACACAGGGCGGTCGTCGGCGTATTCAATATCCTGCCTCTCGTTGACGGGATCGTGAAATTTGCCGCCGTTTTCGAAGTCCGCGTATCTCTGTGAAAAGATTTCTACGCTCTGCTCGTAATCGTGGTTATCATAAATGTCGGTAATCACATGATAGTTGCCGCTCGTGTCGATGCAGGGGCGGGTGCCGTCGCACGCCTTGGTGATTTTATATACCGTTTCAAGCAGTTCGTCTCTCTGCTCCCTGCCCGCGTAATTCCAGGTTTCGTTGAAGGGGCACCAGCCGACTATCGAGGGATGGTTGAAATCTCTGTCAAGCGCTTCAATCCACTCTCTTGCCACAACATCCGTCACTTTCGCGTCGGAGTAATCGAGACCCCAGTTGGGATATTCGCCCCAGGCGAGGTAGCCGAGCCTGTCGCAGTGATAGAGGAAGAGCGGCTCAAACACTTTCTGGTGCAGGCGCGCGCCGTTGAAGCCCGCGTCCATTGAAATCTTTATGTCATTGATAAGCGCCTGCTCGTCGGGGGCGGTGTAGATGCCGTCGGGATAAAAACCCTGGTCGAGCACAAGGCGCTGGAAAACGCTTTTGCCGTTTATAAGGAATTTATAGCCGTCGAGCGCGAGGTCGCGCAGGCCGAAATAGGAGTGAACGACATCGTCGCCGAACTTAAGTTCAAGGTCGTAGAGCCTGCCGTTGCCCGCCTCCCAGAGATGAGTTTCCGAAAGTGCGATTTCGCCCGTCACATCGTTTTCGGCTGTCTTTGTGAATGAGCCCGCGTCTCTGCCTTCGTATGAGGCGCTCACGGTGAGCGTGCCCTTGCCGCAGACTTTTACCTGCACGCCGAGTGCCGAATTGGCGGCGTCGGGATAAAGGCGAAAAGATTCAATATATGATTTGGGAGTGAATTCGAGCATAACCGTCTGCCATATGCCCGTTGTGCGGGTGTAGAGGCAACCGTGAGAATAGAGTTCTTCGCTCTGCTTGCCCGTCGCCTGGTAAGGCGAACGTGTGTCGTCAACCGCGTTTACCACAACCGTGTTTTCGCCGCTCGTGAGCAAGTCCGTTATATCAAATCTGAAAGAGGTGTAGCCGCCGTGATGCGTGCCCGCCTTTTTGCCGTTGATATATACATTTGCCGTAAAGTCAACCGCGCCGAAGCAGATAAATACTCTGCCCTCAAGCTGCGCGGGGGTGATTTCAAACTTGCGCCTGTACCACACGGCGGGGATGAAATCCTTGTAGCCTATGCCGGAAAGTTCGCTCTCCGGGCAGAAGGGCACAGTGATTTCCTTTGAAAATTTTTCGCGCGCGCACATTTCCTGTGCTATCTGCGAATTGCCGAAATCAAACTCAAATTCCCACTGACCGTTGAGGTTTACAAAGCTGTCTCTTCTGAACTGGGGATTGGGATGCTCGTTTCTCGGTATGCTCATTTTCATTTCTCCTTATTCACTGAAAAAATATTCTTCAACCGCTGCGGCTATGCAGTGGTAAACAGGCAGGGTGAGTTCCTGAATTGCGCAGGTTTCATCTGAAGGAATCTTAATGCAGATATCCGCCTTCGCGGCGCATCTGCCGCCGCTTTCTCCGGTCACGGCAACGGTTTTTATGCCCGCCGCGTTTGCCGCCTCAAGCGCGTAAACGATATTGGCGGAATTGCCGGAAGTTGAAAAAACTATCAGCACGTCGTTTTTGCCCGCGAGGGCGTAAACCTGCTGTGCGTAAACGAAATCGGGCTCGCAGTCGTTATTGAAAGCGGTGATGAGAGCCGTCTGCGATGAGAGCGAGAGCGCGGGCAGACCTTTCTGCAGTCCGTCGGCAAGCGCTTCTGTTTCAAACTTTGCTTTTTCGTTTTCGGGGAGCGCTCGTTTTTTAAGAAAGCCCTTCATAAGTTCGCCCACAAGGTGGTCGCTGTCGGCGCTGCTGCCGCCGTTGCCGCAGCACATAACTTTGCCTCCCGCACCGAAGCAGATAATCAGCATATCCGCCGCGGCTTTGATATCGTCACTGCAGGGGGCGAGCGCGGGGTATCTTTCAATCAGTTTTGCTGTCATTGTTTCTGTTATCATTTTATGTTTTCTCCGTATTCCTCAGCCGCTCCTATCGCGGCGTAATCTCCTGTTTCTTCGCCGAGCGCGGCGGGCACTATTTCGCACGAGGCAAGGTTTACGGGCAGAGCCTCGCGTGAAAGCACTTCGAGCATCTTTTCCTTCATCAGATGCCCCGACCTTGCGTAAACGCTGCCGATAACAATCTTTTGCGGATTGAGTATATCTATGAGCACGGCGAGCCCTCTGCCAAGCATTTCGCCGCATTTTTCATAAACGGATTTCGCGAATTCATCGCCGCCGTCTGCCGCCTCTGCAACGGTCTTCGCGGTAATCTCTCCGCTCCTCAGAGGCGTGTCGCCTTCACAGGCATCGAGCATCATACGGGCGAGTGAGGCGATACCCGCGCCCGAGCAGAAGCCCTCAAACGAGCCCGCTTTGCCGTAGCCTACGGGGCCGTAATCCGAGAGGCGGATGTGGCCGACCTCCCCTGCCGTGCCGCTTGTGCCGGAATAGAGTTTTCCGTTTAAGATAAGCCCTGCTCCCATACCCGTGCCGAAAGTGAGGAAAATCATATTATCGCATCCCCTGCCCGCTCCGTAGCGCCACTCGGCGAGGGCGCAGGCGTCGGCGTCGTTTATCACCTTGCAGGGCACACCGAGGCTGTCGGTGATGATACCGGCAAGCGGAATATTATCCCAGCCGGGCAGATTCGGAGGGCTCATTATAACCCCTTTTGCGCTGTCAAGCGGTCCGCCGCAGCTGACACCCGCTGAGATTATATCCGCAGATGAAAGACCGTTTTCTTCCATCAATTCACGGGCGGCAGAGATGAGGTCGTTTATTACCGCCTCAGGTCCTCTCGCGGCGAGAGTGTCAAAGCGTTTTTTAGAAATTATTTTGCCGTTTTCATCCGCCATAACGCAGGCGCATTTTGTGCCTCCGATATCGAAGCCGAGATAATGTTTCACTTTTTTTCACCGCCCTTTTTCCGTGTATTATTATATTCCTATTATCCCTTATGAGTCAAGCAAAAACAGTGCTTTGAGAGCAGAGAATTATTTGTGAATTATTTGTAAATTCGGACGGGGAATATTGAGAATTTTCCCGAAATATGGTAAGATTCAGCATAAGGAAGAGATGCCCCTCTTCCTAATATACAAAGGGAGTGATTGAAATGTCGCCTATTGTAATTTGGGCAGTCGCTTTGGTCGTTCTCCTTGCCATTGAAGGAGCAACGGCACAACTTGTGACCATTTGGTTTGCCGCCGGGGCTCTTGCGGCTCTCATCGCCGCAGCTCTTCACGCACCGATCTGGCTTCAGGTTGTATTGTTTGTAGTTGTGTCGGGCATCACGCTCGTAGCAACAAGACCGCTGGTAAAAAAGATTGTCAAGCGAAAAACGCAGCCCCTCAATGCCGACCGATGTATCGGAGAGACAGCAGTTGTTACCGAAGAAATTGACAATATCCGGGCAACCGGTGCCGTTAAGGTCGGCGGCGTTGTGTGGACAGCGCGCTCATCCGGCGGTGAAATTATTGAAAAAGATAAAAACGTCGTAATCGAAAAAATCGAAGGCGTAAAACTGATTGTAAAGGAGATCTGAGTATGGAATTCGTAGTAATCGGCATTCTTGTAGTGCTTCTTCTTGCACTTATCATTTCAAATATCAAGGTTGTTCCCCAGTCAAAGGCATACGTGCTTGAAAGACTCGGCGCTTACAACGCCACGTGGGACACAGGCCTTCACCTTAAAATCCCGTTCATTGACAGGGTCGCAAAGCAGGTTTCGCTCAAAGAGCAGGTTGTGGACTTCCCGCCCCAGCCCGTTATCACAAAAGATAACGTTACCATGCAGATAGATACCATCGTATTCTTCCAGATTACCGACCCCAAACTTTACGCATACGGTGTTGAGAGACCCATTATGGCTATCGAAAACCTCACCGCCACCACCCTTCGTAACATAATCGGTGAACTTGAACTCGACCATACTCTCACATCCCGTGACACCATCAATGCCAAAATCAGGGGCATTCTTGACGAAGCAACCGACCCCTGGGGCATCAAGGTAAACCGTGTTGAACTCAAAAACATTCTGCCCCCCAAAGAGATTCAGGACGCGATGGAGAAGCAGATGAAGGCAGAGCGTCAGCGCAGAGAGGCAATCCTGACCGCAGAAGGCCAGAAAGAGAGCCAGATTCTCGTGGCGCAGGGCCATAAGGAGAGCCAGATTCTTCAGGCGCAGGCCGACAAAGAAGCGGCAATCCTCGCAGCCGAAGCAGAAAAAGAGAGCAAAATCCGCAAGGCGGAAGGTGAGGCTCAGGCAATCCTCAAGGTTGAAGAAGCAAGAGCGAAAGCCATTGACCTTATCAACGAAGCAAAGCCCGGCGAAGGCTATCTCAAAATCAAGAGCCTTGAAGCCTTTGAAGCGGCGGCTGACGGTCAGGCAACCAAGATTATCATCCCCGGTCAGCTTGAAGGCATCGCAAGCCTCGCGACCGCGGCAAAAGAAGTACTTAAATAAGCAAAAACAGAAAGATTGCGGGACCCGAAAAATCGGGCCCCGCTCTTACGTGGTGATTATGAAATATCAGGCAGTAATATTTGACCTCGACGGTACTCTGATAGACACGCTCGAGGACCTCAAAAACAGTGTAAACTTTGCGCTGGGCAAAAAAGGATATCCCGCTCGCACCCTTGACGAAATAAGAAACTTCGTGGGCAACGGAGTAGCCCTGCTCGTGAGAAGAGCCCTGCCAAAAGAGGCGGACGAGGAAGTGTTTGCCGAAACTCTCGCGATTTTCAAAGAGCATTACAGGGCTCATTCGCTCGACTTTACCGCCCCCTATCCGGGCATAAAGGAAGCCCTCGCCGCGCTCAGTGAAGCAGGGGTAAAGACCGCCGTTGTGACCAATAAAATGGAAGAGGCGGCAAAGGATATAATCGAAAACTTTTTCGGCGGTACAATCGATGTTGTCATAGGTCAGGTTGACGGGCTTAAGCAGAAGCCCGAGCCCGACGGCGTTTTCCTCGCGATTGAAAAACTCGGCGCGGATAAAAGCAGATGCGTTTACGCGGGCGACTCCGAAGTGGACTGCGCCACGGCGAGAAACGCGGGCCTGCCGGTTATAGGCTGCACCTGGGGATTCAGGGGCAGAGACCTTCTTGAAAGGGAAAAGGCGGATTACATAATCGATTCCCCCGCCGGAATTCCCGGCATTGTTTGCTGACTTTTGCTTTATTTGTATTGACAAACAGGTATTCTCATTATATAATGATTATCGCTGTAAACAATTATATATTGTATCCTTATTAAGAGCGGCTGAGGGACAGGCCCTGTGAAGCCCGGCAACCTGAATTATCAAGGTGCCAATTCCTGCGGCATTATTGCCGAGAGATAAGGCGTTTTCGCTCGCCGGGGACCCTTGGCGGGTTTTTTTATTAAGAAAAACACATCCATCTGTTTATGAAAGGTAAATCAAAATGGCTCATCACTTTTTTACATCCGAATCGGTGACCGAAGGTCATCCCGATAAAATCTGCGACGCTGTCTCCGACGCGGTGCTTGACGCCGTTATGGCTCAGGACCCTGCCGGCAGAGTTGCCTGCGAGTGCGCAATCACCACAGGTATGATTCTCGTTATGGGCGAAATCACCACGAGCGCGTCTCTTGATATCGCCTCAATCGCGAGAAACACGATAAAGGAAATCGGCTACGACAGTTCCGAAAAAGGCTTTGACGCAAACACCTGCGGAGTGCTTGTGGCTCTCGATAAGCAGAGCCCCGACATCGCAATGGGTGTTGACAGAGCGGGAGCGGGCGATCAGGGCATTATGTTCGGCTACGCGTGTGACGAAACGCCCGAGTATATGCCTCTGCCCATTTCTCTTGCGCACAAACTCGCCGCGAAACTGACCGCTGTGAGAAAAGACGGCACCCTGCCCTACTTGAGACCGGACGGCAAAACTCAGGTTACGGTTGAATACGACGAAGAAGGCAATGCCGTGAGAATTGACACGATAGTTGTTTCCTCCCAGCACGCCGACAGCGTTTCAACCGAGCAGATAAGAAAAGACATAACCGAAAAGGTTATAAAGACCGCCATCGCCCCCGAAATGCTCGATGAAAATGTGAAGATATTCATTAACCCCACCGGCAGATTCGTAATCGGCGGCCCCAACGGCGACAGCGGCCTTACCGGCAGAAAGATAATCGTTGACACTTACGGCGGCTACGCCCGCCACGGCGGCGGCGCTTTCAGCGGCAAGGACCCGACAAAGGTTGACCGCTCTGCCGCTTATGCCGCGCGCTATGTTGCCAAAAACATCGTAGCGGCAGGCCTCGCGAAGAAGTGCGAAATTCAGCTCGCTTACGCAATCGGCGTTGAAGAGCCCGTATCCGTTTTTGCCGACACTTTCGGCACGGGCGTTATCTCCGACGAAGACCTCGCAAATCTCGTCAAAGAAAAATTCAGCCTGACACCCAAGGGCATAATCGAAACTCTCGGGCTCAGAAGACCCATCTACCGCCCGCTTGCCGCACTCGGCCATGTCGGCAGGACAGATATCGACCTGCCCTGGGAGAGGCTTGACAGAGCGGAAGAACTGAAGGTGAAATAATGAAACTCAGTCTGGTTGTTCCCTGCTACAACGAGCAGGATAATATACCTCTCTTTTACGAAGCGGTAAAAAAGGATTTTGCAAACGCCTCTTTCGACTATGAACTCGTTTTCGTAAACGACGGCAGCAAAGACGGCACCCTCGCAAATCTCAAAGCACTGCTTGCGGGCGAAATCCCCGTTAAGGTAGTAAGTTTTTCAAGAAACTTCGGCAAAGAGGCGGCTATGTACGCGGGGCTCGAAAACGCAAGCGGCGACTATGTGACGATAATCGATGCCGACCTGCAGCAGCAGCCCGCAATAGCGCTCGAAATGGTAAACATCCTCAAAAGCGAGCCGGAGTTTGACTGCGTTGCCGCTTATCAGGAAACAAGAAAAGAAAAAGGCCCGATGGTCTTTCTCAAAAACTCATTCTATAAAACGGTAAACAGATTCACCGATGTTGAGTTTATGCCCGGAGCGAGCGATTTCAGGACTTTCCGCCGCCCGATGGTAGACGCCGTGCTCGGAATGAAAGAATATTTCAGATTCAGCAAGGGTCTTTTCTCCTGGGTGGGCTTCAACACCAAATTTCTGCCCTATGTTGTGCAGGAGAGGGCGAGCGGCGAAACAAAATGGAGCCTTCGCAAACTCTTTGCCTACGCGCTTGACGGCATAATCTCCTTCACCACCGCGCCGCTCAGAATTCCGGCATACGCGGGCGCAGTTTCAATGCTCGTGTCGCTCGTTTACCTTATTGTGAGCGCCGTGCTGAGGCTCGGCTTCCACCATCCGTTTACCGCCGCAAACTGGATTATATTCCTGCTTATGTTTATCGGCGGCATGATACTTATGAGCGCGGGCATAATCGGCGAATACCTCGCGAAGGTATATATCCAGACAAAAGAAAGACCGATATATATCGCAAAAGAAATTTTATCAAACCGGGAAGAGGCTGAATAATGGACAACATCACCGTAAACGAAAGAAAAGTAAAAGACATTGAGGTTGACGGCAAAACTTACGAAAGATACGCAATCAAAACTCACGTCATAACCGAAAAGGACAATATAGTCGACGTATCAAAGCAATACGCATCTGAGCATATACAGCCCGGCGACATCTTCTTTATCACCGAAAAGGCTGTCGGCTGCACTCAGGGGCGCGCAATACCGATGAAAGACATCCATCCCCGCCCTCTCGCGAAGATACTGTGCAAATTTGTGCTCAAGACCCCCTACGGCATCGGTCTCGGCATCCCCGAAACAATGGAGATGGCGCTCAGGGAGTGCGGCACATTCAGAATTCTTTTTGCCGCCGTGGTTTCCGCCTTCGGCAAACTGCTCGGCAAAAGAGGCTGGTTTTATATGATAGCCGGCGAAAAGGCGCGCTCAATTGACGGTCCGTGCGACTGCACCCTGCCGCCCTACAACGAGTGCGTTTCCCTCTCGCCCCTCAACCCGGACGAAGTATGCAAAGAGGTTTCACAGGCGCTCGGCTGCCCCGTGCTCGTAACTGATATCAATGACCTGGGCGGCGTTATAATGGGCGCCTGGCCCGAGAGCATTGACAGAGACCTGATGGCAAGAGTGCTTAAGGATAATCCGCTCGGTCAGAGCCACGAGCAGACTCCGATGGGCCTTATCAGGGAAGTGAAATAACAATTGTATTCTTAAATCGGGCAGTCTGTCGAAGACTGCCCCTTTTTTGTGCTTTTTACCCGCTTTTTTATATGCTGTTTTCACAAACTTATTACACCCGGAAAGTGAAAAAACACAAAATATGGTATATGAATACATAAACCCGTAACATTTAGTGGCTTTTTTAACAAAAGTTACTCCCCTTCCCTGTTTTTTAGGTTAATTTTCACAATAAGTTTTTGACATCGTTCTTTGTGCAAGTTGCACATATACGGGTACGTGCCATTGTGCAATATGTCTTGACATTCTGTGAGAAGGTGCTATAATGAGCACAACAAATCAAGAAAGGAAGGCACAGAAATATGTCAGACTTCAGAGAAATTCAAAAACTTGAAGAACGTCTTATGGAAGAAATCAAGCACGAGAAATTCTTCTCATTCAAGAGATTTGTTAAGATTTTGGAACTCCAGAGCCTTTACAGGATGTCCTGAGTTTCCCCTTCGCGCAAATCCCGCTTAACCACCGGCCGGCCGTTTCAAGCTTCGGCAGCCCGGTTTCATATACCGAAGCCGCAGGGCTTCGTACCATAAAGACGCCACCGTCTGAGCGAAAACTCAGGCGGTTTTTTTATTTGTTACGAAGTGTTAAAAAAGCGTCTTTATTTTACCGCGCGCCTGTGCTATAATAATATAATGTAACAAAGAACTGTATCCGGGAGGAATCCTTTATGTTATATAAAATGAAAAAAGGCGCGAGGCCCGCTCTTGCGGTGCTGATTGTGTTTGCGCTGCTCTTTACTTTCGCATCCTGCTTTTCGGGTGAGAAAAGCGGCGATGTCACTTTAAGCGAAACAGAAACGCTTTCTCAAGTGATAAGTGACGAAAGCGAATTTACTTACGAAGATTTTACGGAGGAAACGGCGAGCATTACAGAGGAGGAAACTTCTCTTACGGAAAGCACTCTGCCTGCGGAAACGAGCGCTCTCACCTCTTACACCTCCGCGACTTCCGCCGTGCTGACTGCCGCGGCAACCACAACAACAAAACCCGTTACGACAACGGCGAAGCAGACGACTACGACCAAACCCGTTACTACTACTGCGAAACAGACGACGACCACAAAGCCGTCAACTACTGCAAAACCCTCAACCACTGCGAAGCAGGAATCCTCAGCGCAGACGGGCAATTTTGCAAACCGCTTCTGCTATAAACTTCTCAACTCGCGGCAGAAAGAGATGTACGCGCTGCTGTATAAATCCGTCGCGGCGGGCGGCAACTCGTTTTCAATGAGCGTGCCCGAGAATGAATTTGACAATGATGTGATAGCACAGGCTGTTTACGCTTTCTGCTATGATTACCCCGAATACTGCCGCCTTGACCGCGCTTTTTCCACAAAGTATTCGCCCTACTCGGGCAAGGTTGACTTCACCGTCACGCTCAAACTCTGCAGTTTCTGCGGCACGGACAACGGCGCAAGCCAGGAGAGCGCGATTGCGATAAAGGCGAAGAAAATCGCGGGTGAGGCAAGAGCATTCTCAACCGATTTTGAGCGCATCAAATATGTTCACGATTATCTGTGCGACACCGTCAAATACAACAACGCCTCCTATTTCGGCGCGCTTACGGGCCCCGACTATCAGCTTGCCCACTGCGCTTACGGAGCGCTTGTAGGCGGCAGGGCCGTATGTGACGGCTACGCGAGCGCCTTTGTCTATATTATGCACGAGCTCGGCTACGAGTGCGGTCAGGTTGTGGGCAAGAGTCAGAATCAGAATCACGCCTGGAATATAATAAAAGTAAACGGTGAATATTACTATATGGATGTCACCTGGGATGACGGCGACGGCGTTGCAACCGACTACGATTACTTCTGCATCACGAAAAAGCAGATGTCAAAAGATCACGTTTTCGGCAACGATTACGCCTACCCCGACGCTACCAGCGAGGCAATGACATATTTCACAAAAACGGGCTGTGTGCTTGATTCCTACGATTATGACACCGCCGCCGCCGTGATTGATAAGCAGAAAAACAACGCCGTTATCTACCTTAAATTCACTAATGCGGATGCCTATCAGGCTGCCGCCGCGGATTTCGGCAAACTGACGGACTGCATAAGGGCAATCACCGGACGCAAGATGGTAAAATACAATAACGACCCTGATAATCTCACGCTGAAGTTTTACACCTGATTAAAAATATGAGGTGAACAGATATGAAAACAAAAAGAGCGCTTTCCCTTATCCTTTGCGCCGTGCTTATTCTCGGCGCGCTTTCCGCCTGCGGCAATAAACCTGCGGAAAAGCCCGAAGAAACCTCGCTTTCGGACTCGGTTGAAAGACCGGAAAGTTTTGAAGACGCGGTTTTCGGCATTTCAACTGCTCTCGCCCTCGGTATGAGATTTTTTGACGACCCCTCATACCTTGATTCCGCCTCCGTGCTCTGGAATACCATCGGCTGGTTTTCCTGCTGGCGTGAGGCAAACGGCGAAGACGGCGGGCTTACCACAACTCAGGTTTACGCCCTTCAGCACGCGCTAAGAGCGAGCGGCGAATATGTGCCCATACCCGACAACTGGGTGGGCAGCAGCGTGACAACCGAGGACAAAGGCGGCGAAATAGTCTGGTCCTTCCCCGGCTTTACGCAAAATTACAAGGAAATGACAGAAGCCCTCAAGCCCTCTCTCACCGCCCTTGACGGCGATAAGGTGAAAGTGGTGCTTACAAACGAAGACGGCGAAAACGAAGAATATGTATTCACCTTCGAAAAGGACGAGGCGGTAGGCGGCGAATTCCCCTATGTGCTCAAGGAAATGAGCCTTCCCGAAGTGCAGGGCGCGACCGAGAGCGAGGCAAACTTCGACTATGAGATGCTCCGCGAGGCAAATACGCTCGAAAACCTGCTGAATATCTACGGCTCGGTAAAGGAAGAATACTACTTCAACGGCGAAAAGAATTATGAAAAGTATTTCTTCAGGAAAAACGGCGAAATCGCCTGCGTAGCAAAATTCACGCAGGGCGGCACGGGCAGCCTTGACGGCGTTTACGGCTCAAGAGATTTCACTCTCATGGGCGGTATGCCGGGCGAGCCGGGCGCATACCTCTGCTCTTACGAATACCTTGACCTCGAGAGCGACAGCGAGAGTTTCTCATATTTCTTCAATTACACAATCTCCGAAATGATTGTTTACGGCGCCGTGACCGACCTCGAGGAAAAGGACGGCACATACAGTTTCTATATGGGCAGAAGCGAAGAAGAGTATTATGAAGAAAACCTTGTGCCCGTTTATACCGTTGACAAGGGTACGCTGGCGATTAAAGAAATCGTTGCCGATATGGATGACGACAGCAGCAGGACCGTATTCACCTACGGCGAAGAGCCCGTTGATTACGGCGTGCTTGACGGATGGGACAGACCTCTTCGCAAGGTGACGGTGGTTGCCGAACTTCACGACGATAACTTCAACACCGTAAACCTTACAAGGACCTATGAGGTGCCCGACAATATGGAACTTCTTCCCTATTACTACAAGCCCCTCAATATGTATTTTAACCCCGGCTATACCGAAACATACGAGTATTCAAATGACCTCGGCGACTACACAATCTATGTGACGGACGCGATGGGCTGATAAAATAAAAAGCGCGGCACAGTCAACTGACTGTGCCGCTTTTTTGCGTCTTTTACTGTGTGATTACGTGCGGTCTTCTGAAAAGTCTGCGGAAGAAACCCTTTATCCGCGAGAAGAAGCCCGTGTTTACATCAACGGTCTCCGTCTGACTCGGGTCGGAATACTCGCCGTCCGAATAAACGACCGCGTATATCTCGAAATCGCCTGTCGCTTCCTTCATGGTGAAGGTGCCGTCGCCGTTGCCCGTGCCCTCATCGTGCCCGTTGACAAACCAGTGAATTTCATATTCGTCGGGCGCGTTTGACACAAACGAGCGCAGGGTGATTGTGGTCAGATAATCTATTTCTCGCTTCTGCGTGTAATTGAGGATAATTACGGTGGAATTCGGTATGTATTTCGCGGTGATTGTGATATCCGCCGCCGTGAGCGTGTAGGGATTCCACTTTGCGAAGTAGCCTGTGCGCGGAGGTACGGGCGGCTCAACGGGCGGCCTTTCAACCGTGAATTTAACCTTTGCGAGCACCGTGCCCTCAACCATATAGGTGGCTGTGTATTCAATCGGGTTATATACCGCGTGCGAAACGGTATCCTGCGGGCCGAGCGTGTAGGTTGACCATCTGCCGTTGTAGCCCTCTTTGTGCGGGAAGGCGGGCTCGGTTATCGACTTCGCGCCGTAAACATAATCTACCGTCGCGTAAACGCTGCCCGCGTTATAGAAGGTGACCGTGTAGGTGTTGGGGTCATACACAGCGTTTATCGTGATATCGCCGGGTATGAGCGAATAATCGCTCCAGTGACCCGTGTAGCCCTTCTTTGCCGGCACGGCGGGCTCGGATATGAAATCGTCTTCAACCGTAAACTGTACCTGCTTCACCTGATTGCCGTCGGCGAAGAAGGTCGCGGTGTAGATAACGGGAGTGTAAACCGCGTGCACGCTTACTCCGCCGGGCGCGGGTGCTTTCTGCTCCCACGAAACGGTGTAGCCGTCCTTTGAGGGAAGCGCGGGAGAAGGAAGCGATTCCGATTTAACCGTGTAGGTTTCCTTTGCCCAGAGCGAGCCGCCGTCAATGAATACGGCTGTGTATTCGACGGGCGTTATCACGGCTGTAATCTCAAGGTCGCTGTCCGGCATACGGGCGGGCACGGCTTTATCGTAGCCGCTTACGGTGTAGCCGGCGGGTATGTCAAACTTCGGAATCTCAATATCCTGACCGTAGTAATATGTCTCTTTTATCTCGCTCTCCCCTGCTCTCCAGGTGAGGGTGTGATTGCTGTCCGGGTTTTCGCCCGAGGGGGCGGAAGCAGGCCGCCACGAAGCGCGCAGAGTAAGGTCGTGACCGGGCATCGCGTAATCGGAGGTAACAGTCACTCCGCCCGAGGTCTGCCAGCCTGTGAATTCACAGCCGCTCCTTACGGGCACGGGTAAAGTGCCGAGCTTTTCGGTATAATTTCTCTGCAGGCTTACGGTGTCACAGGTGCCGCCTGCGGGGTCGAGAATCACGGTATAGGTGCCTGCAACATATTTTGCCGTGAGCACCTCGCCGCTTTGATAAAAATCAACTTTCGATGTTTCGGTTATCTGCCTGCCGTCTTTGTCAAACCAGCCTGCGAAGTAATAACCCTGCTTTGAGGCCGCGGGAAGCGTGCCGTAAGCGCTGCCGTAGGTGACGGTCTTTTCGCTCTCCGAGCACTGACCGCCCGCGGGATTAAATGTAACCGTGTAAGTGTTTGCGCTCCAGTGCGCGTAGAAGACGGAATCGGAGGTGATTGACACCCTGCCGCCCTCTTTTATCTGCGAGCCGCCCGAAGGCTGTGTGAACCAGCCCTTGAAGGTGTAGCCGTTTCTCTGCAGTTCGGGCAGAGCCGGGTAGAGCGTTGCGTAAGTGTACTGCGCCCTCGTTTCGGCAATTCCCGCGCCGTTTGAATTGAAGGTTACCATGTAGGTTTCGGCTGTCCACTGCGCGTAAAGAGTGAGCGGAGCGTTTTCTTTATAGACATCGCCGGGAGCATATTCCGCGCCCGCTGAAGTGCGCCAGCCGTCAAATCTGTAGCCGGGCCTTACGGGAATTGTGTCGGGAACGGTATAATCAAGTTCGTATTCTTTATACTGATTTGTGGGCTGACCTGTGCCGCCGCCGGGATTGAAGGTGACCGCGTATCTCTCCCTCTGCCAGCAGGCGTAAAGCGGAAGGTCGGCGTTTTCGGCGTAAGTTTCGCCTGCAGTGTACTGCCTGCCGCCGCCGTCCGGCTGAGTGAACCAGCCCATGAAATCAAAGCCTGTCCTTGACGGGACTTTATCCGTAATAACAGTGGATGAATTATAGATGAAAACCTGGGTTTCGGGGGCGTTTTCGCCGCCGCAGGCATCATAAGTTACTCTGTACTTCGCCACTTCCCAGATGGCGTAGAGCGTTGCGTTGCCTTCTTTTGTATATTTTGCGCCCGCTTTGTAGGAAGTGCCTGTGCCGTCCTGCTTGGTATTCCAGGCGACGAAGTCGAAGCCCGTCATCGAAGGCACGTCTTTGGGCAGCGTAAGGTCGGTGCCGTGAGTCTTGGTCGCGTTTGCCGGAGGATTCGTGCCGCCGTTCGGATTGAAGGTGATGGTGTACTTGTCACCCTCCCAGCCCGCGTAAAGCACGATGTCCGCATTGTCGGAATAAGTGTCGCCCGGGTCATATTTCGTGCCCGTGCCTGCGGATGAGGTAAACCACCCGGTGAAAGTATAGTGCGCTCTTACGGGTATTGTGCTGCTGAGCGTGATTATTCTGCCGTAGGTTTTGGTCTGCTGAGCGGGGGCGTTTTCGCCGCCGTTTGCGTTATATGTGACTGTATATACGGTTTCCTCCCACGAAGCGTAAAGACGCTGTGATGAGGAGATATTTACAATGGTGTTTTCCGTTACAAGTTCACCGGTTGCCGAGCCGAGATGCCAGCCCTTGAAGGTGTAGCCCGTGCGCACGGGTACGGGCAGTTCGCCGAACGGATCGCCGTAAGTGACCGCCTTGTAACTCGCGCCCGTAAGAGAGCCGCCGTTCGGGTCAAAGTGAATCTGGATGCTCTTGCCTTTCCATATCGCGTAAAGGGTTACGCTCTCGTGCGCGCTGTATCTGTCACCCGGTTTATACGAGGTGCCGCTGCCGTCAATGGCGGTATTCCAGCACACGAAGGTGTAGCCCTCTTTCGTGGGCGTTTTGGCGTTTTCGATAACCTTGCTCGAGAAATAATCTATGGTGAAATCTGCGGGCGCGTAGTTGCCGCCCGTTTTATCGAAGGTCACCGTGTAGGTCTTTAACTGCCAGTGAGCGTAAACGGTGATTGAGGCGCTGACTTTGTCGTCGGCCTTAATCTGAGTGCCTGCCTGCGCGTCGGTAAACCAGCCGAGGAAATCATAGCCCTCACGCTCGGGCACGGGAGTGTCGCCGTATTTGTCGCCGCCCTTATACTGCGCGGTGGAGGGCGAAACTGAGCCGCCGTTTGCGTTGAAGGTGATGGTGTATGTAACCTGCGGACTGCCGCCACCGGGCGCTTCATAGGGAGCGCTCCTGAGGCTAGTGAAACTGCTCTTGAGGGTTGACTTTGTGACGGAGGCGCCCCAGCGGATGCCGCAGTGGCCGTCCCAGTTACAGTCGGTGAAATAGACCGTGTTGCCGCTCACACCCGTAACGAAAATCGAGTGGCCGTCATTTCTGTATCTGATTACATCGCCCGCCTTGACGTTGTTGAGCGAGGAGGACGAGGTTGATTTTGACCAGCCCGTGGGGTAGGTGCCGTAAACATCGTAGCCGCACTTGTAGGCGTAGCCCATACACTGGATGGCGGAGAGGAAGGAGTTACAGCCGCAGGAACCGCCGTAATCGCAGTTGCCGCTGTGGTGGTAGCAGCCTGTGCCCGTGGTGCCGTCGGGATTATTTGCGCCCGAGCCGTGATTCCAGTATCTGCCGGCGGGGAATTTCCCCTGCAGGGAGCCGAGACCCATAGCCTCCGGGTTTGTGGTGCCGGAGGGAATCTGCGAGCCGTAAAGCGGTATATAATCGCCGAGGTCGGTAGCGTTGTTTTTCTCCTGAGAAGTCTTTCCGCTGAAAAGATTGTAGTAGTAAATCATCTCTTCGTCGGTCATATAGCAGAGCATATTCGCGCTCTCAAACCAGAAGGAAGTGATTTTGCCCGAGGCGACGGCGGTAGTGAGCGAGCCGTCTTTTTCATTAAGTTTTACAACACTGCCGTTTATGAGCATATAGACTTTTGAGCAGGAAAGGGCAAACGCGTCTATCCCCGCGCGAGAGTCATACACTTTCTCATCGGCGAGAGTGTCAATATTTATTCTTCTGAGTGAGGTGCCCGTGCCCGCGTAAAGATATCCGTCATAAAGGGCAACGCTGTCAACGGCATACGAGGTGAGGTATTCCCTGTTTTCGTCTATCGCGGTTTCTCTGTAGGCGCGGGGGTCTTTTTCATTTCCGGCGCAGTAAAACAGACCGTCGAAGTAACCTTCACAGTCTGAGTTTGCATAGTCGGCGCTGTTGCCCGCAAAGGCAACGGGGAATGCGGTGAAAATCATCGCCGCCGACAGCAGTATTGCGGAAATTTTTTTGAGTATCTTCATAAAAATCCTCTTGGGACTTATATAGTATTAAAAAACTCTAACTAATTAATTATATTATATACTGTCCGTTCTTGTCAAGAAAACAAAAGCGGGGCCGTGCATATACACAACCCCGTTTGGGCGGGCACTCGTAAATCAGTATTGGTTTTCGCGGAAAACTGAAACCGCAGAGCTTTGTCAGATTTGCTTACCATACATACTCAACAACCCCGTTATTCTGTTATTTTTTGTCAACGAAATAGAACTGGAAGTTGCCGCCTTCTTCCTTCATCTTCTTTTTGTTCGCTTTTTCTTTCTTTGCGCGCTCTTTGGCTGCCTGAGCCTCTTCTTTTTCGCGCCTTCTTCTCTTTTCGTTTTCTTTTGCCGCTGCAGCCTCAGCCGCCTCTTTGTTTTCGTTGCTCATATTTGAGAGCATCGCGGCTCTTTCCGCCGCCTTTGCCTTTGCTCTTTCGAGGTTGGCGGCTCTTCTCCTGGCCCTCTCTTCGGCACGGCGCTTTGCTTCGGCCTTTGCCGCGGCTTCTTCTTCCGATTCGGGCTCTTCTTCGGCCTGTTCTTCGCCTTCTGCGCCTTCGGCGCCTTCTTCACCCTCTGCTCCGGCTTCTTCGCCTTCGGCGGGAGTTTCCTCAGTTTCTGTGTCCGCTTCGCTCACGGGCTCCTCTTCTGCGGGCTCTTCGGGAGTTTCGGGCTCCTCTTCTGCAGGTGCTTCGGGCTCTTCTTCAGCCTGCGGCTCCTCTTCGGGAGCGGCTTCGGGCTCTTCGGTGATTTCGGGCTCTTCTGTTACTTCGGGCTCGGGAGGATTATCTTCGGGTTTATCCTTCTTGCCTGATTTAAGTTTTCTGAATATAAGCAGCACTGCGAGTATCAGCACAAGCGCCGCGGCGGCGGGGATGATAATCTTCATGAGATCAAGCCCCTGCTCAGTTTCGCCGCCCTGAGCGGTGGTCTGCCCGGTGACGGGCGCCTCGGTCTGAGTTTCGGTCTCTTTGGTGCTTTCGGTTTCGGAAGTTTCTTCGGGCTGCCAGGCTTTTACGGCAGTCTCTTTGGTAACGGGTTTGCCGTCGCCCAGGTCAATACTGAGCACCGCTTTGTCGTTTGCCTCTATCGGCTCGCTTGCGGTGAATATGGCTGTGACATCGCCGGTGGCCGCTTTTGCTTTATCTGTAACATCGGCGAGTTTCTTTGCGATATTGTCGGGCGTGAAGGATGATGCGCTGCCGCCCGAAAGTTTGAGCAGACTGCCGAGCGCTGCGGAATCGCTCTCTTTTTCTACGCTCGGATAAAGTCCGTAAACGGGAATGCCGGTGTCTTTGAGCGCCTTTTCGGCTTTGGATTTCGCGCCTTTGTCAAGAGTCTCTATGCCGTCGGTGAATACAACGGGGACTGTCGCGTCCGCCTTGCTGTTGCCCGCCTCGCCCGTGAGGGTGACGATTGCTTCATAAAAGGCGGTATCCTGGCCGGAAGCCTTGATGGCGGAAATCTTTTTGACAGCGTCTTCGCTGCTTTCGCTGCCGTCAAGAATCTTTTTGCTCGTTTTATCGAAAGTGTAGAGGATAAAAGTATCGTCTTTGCCCTTGGAGTTATAGAGTGATTTCACCGCGCCCTTCTGCGCCTCAAAGTGGGCGTTTGACAGGGAAAGGGAAGTGTCAATCATCACAATATACTCGGTGGAGCCGTCCGCCGTTTCAACGCTCTCAACCGCAAGGGGCTTGCCGTCAAGCGTGGCGGAGATTTTATCTTTTTCCGCCTTTGAGCCCTTGTCGGGAGTGATGGTGGCGGTTATCTTATTGCCCTGAGTCTCGATACCGGAAATATCGGCCGCAAATGCGGGAGAAACAGTGAAAACCACGGCGGTAAGAATACCGAGAAGAACGGCAACGGTCTTTTTCATCATTGCAAATGCCGGATGCCCGGCAATCACCTCTTTCTGGGAAAATTGTCTTATGCGATATACAGTTATTTTTATCATACGAGATATTATATCATATATCACGATAAAATCAAATTATTTTTTTGTAAAATATTTTTTAAGCCGTTTTTGAGCAAAACTCACATATTTGTATAAAAATACTTGTGCTTTTTTGCCGAAATTCGAGTTGAATTTTATCATAACGGTGATATAATTTCATTTGAAGAATTATTCTTTGACGGGGAAAATGAAAGTGAAAAGAAAAAACGAAATCGATATGACCTGCGGTCCGTTTCTCGAAAAAATCCTGATTTTCGCGGTGCCGCTGATGTTTACGGGTCTGCTTCAGCTGCTCTATCACTCGGCTGATATCGCGGTGGTCGGCAGATTTGTGGGCAAGGAGGCGCTCGCGGCGGTCGGCTCAACGGGCTCGCTCGTAAACCTGTTTGTAAACCTGTTTATGGGCATCTCAATGGGAAGCGGAGTTGTTACCGCGAGGCATATCGGCGCAAAAGACAAAGAAAAAATACACAACTGCGTACATACCGCAATGCTCGTGGCTCTCATTTCGGGGGTTGCCCTGTCGGTAATCGGCGTGATATTCTGCACCTCGATGCTCAGGATAATGAATGTGCCGGGCGACGTGATTGAACTCGCCTCGCTCTACCTGCGCCTTTATTTCCTCGGCTCGCCCGCGATGCTCGTTTTTAACTTCGGCGCCTCAATCATCAGGGCTACGGGCGACACGAGAAAGCCCTTCATCATACTCGCTTCAACCGGGCTTATCAATGTGCTGCTCAATCTCTTTTTCGTGATTGTGCTTCACCTCGGGGTTGAGGGCGTGGCGATACCCACGGTCATTTCACAGGTGCTTGCCGCCGTGATGTCCACCGTTCACCTCATGCGCCTTGACGGCGACTGCCGTTTTAATCCCAAGGAAATGAAAATACACCGCGATGAGCTGAGACACATACTCGGCATCGGCATACCCGCGGGCATACAGAATATGCTCTTTTCCGTGTCAAATGTAATCATACAGAGCAATGTAAACTCCTTCGGCTCGGACGCTATGGCGGGCATAGCTGCGGGCTCAAACTTTGACGGCTACATTTACACCTGCACCAATGCGATTGCGCAGACAACAATGACCTTCACCTCGCAGAATGTGGGCGCGAAAAAATTTGACAACATCGGCAGGGTTTACCGGATCTGCCTGCTCACCGCGACCGCTATCGGCGTAATCATCGGGAGTGTCGGCTACACGTTTTCCGCCGAGATTATAAGCATATTCACAAAGGATCCGGCGGTGGCTCAGATTGCCTTCACCAGAATGCGTTTCATTATGCCGTTCTTCTTTTTCTGCTCGCTCATGGATGTGGGCGGAAGTCAGCTCAGAGGTATGGGCAAGAGCGTTCAGCCGATGGTCATCTCCTTCCTCGGCGGCTGCGGCATAAGACTCGTGTGGGTATTTTTCATTCTGCCCCTCAACCGCACGCTCGCCTTCCTCTACTGGTCCTACCCGATTTCGTGGAGCGCAACCTTCTTCGTGCACCTGATTTACTATTTCTTCGCGAAGAAAAAACTCAAAAAAGAAATGCAGGGCGAATCACCCTGCGCGGAATAAAAACATATGAGCAAAGGACTGCGGAATACCGCAGTCCTTTTTTGAATTTGAAGCAGGGCACGGATACATCCGTGCCGTTTATATCCGGCAGGCATATATGCTTGCCCTACGGTTTTATGCTCGCGCATATCCTGTGTGGCGGGCGGATAATATCCGGTCTCACCTGTCGGTTCGGTCGGTGCTTCTGCCTGCGGCAGAGGTGTCCACCGGACACCCGCACCCCTACGAAAACCCCTTTTTGTCATTCCGGGTCGAAGCGTGACGCCGCTGCCGGTGGCAGATAAAGGCGTTACGCTGAGATGAAGAAACAAGGAGTATCACGACGCGAACCAGCGAGTGAGACTACTATGTTTCTGAGGGGAAAGTCGAGGAATCTC
>JAEEHB010000013.1 GCA_016280595.1 Clostridiaceae bacterium | reverse complement strand
TCTTTCCGCAATCGGCGCAATAAAGCAATCCGGAAAACAGTCCGCGGTTTTCAAGCTTTGTGTATCTCCGCTTGTTCTCCCTAAGTTTCTGAACAAGATTCCATTGTTCCTGAGAGATTATCGGTTCCTGCATATTCTGTATGAAATGCATGTTTTCAGGCTTGTTACTATACCGTTTCTTATAGAATCATCCTTTCATTATTTTTGTTTTTCAACAGTTAATGCTTTTGCCAGGATATTTCATACCCGAGCACTTCCGCTATCTGCAACACTTCGGCATACTTGATTTTGCCCGTATGCAGCTTGCGGCTGAAATTGGACAGGCTTTCGCTCCAGCCGTATTCATAAACAAGCATATCGAGCACCTGTTTCATGGTATAGCCCTCGGCAACGATAACGGACTTGATCTGATTGACTATTCTTACACTCATAATTTCACCACCTCTCGTGATAGATTTATAAAAAATCGGATAGGTTTTCTCCGAACGACCTCTGACCCGTTCCGGAGATTTCTATCCGATGTTTTCCCTTTTTATTTAATTGTTTTTTGCAAACAAAAGTAATAATTAACAACATTACGCATTCACTTCTCATTCCTGCGATTGCCGCAAATAAGAAGTGTTTTTCATTTCAAAGCAAACAATACTCAAACTTTGTTGCCGTGTATTTTGAACTGACAAAGGAAAACAATGCCAGCACGGAATGTGAATACTGCTTTGAAATCCGTTATTGGGAAAGTGAAGAAATCGGCAAAACGGAAATAGACTTTAATCGTAAAGAATACAATTCCGAAATTCAGAATAGCTATGTCGATAGACTCATGTCCGCTCTGTTTTATATTTATGAGGATCACGGCCCACTGAAAAATGGAGTGATCATTCTTCCAGTAACAGACTCTGAATAAAACAAAAAAAGCCCCAGCCGCGGCATAAAAGCTACGGTTGGGGCTGACTGTTATGTAATTAAAATAAGTTTTAATTCGTTAAATCACTATAGAATAAGCATCTCAAGCTCTCGGCTGGGCTTGTTTTTGAAAAGTTCCTTATCGGTAATTACCTATTTCGAATTGCGAATTATAAAAGACTGCGGCATGGCCGCAGTCTTTTTAATGTATTATCAGTCTTTCGCCGAGGGAGTTGAGTTTTCTGAGCAGTTTCACGGTAGGCACGACCAGGAAGCCTGCGGCGAAGTTGCCTCCGCAGTGAATCAGGTCAAAGGGTATGCCGGCGATAATCCAGGCTATCATCCCCTTGAAATCGAGGTGAAACATTATCGCCTGGGCGGGGGCGTACATTGTGCCGAAAAGCAGGCCGTGAAGGGCGCAGACAACCGGGTATACGATATACGCTCTCTTTTCGGGAATATCTTTGGGCAGGAGCATCGTCACGCCCCAGAGGATTGCCCAGAGATACAGGTAGGGGTACCACCAGAGTGAGAAGCCTGCCACAAGTCCGTTGAGCATAATATAGACATAGATGGGTATCAGCGCTTTCCTGCGGTATGTGATGGTGTATGCCATTGTGAGCATACCGAGCAGGTGAATATTCGGCAGGGCGTCAAGCATCGCTTTGGATGCGAGCATTATCGCGCCGAGCATCGCGAATATGGTCATCTCATATATTGTGAGTTTGCCCTTTGACGCTTTCTTTTTGCTTTCCGTTATTTCGGGCTGCGCTTCTGCCGTGGCTTCGGCAGATGTTTCATTTACGGGAGTTTCGCTCTGCGCTTCTTCCTGCGCGGGAGTTATCTCCTCTTTTTTAATATCCGCCAAAGTCTCACCTTCTTTGCAGGGGCGGTTTTGTTTTTATTCTCCGGTCTGTGCCGTTTCTTCCTTACTTTGCTTTCTCGCTTCTATTTCGCGGAGCATTCTGTCATACTCATCTTCGTCAATCTTATTTTTCTTTTCGGATACGATGTAGGCGATGGTGAGCAGGATTATGGGGATAAGCGCCATACAGAATGAAAGTTTGAGCGCCATTGAAGGCGGAGCGGACGAGATTACGTCTCCGATTTTCGTGAGTTTGTCCGCCTCAATCTTATCGAGCACAGAGGTAAGGTCGGGCACATTCTGTGTGCGCGCGGCGTTTGAGAGGAGGTTTGCCTCCTGCTCGTAGCCGGAAATCTGATTTGTGATGCCCGTCATACCGATAATCAGGTATACTATCATAACTATCAGCTGCTGGAAGGCGCTTGACATTTTTGACATAAAGGGTCTGAGCGAGAAAATGAGAGCCTCGTCCCTTGAGCCCGTCTTGTATTCGTTATACTCAATGGTGTTGGTGAAGATAACCATAACAACCATCGCAAACCAGTTCTGACCGAAGCCCGTGACAAGGGCGGCGGCGCACAGGAAATAAAATCTGATTGAATCGGGAATCACAGTGCCGCCGATAAGGAAGCCCGCGTAGCCGATAACCGAAACGATGAGGGAGGCTCTGAGCGCCTGCTTTCTCCTGAACCTTTTGCAGAGAGTCGGGAAAAGCATAAGCAGTATGCCCGCGGCGCCCGCGTAAAAGGCGGTGAACATTGTGACGAAGGTGCCGTTGTAGCCGAATTTGAGGTAGATATAGTAAGCGGCGAAGGCGGTGAGCATCGCTCCGCTCAGGTTTGAGAGGAAAACAATGAGCGTTGCCCACAGAAGCTGGTCGTTATGCACGATAACGGAAAACATCTTTTTGAGCCCGATTCTTTCCTCTTTTTCGGGCTTGATGCTTCTGTCTTCCTTAACGCCCGCGCAGCAGAGAGTCTGGCACAGGATAAACATTGCCACAACAAAAACTGCCACCACGGCGTAGGCGGTGATGGAGTTGCCGCCAATTGCGTTTTTGCCCGCCGTGAGCATGGGCACTACGCCGACAGCCGCGAGATTGCCGAGACCGCTGAAAAGGTTAGAGAGCGCGACTATCTTGTTTCGCCTGTCCGCCCGGCTGGTGAGCGACGGCATCATGGACCAGTAGCCGATGTCGTTCATAGTGTAGGTGATATCCCATATGAGATAGAGGGCAACGAAGAGATAGACGAAATTCCAGCCCTGCACGCGGTTTGCAAACATTGCGATTACCGCCGCGCCGTTTGTGATACAGCCTATCATTATCCAGGGCTTGAATTTGCCGAATCTTGTGCGGGTGTTTTCAACTATGCCGCCCATAAGCGGGTCATTGAGGCCGTCCCATATACGGCAGATTACGAGAATTGAACTGATTACGGCAAACTGCCTGTCGGTAACGCTCCTCGTGAAAAGAATATAGGTAAGCAGGTAGTTTGTAAACAGGGCGTATGACATATCCCTGCCTATACCGCCTATGGAGTAAATCCATTTATTCCGGTTGAAATAATCGTCAACCGTCTTGCCTTTTTTTGACATATATCTTCCTCCCGTTTTTTATTCGGAGTAAAGCGTGATTAAAGTTTCTTCGCCGCTGCTGTAATAGGAAACAAGCACCGTGCCGCCGGTCTGCTCATACTCAAAGGCGGCGGGTTTGCCGTTAATCTCCGCACGCGCGGGTGCAAACGGCAGTTTAAGGCGCATATTCGCGTTGAGGTCAGCCGCACCCTTTGCCTTTAAAACGGCTCTGTTTTCGTTTATATCAAGCGAGAATATTCTGCACGACGTGCCGATAACGGGGTCTTCGTTTTTATCGAGGTCAAGCAGCAGGGCGTTTTCGCCGGGATTTACGGTCTTTCCGGTAACAACCGCGAAAGCGGGGTCAAACATATCGGCATAGCGTCCCTTTAACGTTAGCGGCTCTGCGCTTATGCTCTCATCGAGCACAGCGTAAACTTCATAAGCGCCTCTTGATACGTGAAGATAGTTTTTATACTCCGCTTTTCTGCCCGCTTTTTCGAGCACAGCGGAATAAAAGCTTCTTATGCTGTCGCTCCCCTGCTTTGAGAGAAGCGCCTTTGCGGGCGATACGGTGAAGATGCCGACAGTGCCCTTGCCGCAGGGAACAACCGTCTTTTCGCCTTCGGGCTTAACGCCGAGCATTTCAAACAGATGCTCCGCCGCCGTTGTGTATCTGCCGGACCACCAGGCGTTTATACTGTGGAAGGGGTCAAAGCCGTCGCCAATATATATCAGCGTGCCGCCGCGCCTTACCCACTCCGCAACCGCAACATTCATGTCGGGCGATTCGGGCTTCATATACTCGTAACTCATAAGAAGCACATCATAGTCGTCAAGATATCCGGGGTAGCGCTTCACGTTATCGAGCAGCACGGGCCTTACGGGCACTCCGTATTTTAGCAGAGGCAGAGCCGCGCCGTAGAAAGACGGGAAGGCATTTGATGACATATATTTAAGCATCGTCTCTCGGTCAAAACCGTTTGTGAGTTTCTCTTTGATTGCGTTTATCAGTTCTTCGCTGTCAAAGAGCACTGTGCCCGTGATTTCTTTCACCGGCTCGGAAAACTCGCTGTCGGGATATTCTCTTTGATACAACTGGCTGTCGGCGCAGAGTATGCCCGTGCGTATGCCCGAACTTTCCTCGGTTTTAAAATTGCCGAGAGTGTTGAAATTGTTATTGAGAGCAGTTCTGTAACTTTCCGAAATCTTTTCGGCGTCGGGGCTCCCTTTGGGGTATTCTCCGTAGAAAATCCTGTTGGGCCAGGGGCAGATTTCAAACGAATTCACCTTCGGGTGCATAAGGGACGCCGCGACGGTCATAAAATAGTTTTTGCGGTAATCATCCCAGTCGAATATATCATTATCTTCAATCGGGTCGTGCAGGAACCACATTTTACGGCCCGTGCCTTTGACAAGTTCCTGCATCACGCCGTATTCGAGGTAAGAGGTTTCGAATGTGCGCTCGGCGAATACGCCGTCATACCAGTTTTTCTCTCTGGAAGTGCCTGTCCACACCTGGGCTATACAGCCGTCAACTGCGGGAATATCGGCAAGTTTGCCCTCGGGCGAAACAATCTTCCACTGGGTATAATTGAGCAGGCTGTGAGTGGGTACATAGAAGCGCAGGTCCCTGCCGTATTTTACTTTTGCGTATTCTTTGAGCGAGGAAGCGACTCTGTCAATGGTGCGCGCGTAGAGATATGCCTTGAGTTTTGATGACTTGTATTTGGCGTCCGCGCTCTCGTAGGCGGGCACAAACGGCTCTCTGTAATAGAGTTCATACTCTCTTCTGAAAGCGGGCGAATAACCGGCTCTGTCCCAGAATTCGGGCTCCTCCACGTGAATTGCCTCCACGCCGAAATCAACCGCGGCGCGAAGTTTGACCGAGAGGTAATCCGCAAAGGCGACCGTAGGCACCATATAGGGGGTGTCGTCTCCGTGCATGATTTTATTGCCGAATCTGTCGGTCTGGGCTTCGTCCCAGTGGTCAGTTCCGTCATACTTGCCGTAAAGATAATCGACATAGTTGCCCCAGGCGATGCCTGTCATCAGATGAACGGCATAGCCCTTTTCGCGGTAGACTTTCACCCTTTCGGCGGTGGTATCGTCCACACGGTAAACCATAACGAAATCGCAGTTGTTATCATAGGCGGGCATAAGGGCTCCGCCGTTCTGATAGCCTGTTCTTTCTTCTTTTCTCTCGCGGATAAACGGCACGGCGCATCACTCCAAAGAAAAAATTTTTGTATGTTTTTAATAATAATATCACATAGGTTTTGTCATTTCAAGATTGCAAAAATACTTGATTTTATTTTACGGTGGTTTATAATTGTAATATCAACAGGAAGAAAGGAAAACTGCTATGAAAAAGATTATTTCTCTGTTTTTAAGCGCCGTTATGGCTTTCTCACTTATGTTCACCGTGTTTGCCGCGGATGTTGATGTTTCCCGCCCCGAAAAGGCTCACCTCGCCTTCGGCGAAGACGGCAAATTCACCATCCTTCAGGTAGCGGATATCCAGGATGACGCTATGCTTTCAAACCTTGCAAAGCAGTCAATCAAAAACGCCGTAAAAGAGAGCGAACCCGATCTCATCGTGCTCACGGGCGACAATATCGCGGGCTACTCCTGCGGCACCAAAACTCTCGCAAAATCCGCCCTCAAGCAGGTTATGGATTTATTTGAAGAAATAGGCGTTCCCGTTGCGGCTGTTTTCGGCAATCACGATGACGACAGCACCCCCTACACCAAACTCGAGCAGATTGAGCAGTATGAAAGCTATGACTGCTATGTGGGCTGCGCAGGCGTTGTGTGCGAAGCAAGCGCAGGCGGCAAGAGCACAATGAACGCAGGCACCTACAATGTGCCCATATTCGAATCGGCAGAGAGCGACAAGGTTTCTTTCAACCTCTGGTGCATGGACTCCGGCAACTACAACCCCGATGACAACTACGGCGGTTACGGCTATGTAATGCCCGAGCAGGTTGACTGGTATGTTGAAAAATCAAACGAACTCAAAGAGGCAAACGGCGGCGAGCCCGTGCCCTCAATCGCATTCCAGCACATCGTTCCTCCCCAGATTTACAGAGCCCTCAAAGAGGTTGATGAAGGCACAGAAGGCGCAATCAGCTACGCAGGCAAATATTATGTGCTCCCCGACGAGTGTCAGGGCGAAGGCAGCTGGCTGAGCGAAAACCCCTGCCCGCCCTCAATCAACTTTGAGCCCGGCTACGCAGAACTCGACGCAATGATTGAGCAGGGCGATGTAATCGGCGTATTCTTCGGTCACGACCATATCAACAGTTATGTTGTTCCCTATGAAGGCATTGACCTCGTTTCGTCACCCGGCATCACCTTCCACTCATACAACGACGAAAACCGCGGCTTCAGAGTAATCACGCTTGACAAGAACAACCCCGACGGTTACGAGACCTATATCCTCAGCGCCGCCGAGCTGCTTGAAAACGGCAGCGTGGGTGATAAGATTGCGCTGTGGTTTAAGAATATACTTGATGATATTGTGAATTTCTTCAAGGATCTGTGGTACTCAATCACCGCCTAATTTTACGGTCGTAGCAATAAGCGCGAAAACCGAAAAGAAAAAAGTTTTAATGAACTGCGGGTTTTACACTCGCAGTTCTTTTTATTGTTTTGAGGTAATTGACTATAAGGAAGAGATTATATTTTTCTTTTCTCAACGCCTTTATTCGCTCGCCGTACTTTAGTACTGTCTTCGCTCATAAATGCGTTGTTTTCATCGCTTCTTGCGTCCTCCCTGTTGCTGTGCCTCTGAGGCAGTGACATCAAAAACAGTTGTTATCTTATAGCACTCATATCGTAGGGGCGGATATCATCCGCCCGCAACAAGGATATGCGGAGCATAATCTAAATCGGAGCGAAGCGACCCGAAATTGCGCATTTCGCATTGCGAATTCTGAATTAAAAAGGACCGCAAGTTTATAACCTGCAGTCCTTGTTTTTATCGGTTGTAATATGGTTTTACCCTTCACTTATGCCGTAAAAATGGATGATATTCATATCCTCTTCGCAGTCGAGGCCGTGTGAGCCGCAGCCGCCGTCAATTTCGTGGCAGCCGTGGTCGGGGCAGAAGCCGTAAAATACTCTTTCGCCCTTGCGGTATTTCTTTATTCTCTCAACAATCTCTTTGTAAACCGCGATGTTTTTATCGAGGTGGGCGAGCGAATCTTCGCCCTCCGGGCCGTTTCTGTGCATAAAGCCGTCGTAGTCGCCGTTGTAGATTACAATCAGGTCGTGCTCACCTTTTTCAATCAGTTCAAAGGCTTTCGCGTTGACTTCGTCCTCGGTGTCATAAATGAAATAATCCATATTTCTTTCAAGAAAGATTTTTGAAATGCTGTCGCCTTCCGTTGAGCAGATGGCGCACTTCTTGCCCGCGGCAAGCAGGCGGTCAAACAGGGTTTCGGCGCTGAGCACGGGCTTTTCGTATTTCCTTATGCCGTGAACTTCGGGCATAACGCCCGTATACATTGAGGCAAAGCAGACGGGAGTAACGCTCGGCATAACGCTGAGCATAGGCAAAGACAAATCGGACACCGCGTGAGCGGCGGCGAATTTCTCCGTATATTTCATATAAACCCAGAGCGCGACGGCATCGGGATTATAGATGACGGCCCGGTCTATCGGTCTGCCGCCGAATTTTTCCATAATAATGCTGTTTGAAGCGGCATCTCCCTCCGATTTCTCCATACCGAAAAGTTCAAGCACGCTCGCCTTGACGGAAGTCAGGCACACGGATGAATAATAATCTGACATACTGTCACCCCCTGCCGTTACATTAGCACAAACAAAGACGATTTGCAATAAAATAATGCGCAATTCGCAATGCCGGGTCGCTTCGCTCCAATTTAGATTATGCTCACGTATATCCTTGAAGGCGGCGGGATGTGGTCATCCCGCCCTACCCGCGCCTGCGGCACGGACGGAACGCCGAAACGGCGTTCCCTACAATACGAGTTTATTAAAGCACAATTGTTTTTTATCTTGCTAACTGAGTGGCACTTAGGGAGGGAACAGAAAAGGATGAAAACAACGCATTTATGAGCGAAGACAGTACTAAAGTACGGCGAGCGAATAAAGGCGTTGAAAAAAGACAATAACCAAATATTCCTTATAGTAAATCAAAGCAAGCAAAAATCAAGGACTGCAAGTTACAAACCCGCAGTCCTTTTTAACTGTATTGTCTTTTTGCTTTTCGCCTTTTATGTCCCGACCGGGATGTAGGCGTATGTGATGCGTCCGTTGTCAAACACTATCAGTGCGTAATCGCCCTCATAGCACAGATGGCAGTTAAGCCGCACCTTGCTCATAAGTTCGGCAATCTGCGCTTCATCGGTGACGACCGTTGAGCCCTCGGGCATCATATCCTCAGGGTCGATTCTGTCCGCCTCGTCAATTCCGGTGTCTTCATCGGTAACGGAATAATCCGGGTAATAAACCTGAGCCGAAAGTCCGTCGGAATATTCGTAATAGATTTCATCCTTATTAAACTCGGACCAGACGAGCTGAGCCTGACGGTCGGACATATTTATCGCCGAGAAAATCATACTGTCAAAATACTCGCGGCTGATTTCGGACGGCTCGGAATACTTGCCGTATATGATTTCCACGGGCTTTGCGCCGCCGGTAAAGTATTTGTCGAGCCCGTTCGCTTTTACATATTCAACGGTGTTTTTCATATCCGCGTAAACCGGGTATGAGGCGCCCTCGTGGAAGACGAAGGACATTTCTTCGTGTTCGTCGTCAATCAGTTCAATATCTCCCTGCGGTTTGGCGAAGGGCGGATCGTCATCGGTATAAACATCACCGTCATATGTCGGGAAGGCATAACTCCTCATCACGATATAACCCATAAGGGGTGAAGCGCTGATTCTGCTTATGGGCAGAGTGCCCTCGCGGATATCCGCCGCAAGCGCCTTCACAAGGTTTTCCCTCGCGTCATTGTCAAAGAAAAGTTCGGGCGAAACCCCTCTCGTCATATCGGGAGAAATCAGGGCGATATTATACTGGTAAGAACTCAGAGGCGCAATGCCGTTATCGTCCGTGATGGTTTCGAGACTGTCCGCAATCATATTTTTCATGGTATCCGATTTGGTCAGTTCGTCAATTTCGCGGATAATTCCGAGCGTAACATTTCTGTAGTTTCTCACCTTCGTCTTGCCGTTTTTGAGGTGATATTCAATGCGGATTCCCGATAGAATTGTTTTGGTGAATTCATCGTCGCCGCCGTAGGTGTTGTCGGGTTTTGTGTTTTTGAGAGCGTTCAGTTTTTCGTTTACGGAAATAATTCTCTCTATATCCTCCTTGTCCTTGAAGCCCTCAAAAAGTTTGATATAGTCCTTGCCCATGCAGTCAACATCGAGCCTCGCGCCGCCGTTGAAATAACCGGGTCCCGTATATCCGTTCATGCTGTCGTAATCGTTGCTGCACACGGTAATCGAGGCGCTTTCAATATCCGCCGCGGCGGGTACTTTCATTGAGCCGACGGGCAGGGTTGATATCACAACCAGACAGCAGAGCAGGAAAATGCCGAGTTCGGCAATCAGATAATTGAATCTCTGCCAATACTTTTTGAAAGAGCGGAGCACAATCATTTCCACAACGGTATAGCCGACTGCCATAATCACAATCGAGAGCAGGATAATCAGCCTGCGCTTTGCGGGGAAAGACATGCCGCTTGTGGTGAAAATATTGCCAGCGAGCATTGCGAGGAATGGCCCGACGGCGAGCACGCACAGCCCCTGCACAAACGGGCTTGTGCCCATAAATCCCGCCTTTTCCGCCTTGCGGTGTTTCGCGCAGAAATATGCGGCAACAGCGAGCACTGATGTAATCAAGGCGAAGACAAGCGGAAACTTGAACTCGCCTATGCTGTAAAACGAAGCGCTGTTGGGGCTGAGTTTTCTCTCCGAAGTAATAAAACTTATAAGGTTATCGGAGCCAATCGGGGTAATGTATTTAGGATAATCAAACATCGAGAGCCCCGAGTAAATCGCGTTTTTGCCGAAGACATAAAACATTCCGCTGCCGTCGTTTTCAAAAAAGCCGGACGGCGTGTAGGGCGCTCCGTAAATGAAATTACCAATCATATTTGAAAGGGTGTAATTCACCATTGCCGGGGCGGCGAGCAGCACGCCGGTATATACCACCGTTTCGATTACCGAGCCGACAAGCTGCATCACGAGCGCGGTGAGCGTAAACACAAACACGCCCGCGCAGAATACTTTGAAAAGGATATAGACGAAAGCAAACAGCAGTTTGCCGCTGAAGCCGAAGAATATGCCGTTGGCAATAAGGCACGCGGCAAGAGGCACGATGATGCCGAGCATTATCACGCTCAGGCCCGCGCAGTAATTTGAAACAAAGAGTTTTTCACGCGAAATGCCGAGGCTGAAATAGACATTGCTCGACTTTTTGCCCATAACATATCTGAATATGCTTACCGCAAGCCCCGCGCACAGGAAAATGAACGGGATTGAGAGCATAAAGGGCATAATGTCGGGGCTGTCGGTTGATGTGCGGAAAAAATATGTATAGGTTGCTTTCAGGTATCTTGCCGCGTCACGGTCGGCGGCGGCGCCGATTATATTGAGAGCGCCGCTGAAACACATAAGAATGTTGATCGCGATAAGCACTGAAAGTATCAGGTTGCTTCTGAAAGTCCTGCGGTATGTAAAGGCGGATAAATCAGCCGAATATTTCTTTGAAGTCATACTCCTTTTCCTCCATTTCCTCAAGAAATACTTCTTCAATCGTGAGCGGGAATCTCTCGGCGAGAACCGGGTTCATAGCCCTGAGTCTGCGCTCGGTTTCGTCGGGGTCGCCCTTGACGGAGAGAGTCACCATTTTGCCGTCGACTTTAATCTTTCTTATATCAAAGCCGTCAAAATCGGAGGCGGTCATATCTCTGTCAAACACCAGGCGGAACTTGCATCTGTCCGCCCCGATATCGTCAACGCTGCAGTCGAGCGCAATGCTCTTGCCGTTTATGAGCGCCATACGGTCGCATATATCGGAAACCTCGTGAAGGTTGTGCGATGAAATGATTACGCTGCAGTTTTTTTCGGCAACATAGTCGATAAGCATACGGTTCATCACATTTCTCTTCTGCGGGTCAAGCCCGTCAAAGGATTCATCGAGCAGCAGCACATCCGGATGGGCGGACATACCGAGAATCATCTCCGCCTGCCTCTGCATACCTTTTGAGAAAGAGTTGAGCCTCGCTTTTTTGTCAAGTTCAAACACACCGCACAGACTGTCAAGAGTATCAAAACTGAATGAGGGATAATAGCCCGCGTAGAGTTTTGCCATTTTTTCTATGCTTGAAAAAGGCTCAAAATAAATTTCATCCGGCACATAAAACATATTGAGCCTCACCGCCGCATCGGTGAAGGTGTTTCTGCCGTTTATCAGGGTTTCCCCTTCATCGGGCTTATAAACGCCCGCAATCATTTTGAGCAAAGTGGTTTTGCCCGCTCCGTTATAGCCCACAAGGCCGTATATTGAGCCGTCATCAACGGTAAGACTCAGATCTTTGACGGCGGCAAAAGAGCCGAATTTTTTTGTGACATTTTTAACTTCTATCATATTATCACTCCTTGTAAACCGCTTTTATCAGTTCTTCGATTTCGGCTTTTGTGATGCCGATGGATTTCGCCGTGTCAAGCGCCGACGCAATTTCCTTCCTCATCTTTTCTTTGATTACGGTGTCGCCGAAAGCGGACTGACTGACAAAACTGCCCGTGCCGGGCACGGTGAAAATGATGCCGCTGCTCTCAAGGTCGGAAAAGGCTTTTTTCACGGTGTTTACATTGACGCCCGTGTCAGCCGAAATCTGCCTGATGGACGGCAGTTTCGTATCCGCCTTGTAGATGCCGAGGTTTATGAGAGTGAGAATCTGAGTCTTTATCTGCTCATAAACAGGTGTGCGGCTCTGCTTGTCAATCACTATCAATTGCCCTCATCTCCTTTGCGTGATAAGTGTGCTATCTGTGCTATTACACCTGTATTATAATCCCCGCCCTGCGGTTTGTCAAGGCAGTTTACAAAAAGTTTATATTTTGCGGCGGTAAAACAGGAAAATTGCTGTTGATATTTTCTTTACTCTGTGATAAAATTCTTTTATATGAAAGAATAACTTTTGAAAGGATTGTGTATATATGGAAAACAAAGCATTGTTCAACACCGAAAACGCCGGCTACAACAAGGCGGAGGTCGAAAAGTATGTTTCCACCCTCAAGGAGGAATACAAAAAGGTGTACGAATACGCCAAGACTACCGAAGCCAACAACGAAAAACTCAAGAAAATCTGCCGTGCGCTTTCTGATGAAAACAAGGCTCTCAAAGCAAACGGTGCTGTTGCCGCCGCCCCCGCAGTGAGCCCCGCAGCAGCCGAAGCGGCTCAGAAGATCAGTGAACTCATCGCCGCCCTTGCAAAAGAAAACGATATACTCAAGGCTCAGCTTGGCTGATTCTTTTCAAAGTAATACGAAAGGCAGTAATATACTATGGATGAATTCAGACTCAGAAGTTTGGACGAATTTGATTCAGACTTTGTTGCGAGCGTAAAAGAAAAATCCTCTGCCCCTTCACAGGGCTCACTCATACCCGAATTTGAAATCAAAGAAGCCGACCCCGGGCAGCAGACTTCACCGGCAGTAGGCGACAAGCCCCTCTATACTCCCGAAAAGATGAGCAATGCCGATGTAGAGCCGCTTATCGAATCGCTCGGCAAAGAGCCGGAGTATGAAACCGAAAAGCCCAAACTTGGCGCGGGCGCAATAGTCGGCAAGATTATCGCCATAGTGCTCCTGGTTGCAACGGTGCTTGTGTTTGTATGCGGCTGCTTCATTTCGATATTCCTCGATAACAAAGGCTCAACCGTATTCGGAATGTCGCTCAACACTCTCGCTCACGATACCACGCTTAATAATAACGTTAACCTCAAAAAAGGCGACCTGCTCATTTCTTCAAGAAAAGCGGATGCCGATTACACCGAAGGCAGCCACCTCGCCGTGCCCACTGCCGACACTGCAAGCAAGGGCTGTGACATTGTTACAATCACCCAGGTTACCGTGCAGGAAGGCGACGAGGCCTATGTGGTACGTCAGCCCGGCGACAATTTCGGAGTTTCCTCGGTTTACACCAAAGACACCAGTTACGGCGTAGTCACAAGATATGTGCCGCACATCGGCGGACTGCTCGGCTTTGCTATGGATAACGCAATCTGGTTCTGCGCAATGTTTGTGCTTCTCGCGGCGGTATGCATCTGCGTACTCGTGCTTATCAACTGGACTGCCGCAAACAAAGTGAAAGAGCCCAAAGACGAAGAAAACACCGACAAAGAAGTGGCAGAGTAATTTATAAAAGATAACAGCCCGTCGTTGACGGGCTGTATTTTTTGCCGAAAAACTGCACCCCTGATGAACAGGGGTGCTTTGTGTTTTGTTATCAGTCTCCCTCGTGAGAGGCATCCATTGAGAAGGTCGCCTGAGTGCCGGAGTTTGCGTCAACGCTGTTTTCGGTTGAACCTTGAGTCGGCGAAGATTGGGTTTCACTTGAGGAGTTATCGGAGCCTGTGGTGCCGGTGGGCTCGGTCGGGCTGGTGGACTCGGTTGAGGAGTCAATTGCGCTTGTGGAAGCGGTCGGCTCGGTATTTGAGGAAGTCCCTTTGGTTGTGCCCTTTGTCGTACCCTTGGTGGTGCCTTTGGTAGTGCTTCTTGTGGAGTTATTGTATCTTCTGGAAGAGTAAGGTCTTGTGGTGGTTGTCGATGTGGTTTCGCTGCTCTCCTCTTCCGAAGAAGTCTCCGAAAACTCGGTAGTGGTTGTATTGTTCCAGGTGGTGAGCGGCGCCTGTGATGTAAGTGAGGAGTAATAATCGCTCACCGAAGTGGTTGTGGTAACCTGCTCGTTCTTTTTGGCTACGGATTTGATTATAATCACCGCAAGGGCAATCACCATAAGCGCGGCGAGCACGATGCCCGCAATCAGCACAATCTTGCGCTTGTCTATCTCCTTTTTGGCCGCCTGCGAATCAGCGTTTGCGTAAGGATCTGCGGGCGTTTCTTCCGCCGTGTTGGCTCCGTAGGAGTTGCGGTATTCTTCCTCATAATCGGGATCCTTGTCGCCAACCATTGCTTCGGCTATCGGGGCGAATACGGAAGTGTCCTCCGCGTTCATGAAAGCGGTGACTACCGTGATATTGTCTTTGCCGCCCTTTTCGAGCGCCTTGCGAACGAGTTTTGCCGATACATCCTGGGGAGTGTCTCCCATTGAGATGATGGTTGAAATCTCTTCGTCGGAAAGCATATCGGTAAGACCGTCACTGCACAGCAGGATTATATCGCCGTCGTCAACGTCGTCAATAACGCTCACGTTGGGTGAGAGAGTCGCTTCCTCGGGGAAAACGCCGAGATGCTTTGTGAGCCTCTTGGCGTCGGGCAGTTCACCCGCCTCTTTTTCGCCGAGTTCTCTCGCGTCAACAAATCCCTGCGCGTGAGTGTGGTCAAAACTTGCCTGCTCGAGTATGCCGTTTGAGAAATGGTAAATTCTGGTGTCGCCGAGGCTTACGCAGATTACCCTGCCTTTTACGGCATAGATGGCGGCAAGAGTAGTGCCGAGCCTTACGCCGCGTGTGGTGATTTCGCTGCAGATTCTGTTGTTGGCGTCATCAAGGCAGTTGGAGACCGCAAACGAAAAATCTTCGCCGCTCTCATAGATGCTTGTCGCGTGCCTGGCTATTGCCTCAACCGCGATACCGGAGGCAACTTCACCGTGCATTTCACCGCCCATACCGTCGCACACGGCGAGGTGGAAGGGCTCATTCATCTTCTGAATATAGGCTTTTCCTTTTACAAGGCCGCCCGGCAGAGTAACCTTGCCGTTGAGGCTGTAATTGTCTTCATTTTCTTTGCGCACTCTGCCCGTGTGAGTAACGGCGCAAACATTTGCACTTAATTTCTTCATAATCTCTTCTCCGTTTTACAGGTTATTATCAGAATACTCCGTTGGATTTCGCCCAGCCCACATAGGCCTCTATGCTCCTGCATCTGGCAGGGCTCAGGCTCGCTCCCGTGCGGGTATATACATTCATATTGACGCCTCTGAGTCTGCACACGTATTTTGCGCTGGCGTTGAAGCCCGAATCAATGGCGTTATCAAGCAGTATAATCTGCTCGTAATATGCTTTGGCGGTTTCTTTGTCCTCTTTGCACCAGGCATCCCACATCTTTACAAACAAATCCGCGCCGCAGGTAGTGGGAGTTGCCACAACACCTCTTGCGCCCGCTTCGTAAGCATCGTAAAGGAAGGGAATGTTTGCCTGCAGCACATCGGATTCGCCCTGCACGGCGATTTTTTTCTTGATTTCGGTGAGAAAACAGGTGGTGTCTTTTATGCCCTTGAATTTGCCGGTGGCGGCGAGCCTGCCGTAAACGTCGGCGTGCATAAGATGGGGCTGCATACCGGGAAATTCATAGAGGATCACGGGAAGGTCGGTGTGAGACGCAAGAGAGGTGAGGTAATCATACTGCTCATCGGGCGTGTCGCACATTCCTTTGGTCACAAACACAAGGCCCGTAACTCCGAGCTGCTCGAGGGCTTTGATTTCGTCAATCTGCGCCTGCTCTTCCCTCTGCAGATTCGCCGTGGCAAACACGGGCACGCCCTGTGAATTTTTGACAGCGAGCGATACGCACTTAAGCCTTTCGGGAAGGGTGAGCAGGGTCATTTCGGATGAGCCGCAAACCGAAAACAGATGCTGCGGCCCGAAAGAAGCCTGCCATGAAACATACTCTTCGTAAGCCTTGTAGTCAATGGTAAGATCTTTGTTGAAGGGAGTCAGAAGAAGGGTGTATACCCCGGCAAACTCGTTGAACTGCTGCATAAAGAACACCTCCGAACATATATAGTGTATTATATACTAAATACAATTAAAAATCAATACCGAAACAAAACGGACACGGATTTTTGTTGACTTAAGTGCGACTTTTATTATACAATAACAGAAAGATGTGAACTGAAAACGACAAGGAGGTAAACTATGTTTTTTAAGATAGCAAATGATTATCTCACCTGCGAGATAAACGATATGGGGGCTGAACTTCACTCCCTTCGTTCAAAGGAAAACGGCAAAGAATACATCTGGGAGGGAAACCCCGATATATGGTACGGTCAGGCTCCGATTCTCTTCCCGGTTATAGGCCAGCTCAACTCCGACACATATTACTATGAGGGCAAAGCCTATCACCTGCCAAAGCACGGCTTCGCGAGGAAGATGCAGTTCAAGGCCGGCGAATGCGGAGAAAGCAAGGCATCGTTTTACCTTGAGCCCACTGAAAAAACTCTTGAAATGTATCCGTTTGACTTTCTGCTCACGGCGGATTTTGAACTTGACGGCAGAGCGCTTATTAACACTCTTTCGGTGGAAAACCGTTCGGATAAAACAATGTATTTTTCAATCGGCGCTCACCCCGCTTTTGCCTGCAAGCTGGGCGACATAATCGAATTCGAGCAGCCGGAAACAATCTGCACCGAGAGAATCGACAACACGAATATGCTCATTGACAGAAAATTCCCCTGCCTCGAAAACGAGAGCAGAATCGTTATCACAAAAGAGATTTTCGAGCCCGACGCTCTCATACTCTCCGGCATGAAATCAAAGAAACTTCGCATCAAAGGCGAAAATGAGATTGAGTTTACCTTCGGCGATTGCCCCGTGCTCGGCATCTGGGCAAAGCCCGGCGCTCCCTATGTGTGCATTGAGCCGTGGTACGGAATAAACGACAGCCACGAGGTGAAAAGCGACATTTCGCTCAAAAGAGAAATCCGCTCTCTTGAGGCGGGAAAAACATTCTCCTTCTCATGGAAAGCGAAAATCATACTGTAATTATTCTTAAATGATAAGGGACTGTGTTTTGACACAGTCCCTTTTATTATTATCAGTAAACCACATTTACGGGGTTACCCTCTGAAAATGCCCTGAGATTCTGTTTGCAGATTTCCATAAGCCTTGCCCTTGTTTCAAAGCCCGCCCAGGCGATGTGCGGAGTGATGGAGCAATTGGGCAGGGAGCACAGGGGATTGTCCGCTTCGGGCGGCTCTTTTTTCATAACATCGAGGCCCGCGGCGGCTATCACGCCGTTTTTAAGGGCATCGGCAAGCGCCTGCTCGTCAACGGCGGGGCCTCTTGAAGTATTTATGAGCATAGCGGTCTTTTTCATTTTTGAAAGAAACTCCGCGTTTACCATACCGGTGGTTTCGGGGGTAAGCGGGGTATGGATGGTGACAAAATCGGATGAGGCGAGCAGGGTGTCTCTGTCCGTAAACTCAACGCCCTCTGTTTCGCGAGGGTGATTGGTGACGGCGAGCACCTTCATACCGAAGGCGTTTGCTATGCGGGCAACGGCTTTTCCGATTTTGCCGAAGCCGATTATGCCGAGAGTTTTGCCGTCAAGTTCATATATCGGAGCCACCTGATATGAGAAATCGGGGTTTGCAGCCCACTCGCCCGCGTGCACGGACGCGGAATGCTCGGCAAGCCTGTTGGTATAGCCGATAATATGGGCAAACACATTCTGCGCAACCGCCATAGTGCTGTAAGACGGGATGTTGGTCACGGGTATGCCGCGCTCTTTGCAGTATTCCCAGTCCACCACATTGAAGCCCGTGCTCAGAAGGCCCACATACTTAAGGCCCGGCAGTTTTGAAAGAGTTTCCTTTGTAAGCGGAGTTTTGTTTGTGAATATGATATCATTGCCCGCGCATCTTTCGTCAATAAGCGCGGCGGGAGTCCTGTCATACACGGTGTATTCGCCGTATTCCGCGAGCCAGTCCCACGAAAGGTCGCCCGGGTTTTCGGCATAGCCGTCAAGAATCACGATTTTCATATTTATCACCTCTTTATTCAGTATATACTCACTTTCGCGAAAATACAAGAATAATTAAAAACACGGACAAATATGAATAAACTGTTGCGAAACTCATTATTTTATTATATAATAGATTGGTATGTACGAAACCGGATTATTTCTGAAAAGGCGGACCCGTATTGAGTAAAAACAAACAGAGAAAAAAATCCCTGTTCTTCGCAGGGCTCATATTAGTGCTTGCCGCTCTGCTGATAGAGGCTCTCATTATCTCTCTGCGCTTTGACTGGCTCTGGTCCTGGTATGCCGACCTGCGCAGTATTCTGATAAGGCTTGAAGAACATATCACAAACCTTGACCGCAGTTTTGAATTTGTGATGGCGATAATGCTCCTCTATATCATCAAGGCGTTTTTCCCCATTTACACAACCTCCACCGTATGCCTTATCACAGGTATCGTTTTTCCGCTTTACGCGGCTATTCCGATAAATATGATCGGGCTCGGCCTGCAGTTTACCATAAAGTATTTCTGGGGTCAGCACTTCGGGGCGGGTTACGCCTGGAAACTGCTGAGAAAAAGCGATGCGATGAGAAACGCGATTCAGTCCGGCGGCAAAGGAAACCCGGCTTTGCTCTTTGCCATAAGGCTTGTGCCGGGAATTCCCGTAAACATCGTTTCATCCGTTTACGGCTCGTTCAGTTTCGGTTACGGCAAATTCATTATTATTTCCCTGCTCGGATTTCTGCCGAAACTTGTGTCATTTACCATCGCAGGTACGAATATGTTTGACCCGCTTTCAATCGGCTTCCTGCTTCCGGTAATGATTATCTGCCTGCTCAGCGGTCTCACATTCCTCAGCGCAAACGGCGTGTGGAATCTGATTGACAGATTCGTTAAATTCTACGACCGCCGTTCAAAGCAGCACAAAGCGAAAAAACAGCATCAGGAAGAAAAGGAAAACACAAACGATAATGAACAGCCCGCGCAGGGCGAAGAAATAATCAACCCGGAAGAACCGGAAAACACTTACACCGAAGCACAGGAGGATTACAATGATTAAGAATGCTTTACTCAGAGAAAACATAAAATCGGGCAAATACGACAAAAGACTCGGCGTCCTTTATAAGAAAGAGGACCTCGCTTTTCAGAGAGAGAGATACATAAGAGTTTCCGAAACATTTGACTCCATCTTCGGCGAAGGCAGGGAGGTCGAAGTGTTTTCGGCACCCGGCAGGACTGAAGTCGGCGGAAACCATACCGACCACAACCACGGCAAAGTGCTTGCCGCAGGCGTTGACCTTGACGCGATTGCCGTTGCCTCCAAAAATGATGAAGGCATCGTGAGAGTTAAGAGCGAAGGCTATGATATGGATGTCTGCTCGCTCGATACACTCACTCCTCAGGCCGATGAAGTCGGCCACTCCCCCGCCCTTGTAAGAGGCGTATGCGCCGCATTCAAAGAGAGAGGCTACAACGTGGGCGGTTTTGACGCCGCCACCGCTTCATCCGTGCTCTCGGGCTCGGGTCTCTCATCGTCCGCCGCTTTCGAAGTGCTCATAGGCACAATGCTCAATTATCTTTACAATGACGGCAAGGTTGATGCCGTTGAGATAGCACAGATTGCTCAGTACGCGGAAAATGTCTTTTTCGGCAAACCCTGCGGACTTATGGACCAGACAGCCTGCTCGGTAGGCGGTTTTGTTAAAATCGATTTCCGCGACCCCTCCGCTCCCGAAATCAATATGGTTGATTTTGACTTCGCGTCCTGCGGACATTCGCTGTGCATAATCGATTCGGGTGCGGACCACGCGGACCTTACCGACGACTATGCCGCCGTAAGAGGCGAAATGGAAAAGGCTGCCGCCGTTTTCGGCAAGAAAGTGCTCAGGGATGTTGACAGAGCCGAATTTGAGGCAAACATTGCCAAAGTACGCGCCGAAGTAAACGACAGGGCCGTGCTCAGGGCAAAGCATTTCTTCAACGAAAACGAGAGAGTTGACGGCGAAGTTGCCGCCCTCGAAAAAGGCGATTTTGAGGCGTTCAAAGCCCTTGTTATCGACAGCGGCTTTTCGTCCTATATGTATAACCAGAATGTATTCACCTGCAAATATCCCACATCCCAGGCAGTTTCTGTGGCGCTCGCAATGTGCCACGACCTGCTCAAAGGCAAAGGCGCGTGGAGAGTGCACGGCGGCGGTTTCGCCGGCACGATTCAGGCTTTTGTCCCCAACGATATTCTTCCCGCTTTCAAGGCGGCAATCTGCTCGGTATTCGGTGAAAAATCCTGCTATGTGCTGAGCATAAGGCCCGTGGGCGGCGTAAGAGTTATAGGAGAATAATATGGAATACAGTGAAGTGCGCTCCCTGCTTGAAGGGCTGTGCGGCAAAGGCGGAGTTTCCGGCAGAGAAGACGATGCCGCAGATTTCGCCGCAAATCTGCTCTCAAAGTATATGCCCGTAAAGCGCGATACTCTCGGCAGCGTTATCGGCAAAAAGGGCGAAGGCGGCGGGATAATCCTCGACGCTCATATTGACAGAATAGGTCTGATTGTAACTGCCGTAAAAGACGACGGCTTTCTTAAGGTTGCCAAAGTCGGCGGCTCGGATATAAGAGTGCTCACCGGCGCCAAAGTAACAATTCACGGCAAAAAAGATATATTCGGCATAGTCACCTCCACCCCTCCCCATCTCGCAAAAAAAGAGGACGAGGGCAAAGCGCCTTCGTTTGACGATATGCTGATTGATACAGGCCTTACAGGCGAAGAGGCAAAAGAGATTGTTTCGCCCGGCGACAGAATCACCGCAAACGGCAGTTTTCTCACTCTTGCCGGCACAAGAGTCGCCTCCCCCTGCATTGATGACAGAGCGGGTGTAGCGGCAATACTCAGATGCCTGCAGATGCTTGAAGGCAAAAGCACCTGCCCGCTTGAAGTTATGTTTTCCGCTCAGGAGGAAACAGGCGGCAGCGGCGCACAGGCAGGCGTTTTCGGCCTTGAGGGCAGTGTCGCTCTCGCCGTTGACGTGACCTTCGCGAGCGCGCCCGGTGTGAGCAAAGAGAAATACGGCTCACTCGGCGACGGCGCACTTGTGGGCATCGCTCCTACGCTTGACTACGAAATAAGCAGCCGTCTGCTTGCCCTCGCGGGAGAGAAAGATATCAAGGCAAAGCCCGAAGTTATGGGCGGCAGAACCGGTACAAACTGCGACGAAATCCAGACTCAGAGAGGCGGAATAAAGACCGCCCTTATATCCATACCCATAAGAAATATGCACACGAGCGTTGAAGTGTGCGAACTTGCCGATATCGAGGCAACTGCCGCGCTTATGGCGGCGTATATAGAGGAAAGGAGCGGGGAAAATGCGTGAAACACTGAAAATGCTCTGCTCCCTACCCGGCATTTCCGGGCGCGAAAACAAGGTGAGAGACTACATCATTTCTCAGATAGACGGCTTCTGCGATTATCACACCGATAATCTCGGCAATCTCATCGCCTTCAAAAAGGGGCGTCAGAGTGCAAAGAACAAGGTGCTCATTGACGCTCATATGGATGAGGTCGGCTTCATCGTGACAGGTGTTACGGATGACGGCCTGCTCCGCTTTGCAAACGTGGGCGGAATTGACACCAAAGTTTTCATCGGCAGAAATGTGGCCGTCGGCGAAAAGGCTGTACCCGGCGTTGTGGGCATCGTGCCCGTACACCTGACCGAAAAAGAGGATGAAAACAAAATCCCCGTGGCGGACAGCCTCTATATCGACATCGGCGCACACGGCAGAGAGAGCGCTCTCACCCTCGTTTCGCCCGGTGACGAAGTCTGCTTTGACGGTGAATTCACCGAATTCGGCGACGGCTTCATCTGCTCAAAAGCGATTGACAACAGAGCGGGATGCGCGATTATGATTGACCTTATCCGCTCCGGCCTTGAATATGACTGCTTCTTCAGTTTCAGCGTGCAGGAGGAAGTAGGCACGAGGGGCGCCGCGGCAAGTGCTTTCGGCGTTGCGCCCGATTACGCGATTGTGACCGAAACCACCACAGCCGCCGACATAAGCGGCGTTACGGGTGAAGACAGAGTGTGCGTGTGCGGAGAAGGACCCGCCGTTTCGTTTATGGACAGGTCCACCGTATATGACATCGACCTTTACCGCAAGGCTCTTGAAACGGCAAAGCAGAAAAATATAAAAGCGCAGACCAAAACGAGAGTGGCGGGCGGCAACGACGCGGGAGCCATACACAAGAGCAGAAGCGGAGTGAAGGTGCTCACGCTTTCCGTGCCCACAAGGTATCTCCACTCACCAGGCTGCGTATGCAAATATGAAGATATCGAAAGCACCCGCGACCTTGTAAAAGCGATGGCGGAAGAACTGGCGAAATGCTGAAACTCTGCGAATCGTATGATGAACTCGGCTTTATGCCGTCAAATCCCTTCTGCGCCAAAATCGGCGCGCTCGCGCTCACTTACGGCTTTACTCACGATTTCGCGAGGTTTTACCGTCAGGGTAACTCTGCGGCTGTCGGCGCGGTTGACGGCGCTGTAACTCTTTACTGCGGCGAAGGTGCGGACTGTGAAGAAATCAAATCCTTTCTTTCTTTTCTCGGCGCGGGCAGTATTCAGGGCGCGGCTGAGGATTTTGAAAAACTCGGGCTGAAAGCGAAAAAGTCCTCATACATAGTAAAGTATGACGGCTCGCCTGCGGAAAAGCCGGAACTCTTCACAAACGGGTTTGAAGGCAGAGAAGTTTACAACCTGCTTACCGCATGCGGTTTTGATGTGGGAACATATAATGATTTCGCCGGAAGTATCTGCCTGAGGCTCAACAAAGGCACCGCTTCATTCGGAGCGATAAAAGAAAACGGCGTGCTTGAGGCGTGCGCTTTCAGGCTGTTTGAAAACGAAAAGGCCGTGCTTCTGGGCGCGGTTGCCACAGACGAAAAATGCAGAGGCAGAGGCCTCGCCTCCTCTCTGGTACCCTTTATGGCAGACAAAGACAAAGAATCCTACCTCTTCTGCCGGTCGGATTCTCTGCTTGAATTTTATAAAAAATGCGGTTTCTCCGCCTGCGGCAGATGGGCGGAAAGCGATGAGGTGAAATAATGAGCGGCATCTATCTTTTAATCGCGCTTACAATTATCTTCGGCGCGTCGTGTATCCTTCTCAGGAGCAAGAACAAATCCTTTGAGGGCATGATATGCAAATTCATGGCGTCCTTCGGATTTATTTCCATTTCCGTGCTGGGCAATTACCTCAACAGCAGTAACGTCAGATATTTCAGCCTTATATGTATTGCTCTGATGTTCGGCTTCTGCGGAGATATTTTTCTCGGCATCAAGGAGATTGCGCCGACTTTCAAGAAGAAACTGATACCGATAGGCACGGGCTATTTCCTGGTAGGCCACATATTCCAGATACTGGCGTTTATGTATCTTTACGGTATGAACTGGTACGCCGCAATATTCTTCCCGGTCGGCATGCTGCTCGCGCTTGGGATAATCAAAGGGCTGAAGATGGCGCTCAAAGGACCGTTTGCCGCCCTGCTCTGCGTCTATTACGGCCTGCTTGTGTGGAAGATTGCCTTCGCCGCAACGCTCGTTATGAAGGAAGCAATCCCCGCCAACATAATGGCGCTCGTGGGCGCGTGCCTCTTCCTTATAAGCGACACCTGCCTCGGCATACTCTACTTCACGCCGGTCAAGAGAAAGAATCTGTTTGTAACGGCGGAACTCTCAACCTACTACCCCGCACAAATCCTGCTCGCAATGAGCGTGGCATTCAGATAACAAAAATGCTTCCGGAAACGGAAGCATTTTTTAATGCGAAATTCAGAATTTAGAATGCAGAATTAAGGGGCGCAAAGCGCCGATTATAAAGATGAGGTAGAAAACCTACCTCTTAATATAATCTTTACGCAATGTGACACCTCATCCACCGCACGCGGTCCCCCTTCCCCTCAAGGGGAAGGCATAAGATAATGCTCCGCATATCCTGTGTGGCGGGCGGATGATATCCGGTCTCACCTGTCGGTTCGGTCGGTGCTTTCGCTACGCGAAGGTGTCCACCGGACACCCGCACCCCTACGGGGTGAGTGCTTGATAAAGCACTAATTAGTTTTTGATGTCACTGCCTCAGCGGCACTTAGGGAGGGAACAGAAAAGGATGAAAACGGCGTCTTTACGAGTGAAGACAGTATACAGATACGGCGAAGGCGAAAAGAAAGATTGTTTCAGATGTAACTACCTCAAAGGCATAGCAACAGGGAGGACGCAAGAAGCGATGAAAACAACGCATTTATGAGCGAAGACAGTAC
>JAEEHB010000012.1 GCA_016280595.1 Clostridiaceae bacterium | reverse complement strand
TTTGCACATCTTATGCAGGGTTTCCTCCTCGGAATACAGCCAAGTATTCCTCGTCGTCAAAACCTGCAAATATGCACAAATTTCATCTCTTTGAGGTGCAAAGCAGTTTTCCCGTGAAAAATAAACCGCAGAACAAGGAAGATTTGCGAGAACATACTGAGTATGTATGGTAAGCAAATCTGACGATGTGCTGCGGTTTTAGTTTTCCGTGAAAACCAATACTGTATTACGACTCTCCGCCCAACTGCAAGTCTTTTCTTTTTACTTTTATTATTCCTGTGTGGTTGTTTCCTCTTCTGCGGGAGTTTCCTGCGCGGAAGCCGTCTCCTCTTCGGGTGCGGGCTCTGCGGTTTCTTCTTTTTCTTCGGCAGCAGGCGCTTCCTCTTCTTCGGAAACTCTCTTTTTGCGGCGGAATCTGGTGAATCTTATACGAGGATCTTCCTTCTTCGCCTCTTCGCTGTTTGCGTCCGCAACGTCAAACACGGGGATATCTATCTTGTTGCCGAGGAAAATCTGATTTTCGGGTGAGAAGATATCAATCGCTCTGTTGAGCACGGCGCAGTAAACTTCGCGCTGGTCGCCGCCGAATTCACCGTCAAGGGTCCAGGGGATATCCTTATCGAAGGTGAATCTGATTGTGGATGCCTTGAAGTAAATGATTTTTTCGCCGTCATACTGTTTGCGGCGCACTTTATTGAGCAGGGCGAAACTTTCGAGCGGGCTCTTGAGGTTTCTTACGAGCAGTACCTCAAACTTGCCGTCGTCAAGTTTTACATCGTCTCTGTCAAATTTGAACACTCCGCCGACAGAAGTCGAGTTTGAAACGGAGCCGAAATAGAAATCGTCTTCAAGCACATTGTCGTCATATTCGATGCGCGCGTGAATGGGCTTGAGGGCTTTGAGAGTGGGGATAAGGTTGATAACAAGCCCGTTGATTACATACGCGCTGTGGCCGAAAAGATTTTTGAGCTTCTGCGGTGTTGAATAGGAGAGGGAGGTCGCCGCGCCGAAAGAGGCGATATAGGCAAAGAATCTGTTATTGAACAGACCTATGTCGTAGGCGTTTTTGTGCCCCTCGATTATGATGTCCGTCGCCTTGCCCGTATCTTTTGGCAGACCGATGGTGCTTGCAAGGTCGTTTGTGGAGCCCGCGGGGATGTAGCCGATGGGTACTCTCCTGGGCAGTTTCATTACGCCGTTGATGGTTTCGTTGAATGTGCCGTCGCCGCCGCAGCATACGACCATATCGTTGCCGTCAATGAATTTCTCAACAAATTCGGTGGCGTCGCCGGGGCCCGTAGTGGACTTTACCACGAAATCATAATCGGCGGATGAAAACCTTTCAACAATATCAAGTGTGCCCGACCTGGTAGCGTTTTTGCCCGAGCAGGGATTGACTATCAGCAGGGCTTTTTTCTTTTCGGGTGCGGTTTCAATATTCTTTTCATTGTTTTTCTGCATAGTGTTTACCTCGCTTTGAGTATTAGAATATTAGCACAAAGAGGGCTGAAATTCAATAAAAACAAAAAATACGCAATTAGACACATTTAATAATATGCACAAAAAGACGTAAAAAGCGGCACTTGAAAAATCGGCGGATTTTGATATAATACGAGTGTAATAATAAGAAAAAACGCGGTAAAAATTATGAAAGAACTGATTAAAAAATTAATACCCGTGCGTTTTCGCAGGGCTGTGCTTGATTTTCTCAACAGATTCTGGATTAAAATCTGTATGGCTCTGCCCGTAAAAAACAGAGTGTGTTTTTATACAATCAGGGCAGACGGCCGCCTGCTTGACAATGCCCTTGCGCTTTATGATGCTCTCGATTGTAAAAAGGTGATATTCGCCTCAAAACTGCCGCACTCGAAACTCCGGAAAGCGAAGGCGTATTACCTGCTGCTCACATCGAAGGTAATAGTCACCGACGACTACTGCCGCTATATGAGAGTGATAAAACTCAGGCAAGGGCAGAAACTCGTTCAGATTTGGCACGGCTGCGGCGCATTCAAGAAGTTTGCCCTTGACGCGGACACCGATTTGTCAAAGGAAACCGAGCGCAAGGTACATTCACAGTACAGCGCGGTAACCGTAACGAGCGAAATGAGCAGAAAAGTTTTTGCGGACGCCTTCGGCGTTGATGAAAACATCTGCCTCGCCGTCGGTCTGCCCAAAACGGACACAATAATCAACAGCGGCGAAAAGATAAGAGAAGATTTTTATAAAAAGCACCCTGATTTAAAAGGCAAAACGATTTATCTCTACTGCCCCACATTCCGCGAAAAAGACGGGCACAGAGTGAAATTCGACCCGCAGATAGATTTTGCCGCCCTCTCGGAAAAACTCGGCGAAGACGAAGTCTTCATAATCAGCAGACATCCGATGATGGATTACTCCCTCACGGCGGGGGATTACGCGAATATAAAGGATATGACGGAGGAATCCACTCTTTCGCTTATCTCAGCCGCCTCCGTGCTTATAACCGACTATTCCTCCGTATCACACGACGCGGCTCTTTTCGGCACGCCTATGGTATTCTACTGCCCCGATTACAAGGAGTATGAGAGAGGCTTTTATCTCTCATTCCCCGATGATTTGCCGGGCGAGATGATTGACACGCCCGAAAACCTGCTTGAAACCGTGAGGCAGGCAAAAGAAAAGCCGCCTCTTGACAGAATCGAAAGATTCCGCAGGGAGCAGCTCGGAGCCTGTGACGGCAAATCAACCGAGAGAATTGCCGGTCTTATTTACGGTTATCTGAAATAAACTCATATATGCGCTCTGAATTATGCGCGTCAATATAATCAAAGTTGAATTCCCTGAAACGCCCGATTTTACCGGTGTTCCGGGGATTTTTTATCGCCTTTATCACGCCGTCAAAATCAGTGACGACCTCGCCCGGCACATAGTCCTTATAGCCGAAGCAGAATGAGCGCTCGTTTTCGTATTTCGGGAGGTCATAGGCGTAGAAGATACAGGGCTTGTCAAGCACCGCGAAATCCATACACACGGAGGAGTAATCCGTTACGAGAATATCGCAGGCGAGCGAGAGCGCGCCTATGTCGCAGTCTGTGACATCGTTGATGCCGCCCGAAACGGCGGAATGCACCTGCGGATGAAGTTTCACCAGCAGGGCGTATTCGTCACCGAGCGCCTCCTCAAAAGCGCGCGCGTCAATGTGCGAAAGGATTTCTCTGTCATCTTCGGGATTATCCCTGAATGTAGGGGCATAGAGCACGAGTTTTTTGCCCCTGACGGCGGGATACATATTGAAAACAGACTCAAGAGCATTTTCTTTGTCGCTGTTATTCAGCAGGTAATCGAGCCTCGGTGAGCCGAGAGGCAAAACTTTGCTCTCATCAACGCCGAAAGCCTTCGCGTAGGTTTCGCGCACATTTTCGCTTGTGCAGATTACATACGAAAGTTTTCTGCCGCTCTTTATTTCCCGGTTTCTGATATCTTCGGGCAGGTTTGTGAGAAGCCCGAATTTCTTGAAAGCGCCTTCGCCGTGCCAGAACTGCACGATAACGGTTTCGGGCGAAAAGCGAAGGGATGAAAGCGGCATGAAATTATCGTTGAGGAAAACATAACCCGCTCTTGCGAGTATGTAAGGGGCGCGCAGGAAAAACGAAACCGCCTCTTTCACCGAATCGGGGGACGAGGAAACGCGCACGGTTTTATATTCGCCGCGTGAGATTACATATTTTTCAAATTCGCTCAAAGAGTCGTGAGCCCCGCCTCTGTGAGGGGCGAGGAAAACGGCGAGCCGCTTTTTCACTGGGAAAACTCGGCAGATATTGAAAAAGAGAGCGAAGATAAAATACAGAACCTTTTTCACTGTGCAAAATCCTTATCTCAGATAGATTGAAACCGCCTTTTTAAGTAAGAAAGAGGGGAGAAGCGAAAACGGCTTTCTGCCCGAAAGCAGAAGAATTGCCCTGAGTGTCCTCGGGTCGGGTTTTTCACTGCCCGAAAAAGATACTTTCAGTTTTGATTTGGGCGAGCCGTGATTTACGTTTTCGTATTTTTCATACTCACCCGCATCACCGGTAACCACTTCAAACAGCGGCATTGTCTGGCTGTAGAGCGAGCGCAGAAAATCAGCCGACGGTTTTTTGACTATCACCGATATTTTCGGGTGTGCCGCCGCTTCAATTCTTGAAAAAACGGGCACGCCTATATCGGCGTCAAAGTCAATTACGCGCTTTTTGTTTTCGGGTGAAAGAAGGGCGTAATACCTGTTGTAGTTTTCTTCGAGAGTTTTGAGTATACCGTTATCCGCCTGCCACAGCCGCCTGTAAAACTCGTTGGTGATTGTGCGGCAGATTTTGACCTGCATTTCGGAAACGAGGCCGTCCTCAAGCACGGCGAGTATCATTTCGCACGCCGTTATGAAATCGCTTACGAGCGATGGCTTCATAGTCTGCGTTACGCTTGCGCGCACGGCTGGGTCCTCGCGCCTGTATCTGCACTCCGCGCCGTAAACTCCCGTGACGGTTGGCTTAGCCCTCATAAGATAGGTCATCCAGAAAACGCCGTCTTCACAGTATGCCAGCGGCGGAAAGGCTGCGCAGGTTTTTTCGAGAGATTCCCTTGTATAGCACTTATTTCCCACAAGGAAAGTCCACAGCAATCGCTTGTCGTTATATGCAATCTCTTCGCATTCCGCGATTTCGTCAACCGCCGGGTTATACTCATTTCCGCCGAAGCCGAATCTCGAAAGGCGGAAAACGGCGCAGTCCGCTTTTCTCTTTTCCATTTTGTCAAAGAGCGCTTCGCAGGTGCCGGGTGTCAGCAGGTCGTCCGCGTCGAGGAAGATGACATATTTGCCCTGCACTTTTGCGAGACCCGCGTTTCTCGCGGATGAAACACCGCCGTTTTCTTTTGTGACGGGTGTAATCTGCCCGTACTCTGCGGCATAGCGGTCAATCACCGCCTGCGTGCTGTCGGTCGAGCCGTCGTTTACGGGGATAATCTGTATTCTCTCATGCAAAGACTGCCCGAGAACACAGTCGAGAGTCTCGGGCAGGGTATTTTCACAGTTAAAGCAGGGGATTATAACTGAAAAATCATACATCGGTTATTTCTCCCATTTGATTACGGTTTTACCGAAACTGCGGCTTATATCGGAAGCGAAAGCTTTGTGAATATCGGCGATTGATCTTACGCTGACCACTTCGCCCACAAGGTTTTCGAGGTAGGCGATAGCCATCGGATGCTCCGCGAGCAAATCAACCGTGCGCTGAAAATCTTTTACGCCGCTTCGTGATGAGCCGAAAAGTTTAAGTCCCTTTTCGAGCACCATTCTCGTGTTGATGCCTACGGGGCTTTCGGAAACGCCCATAAGGCCGATTGCGCCCTCAGGGTTTATGCGGTCTATAATCTGGGCTATCGCGTATCTTGACGCTTCGCCGCCCACGCACTCAAACGCGTGGTCAACCATGAGTCCGTCGGGAATGCCGTCAACGTGATACTGACCGTCGGTAAATGAGAAATAAGCAAGTTTCTCATAGACGGTGCCGAAGACATATATCTTTGAATCGGGGTAAAGAATTCTGAGCACAAGCGCGGTGATGAAGCCTACATTGCCGTCGCCCCAAACGCCGATTGAATCTCTGCGGCGGTGCGCGGTAGCCTCAAACCTTGAAACCGCGTGCACTGCAACGCTGATAAGCTCGGCAAAGGATGCGATTCTCAGGTCAACGCCGTCGGGCAGTTTTACGAGCCTGCCGGGGTCGATATCAACATAATCTCTTAAAAAGCCGTCGTGACCGCTCGAGCAGAAATAACTCGACAGGCGGTAGTTTTCGGCTATCACATCATCGTCTTTGGTCGGAGTGTTGGGCACGGGCACAACGATATCGCCGCTTTTGAAAGTGCCCGTAGGGTCAAACTCAACCCTGCCCACGCACTCGTGAATAAGAGCCATAGGCAGTTTTGATTTGAGCGCCTCTTTGCTGCGGTTGCCCTGGTAATAGCGCTGGTCTGCTTTGCATATTGACATATAGAGCGGGCGCACAATTACGCTGCGGGTAATATCCGGCACCGTGCAGGCGACATCTATTATTCCGGGCGCTGTCAGCCGGTAAACCTGATTAATCATCGTCTTCCTTGCCTTTCAGAAGTGTGTTTGCCACTTTCATATCGTACGGATAGGTGATTTTGATGTTGAACACTTCGCCCTCAACCATATAAACGGGCCTGTTCTTTATGGTGAAAATCTTGCACGCGTCGGTGAGAATTTCCTTCTCCCCGTCTGTGAGGGAGGAGATGACATCTTCAAGGAGTTTGAGCCTGAAGGTCTGCGGAGTCTGACCCTGATACATCTTTTTCCTGTCGGGTATGGACGAAATTATTTTGCCGTCTTCACTCTCAACGATGGTATCCGTTGCGGGTATGACGGTATCGCACGCGCCGTATTCGGCGGCGGCATCTATGTTTTCGTTTATTATGCGGTGAGTGAGGAAGGGGCGCACCGCGTCGTGAGTGATGATGATAGTGTTTTCGTCGGTTTCATAGTTTTTCTCAATGAAATCAACGGCGTTTTCGAGCGTGCCGTTTCTTGTGACGCCGCCCTCGATAACGTGAACTTTTTTGCCTGCGGGCAGGTTTGCCTCAATCAGGGCCTTCGTGTGGGCAATCCAGGCTTTGGGGCAGAGTATGATAATCTCATCCACCCTGTCGTTTACGAAAAACTTTTCAACGGTGTGGATGATTACTGGCTTGCCGCCGAGTTCAAGATACTGCTTGGGCGTATTGATGTTGCCCATACGGCTGCCGACGCCGCCGGCGAATATTGCTGCAAAAATCATTATTTCTTCACCTTTCCTGATTCTACCATTTCATCATATTGCGCGCAGATTTCCTCTGCGGAGCCCTGCGCGATGATTTTGCCGTGGTCAAGGATTATTGCCTTGTTGCAGATGTTGAGCACCTGCGCCGTGGAGTGTGAAACAAAGAGCACCGTGATGCCCTTTTCAAACATCGAGCGTATTTTGTTTTCGCTCTTCTTGCGGAATTTTGCGTCGCCTACGGAGAGCACTTCGTCAAGGATGAGTATATCGGGCTCAACGGCGGAGGCGATTGCGAAGCCGAGACGCGCGCGCATACCGGAGGAATAGTTTTTAACAGGCACGTCTATGAAATCCTTGAGTTCGGAAAACTCGACTATGCTGTCAAAACGCTCCTCGATATATTTGCGCGAGTAGCCCATAGTGGCGCCGTAAAGGTAAATGTTTTCCTTGCCTGAATAGTTCATGTCAAAGCCCGCGCCGAGCTCGAGCATCGGGGCGATGACACCGTAGGTCTTTACCGTGCCTTTGGTGGGCTTCATTACTCCCGAAATTACTTTGAGCAGGGTGGATTTGCCCGCTCCGTTGAAGCCGAGCACGCCTACACGGTCGCCTTTTTCAACGGTGAGGTTAATATCCTGCAACGCCCAGAATTCGGTGAAATGAAGTTTGCGCGTAATGAGTTTTATGAAATATTCTTTGAGATTGTCAACCTTCTCTTTGTTGAGGTTGAACATCATACTCATATTTTCAACTACAATTGCGGGTTTGCTCATACGTTACTCCTGAATCCGGTTTTTCTTTCTTTGCCTGTGTATCAAAGGTGAAGGATGAATTTATCCTGCTTTCTGTAAAACAGAATCAGACCTATAAGCACGGTTGCAAGGGCAAATCCGAGAGAATAGAGCAGATGATTCGTGCTGAACATCCTGCCGTAAAGCACGCAGCAGCGGAACATCTCGGTAATTGAATAAAGGGGATTTGCCTTGATGAGAGTAAGAAAATACCTGTTTGTGATGTGCAGTGACCCGAGCTGATAAAAAATCGGGGTAAGGTAAAACAGGAGCAGGCAGAAGACCTCGTAGAGGTAATCGATATCCTTGAAAAACACATCGAGCGTGCTCAGGATAAGCCCCACTCCTATCGCAAGGAGCATAAGGATAAGTATCGGCACGGGCGAGAGGAAGATATAGCCCGTGATGTGAGGCGGGTTTTTACCCGTGACAAAGAAGAAGACTATGAAACACACCAGCACCGAGAGCGAAATGCAGAAGGTGATGAAATTCGAAAGCACGTTTGCCACCGGGTAGATGTATTTCGGCACATACACCTTCTTTATGACCGAGGCGCTGTTTCTGATTGAGCGCATCGCCCTTTTTGTGGACTGCGAGTAAAATTCATACAGCAGTCTGCCGCAAAGAAGATATATGGGATAGTTGACAATGTTTTTATTTGACCTGCCGAAAACATTGCCGAAAATAATCACGAGTATTATGGTTGTAAGAAGCGGCTGCAGGAAGGTCCAGAACATTCCCAGAACCGAATCGCGGTACTGAAGCTTGATGTTTTTGCGTATGATTTCATACATCAGGTTTCTGTACTTGTAAAGGTTTTTGAAGTATTTCATAGAAACCTCTTTACTTTGAGGACAGGCCCCACTTTGCGTAGTATTTGAACATTGATTTTATCTGCACTGCTTTGAGATGAAAGTTCTTCTTTGACTCTCTGCCCCACTCGTGGTAGACGGTGGCGGCGGGGTAATAGAGAACTTTGCTTATCTTATTTACCTCGCGGGTGAGGTCGCAGTCTTCAAAATACATAAAGTATCTCTCGTCAAAGCCGCCGAGCGACTTGAAGAGGGATGTGCGTATGAACATAAAGCAGCCGGTTGCGTTCTGAATCTGCACGGGCTGTGACATATCGCAGTTGAGCATAGCGTAATCGGAAAGAATCTTTCCGGGCTTTTTGCCCCTGAGCCTGCTCGCTATAAGATAGTGGGGCAGAGGGATTTTTTTGCCCAGCACCTGCTCTCTGCCGTCCGGGAAAAGTATCCTGGGCGAGAGCATACCCACATCCTCATGACTGTCAAGGTAATCCGCCATATTGCCGATAATATCGTCCTTCAGAATAACGTCGGGATTAATTATCGCGTGATAGTCGGAATCGAGTCTGTCAAAGATGAAGTTGTGCCCCGCGCCGAATCCGATGTTGCCGCCGGATTCAATCACGGTCACCGAGGGGAAGTTTTCCCTTATGAATTCCACCGTGCCGTCTGTTGAGCCGTTGTCAACCACAAAGAGAGTAAAATCGTCTTTTGTACAGGAGAGCACGGTGCTTATCGCCTTGCCGACAGTGCGCATATTGTTATATGTGACTATGCAGCCGGTTATTTTTCTGTCCATATATTTTATCCTTTACTCAGGCGGGCGAAGATTACCCGCGCTTTCAGGTGTTGCGTGATACCGATGAGAGCGCTCTGAGCATACTCAGGCGCCATCCGATTTTCTGCCGCAGGGAGGTTTTGCCGCCGGTCACGTTTTCCCCGTGGCGGCGCCAGAGGATGAGCGGCGTGTCAATAAGAGTAACCCTGAAGCCCTTTTTCATCGCGAGCAGGGCAAGCCACCAGTCGTGCATGGGCACATCGGGGAAGGGGAGACCTGCCTCAAGCACTTCTTTCGTAAACGCCATGCAGCAGCCCACGAAGGTATTTCTTATAAGGTTGCGGGCGAAAGAGGTGTTTGTGCCGTGAAGGGCAAAATAAGACGGGCTTATTGTTTCAAGGTTTTCGTCCGTGATGCGCGCGTCGTGAAGTACAAGGTCGCTGCCGTTTTCAACAGCCTTAATAACGGCGCTCACTTTTCCGGGCAGCCACACATCGTCCTGGTCGCACAGAAAGATTATGTCACCCGAGGCGAGTTTCAGCGCGTTTTCAAAGTTTCTGACCACGCCTTTTCCTTCGCCTTCCGTGTATTTCACTCTGCTGTCGCCGAGCGAGAGCACGGCATCACGCGTTTTGCCGGAAGGATTGTCATCCGACACTATGATTTCATCATTTCCGGAAAGCTGCGAAAGCACCGAAGAGAGTTGCTCTGCTATATACTTCTCGCCGTTATATGCGGCGAGGGCAACCGATATTTTCATATCAGTCCAGGCTCTTCATTGTGGGGAAGAGAAGGACATCCCTGATTGCCTGGGAGTCTGTGAGCAGCATCACCATTCTGTCAATGCCGTAGCCGATGCCGCCTGTGGGGGGCATACCGTATTCGAGAGCCATAATGAAATCTTCGTCGGTGGTTTCCGCTTCATCATCGCCCTTCGCGAGCGCGATTTCCTGAGCCCTGAAGCGCTCTCTCTGGTCAATCGGGTCGTTGAGCTCGGAGTAGGCGTTTGCCATCTCCCAACCGTTCATGAAGAACTCAAAGCGCTCAACATATTCGGGATTGCCGGGCTTTTTCTTGGTGAGCGGTGAAATCTCGATGGGATGGTCCATAACGAAGGTGGGCTGAATCAGATGCTCTTCAACATAAGCCTCGAAGAATAGGTTGAGAATATTGCCCTTGCCGTGATGCGGCTCATATTCGATATGATGCTCGTCGGCAACTTTCTTCGCATCCTCGAGAGTTTTGATTTCGTTCCAGTCAACGCCCGAATACTTCCTGACGGCGTCAACCATCGTGATTCTTTCGAAAGGCTTGCCGAGATCCATCTCGATGCCGTTGTAGACTATCTTTGAGGAGCCGACAACCGTTTCGGCAAGGTGGCGGTAAAGGTTTTCGGTAAGATCCATCATACCGTGATAATCGGTGTAGGCCTGATAGAGTTCCATAAGGGTGAACTCGGGGTTGTGTCTGGTGTCAACGCCCTCGTTTCTGAAAACTCTGCCGATTTCGTAAACCTTTTCCATACCGCCGACAATCAGCCTCTTGAGGTAAAGTTCAAGAGAGATGCGCAGTTTCACATCTTCGTTGAGGGCGTTGAAATGAGAGAGGAACGGCCTTGCCGCCGCGCCGCCCGCGTTTGAAACGAGAATCGGAGTTTCCACTTCGATAAAGCCCTGAGCGTCAAGATATTTTCTGATTTCACTGATTATTGCCGAGCGCTTGTAGAAAGTATCCTTTACTTCGGGGTTCATTATGAGGTCAAGGTAACGCCTGCGGTAGCGGGTGTCAACATCTGTAAGACCGTGAAATTTTTCGGGCAGGGGAAGAAGGGATTTGGAAAGAAGTCTGATTCCCTTGGCGTGAACGGAGATTTCGCCTCTCCTTGTTCTGAAAACGAAGCCTTTTACTTCGATGATATCGCCTATATCCCATTTTTTGAAGTCGGCAAAAACATCTTCGCCCACATCATCTATACGCACATAGCACTGAATTCTGCCGTTGCGGTCCCTTACATCAATGAAATTCGCCTTGCCCATATCGCGGCGGCTCATCATTCTGCCGCAGATGCAGACATCGGTGTTTTCGAGCTCTTCGAAACGGGCGACTATCTCATCGGTGTGTATATTCTGGTCGGCTGAAGTGATAACAAACGGGTCTTTGCCTTCCGCCTGCAGGGCCTCAAGTTTTTCCACTCTTATCTGTCTGAGTGAATTGACGTCCTGTACTTCTTCTTCCTGAGGAACATTTACATTTTCTTCGGCCATGGAACGGACTCCTTTATTTCTTGTTGTATTCTGTGGAAATAACTTTCATTGTTGCGGTTTCGCCGGAGGGAAGCACAACCTTGATTTTATCGCCGGCCTTCTTGCCGATGAGCGCGGCGCCCACGGGAGAATCGTCGGTAATGGAGATGATGTCATCATCTTCGGATGTGCTGCCGATGATAACCTTGACTATTTCGCCGTTGTCGTCAACTTCGACAACCGAGCCGATATGCACCACGCCGTGCTCAAAGAAATCGTCGCTGACGACCTCAACGGAATCGAGTTCTCTTTCAAGCTGAGAAATCTTTTCCTCGAGTTTGGCCTGGTCGTTTCTGGCTTCATCATACTCTGCGTTTTCGGAAAGGTCGCCGTGTGAGCGGGCTTCCTGAAGTTTCTGAGCGATGTCTTCTCTTCCCTCTTTCTTGAGGTAGGCAAGTTCTTTCTGTTTCTTGTCATATTCGCTCTGTGTAATCTGCTTTGCCATAAGTGCATCTCCTTTATTATATCTGATAAAATTATTTTTTACAGCCGCCCTATTATAGATTATTTTTTAATAAAAGTCAAGATTTCCGCCCGGCGCATACACACCCGGCGGAAATCGCACAGATTCAATTATTCATTTTCTTCAAAAATCAGCGCAAGTTCATCCTGCGTAAGTTCACGGCATTCGCCCTCGGCAAGACTTTCGTCAAGGCACAGCGAGCCGATTTTTACCCTGCACAGAGTTTCAACCTTGTTGCCCACTGCGGCAAACATTCTTTTGACCTGATGATACTTGCCTTCACCGATTGTGATGTAAGCACACTGCGCACCGCCTTCTGTAAAGGCTTTTACCTTTGCAGGCATACATTCCGTGCCGTCCGCGAGGGTGATTCCCGCCTCCAGACGGGCGATATCATCCGCGCCGAGAGGGTCCGAAAGGCAGGCGAGGTAGGTCTTTTTCACGTGGTGTGAGGGGCTCATTATCCTGTGAGAGAGCGAGCCGTCGTCGGTGATGATGAGCAGGCCCGTCGTATCTCTGTCAAGCCTTCCGCACGGAAACAGCGACCTGCGCCTGAGCGAATCCGGAATCAGGTCAATCACGGTCCGCTTGTTTTCATCCTTCGTTGCCGTAATCACGCCCGCCGGCTTATTGAGCATAATATAGACATGCTCCTTATTTGTAAAGTTATATCCCTTTACAGACACCTCGTCATTGTCGCTGTCTATCAGTTCTTCCGCCCTTAAAACCGTTTTTCCGTTCACCGAAACATCGCCGTCTTTTATCTTCTGCCGCGCCTCTTTCCGCGAAAGATTGCAGTTCAGGGCTATGAGTTTGTCAAGTCGTTTCATGCCAGCACTCCTTACAAGTATGTATTATAAACGAAAAGATAAAAGATTTCAACAGCATACAATTCAATTCGCAATTCGCAATGCGAAATGCGCAATTGAGGGAAGCAAAGCGCCGATTGTAAATGAATTGGCTTCGCCGTGAATTGACGCAAAGCGTCATGAATTGAATTGCAGGGCAATTCATTAAGGATTGCTATCGCAGAATTTATATCGTCCACACCCGCCCCTTCGGGGCACCCTCTCTAAAATTGGAAAGGGCCAATGCTTCCGCATATCCTTGTTGCGGGCGGATGATATCCGCCCCTACGGGGTACGCATTATAAATAAAACTCATTTTTGATGTTGCTTACTCAGCGGCACTTAGGGAGGACGAAGAAACGGATGAAAACGGAGCATTTGCGAATGAAGACAGTACTGAAGTACGGCGAATGAGCAAAGGCTCCGAGAAAAGACAATAATCAAATATTCCTTATAACAAATTAAAGCAAGCAAAAATCAAGGACTGCAAGTTACAAACTCGCAGTCCTTATAAACTCTATTGTCTTTTCGCTTTTCGCCGTTTATTCTACGACCGATTAGATCTCGGAGAAGTACTTGATGGTGCGTACCATCTGGCTGGTGTAGCTGTT
>JAEEHB010000011.1 GCA_016280595.1 Clostridiaceae bacterium | reverse complement strand
GGTTTCGATTGCCCTGAGAGCGGCTCCGCTGTCGGTTGAAAACAGGGGGTTGCCCGTGCCCGCGCCGTAAATGCAGACTTTGCCTTCGCTGAGATATCTCACGGCTCTGTCTTTCATATAATACTCGGCAAACGGCTCAAGGTTTACCGCGGTGAGCACTCTTGCGTCAACGCCCAGGGAATTGAGAGTATCCTGAAGCATAATGGCGTTCATAACCGTGGCAAGCATACCCATGTGGTCCGCTTTGGTCCTGTCCATTTCGCCGCTGCTTCTGCCTCTCCAGAAATTGCCGCCGCCGACAACTATGCCCACCTGCACGCCCGCGTCGTGAAGAATTTTGACGCGCTCGCACACGCTTTTTACTATGGCGTAGTCATAGCCGGTGCCTTTTTCGCCTGCAAGCACTTCTCCGCTGAGTTTGAGTAGCACTTTTTTGTGAACCGGATTCATTTTGACCGACCTCCGTTCATAAATTATCTCATAATATATTATAATTAAATTTAATAACGGTGTAAAGTGATTTTTAAAAAACAATAAAAAAATTAACATATTCAAAAAATGCGTTTTTCGCGATATTGCGGCGCGGCGGTGTGCCGAATTTATTTCTTGATAACACGGCGGCAATGGTTTATAATAAATAAGATACAAACTTTGTTTTCACAAGGGGGATTCAGATTTGGAAAACCTGATAATGCGAAACACTCCCGATATAGCCGGCGCGTTTGAACTGCGCACGATTGAGCCGGCGGACGGCAAGAATACCTATGAGGTATTTTGCGAAAACGGTAAAATAGTAATCTGCGGCGACTGCAAGATAAGCATGGCGATGGGCTACTACGCCTATCTCAAAAAATACTGCCGCGTTAATCTTTCACACTGCGGAAACAGGGAAATGAAGGTGAGCGACGCCCCGCTCTTTGAGGGCAGAATAACAAAGGTTATTCCGCAAAAGCGCAGAGTTTATCTCAACTACTGCACGCTCGGCTACTCCGCCGCTTTCTGGAAATGGGAAGACTGGGAAAAAGAAATTGACTTCATGGCGATGAACGGCATAAATATGCCTCTTTCCGTTGTGGGCAGCGAAGCGGTGTGGTATTACACCATGAGGGACTTTACTTACAGCGAAAAGGGCGCCCTCTCCTTCCTGAGCGGTCCCGCCTTCTGGCCCTGGCAGCTGATGACAAACTTTGACAGTTATTTCAGCCTTTCGGATGTGAAATATATCGAAAGCCGCGCAAAACTCGGCAAGCAGATTATCGACAGGGAAACGGAACTCGGTATGACTCCTGTTCAGCAGGGCTTTTCGGGTATGGTGCCAAAGAGCATATCCCGCCTCTTTAAGAAAATCAGGATAACTATGGCAAAATCCTGGTGCAACTTCCCCGTAACATATCAGCTTGACCCGACGGACCCGGTTTTCCGCAAATTCGGCACCGCCCTGCTCGAAAAGCAGAAACAGCTTTTCGGCGCCTATCACTACTACGCGTGCGATCCGTTTCACGAGAACGAGCCCGTTGTGAAAACGAAGGACTACCTGCACAAGGTAGGCAGAGCGATTGACGATATGTATCAGTCGTTTGACCCGGACTCGGTATGGGTGATGCAAAGCTGGTCACTGCGCGAGCAGATAATAAAAGCCGTGCCCAAGGGCAGGCTGCTTGTGCTTGATATTGACGGCTCGAAGCACTCTCAGACCGGAGAGTTTTACGGCCACGATTTTGTGCTCGGCAACATTCACTCCTTCGGCGACAGAAACACTCTTCACGGCAGCATAAAGGCGCTTGCCGATAACGCGTACGCCTCACTGGAGGCTGAAAACTGCGTGGGCACGGGTCTTTTCCCCGAAGGCATATATCAGAATCCGCTCTACTATGACCTCGCGTTTCAGATGCTGACCGAGAGCGGCAAAATCGACCTTGACGCCTGGCTCGACGATTACGCGGAGCGCCGCTACGGAAGCGATGAAAAGTGCCTCAAAGACGCCGTGAAAGCCCTGCGGAATTCCTGCTACTCCGATGATTGCACCGGCAGGGAAACGGGCTCGGTAATCTGCATGCGCCCCTGTACCGTGCGTACGCACACCGCCCCAAACGATGTGCTCTCTCTGCGCTATGACAACAAGATTCTTTTCGGTGCGCTCAAATCCCTGCTCGCCTCCGAAAAAGCGAATACCGACGGCTACATCTTTGATGTGTGCGATATAACCCGTCAGGTGCTCAGCAACCGCTGTGCAGAACTTTTTGAAGACGCGATGAAGGGCTTCAACACAAGGGATGTTCGCATATTCGAGCGCTCGTCAAACGCCTTCCTCAAAATCTGCGACGAGGTTGACGAACTGCTGCAGACGAGGCCCGAACTCACCCTCGCGGACCATCTGCGTGCCGCGTCCGAACTCGCCCTGAGCGACAAGGAGAAGGAAAACTTCGAACTGAATCTGCTGGTGCAGATTACGGTATGGGGACCGCCCGTGAGAAGCGTGAACTACGACTATGCGTGGAAGGAATGGGGCGGCCTGATAAAGACGTTTTACGCGAAACGCTGGCAGAGTTTCTTTGAATTTCTCGCCATCCGCTTCCCGAAGAGGGGCAAATATTCAAGCCTGACAAAGAAACAGTACTGCGAACGCAATCTCTATCAGGGCAACCAGTTCTACAAGAGTTTCGCCGAATTTGAGCGCAAATGGCTCTCAACCGTCGACCCCGAAAAGCCGACGGACGGCGACACCGTGCAGATTGCCCGCACCCTCGCGGAAAAATATGAAAAGACGATAACGGAATAGATTTATATTAAAGCATCCGGCCCGCAGGCATAAACCTGCGGGCCGGGTTTGTTTTTATGTGTTGCCGGGGACGGCGTTCCGTGTAACTCAATGAATAATGAATACTTAAAACTGAAAAATGAATAATTAAGGGGCGCGGATAAAATGCAGAATGTAGAATTTCGGGTCGCTTCGCTCCGATAATCATTATGCTCACGCATTAACCACACCCGCCCTTCGGGCACTTGCCCTCAGAAACATAGTCGCCCTGCTCTTTGACTCACTTCGCAGTTCTCCTTGTTTCTTCATCTAACCGCCTCGCTTCATCCGTCACAGGCGGCGCTTCGGCGGTTCGACCCAAAGCGTGGAGAAGGCCAATGCTTCCGCATATCCTGTGTGACGGGCGGATGATATCCGCCGCTGTTCATTTATTCCTGCTCCAGGATTTCCCTTGCCCTCTCGTATTTTTTCAGGCGCTCACGGTCTTTTTCCGTTATCTCCGGCAGGCGGGAAAGGTCGCTGTTATGCCTTAAATCTGCCAGTTTCACCGCCCTTGCGAGAGGGTCGTTTTTGATTTTTGCCACGTAGTCAAAGTAGTTCACGCCTTTTTCGTGCTTAAGAAGTAAAAGCGAATCGACTATTTTATCGCCGAGCAGAATCCTCAGAGCGATTTCCGGGAATTCCGTATCCTCAAGCACATCATGAAGCAGGGCAACAATCTTTTCGTCCTCGCTCTCAACAAAAGACGCGACCGTAAGCGGATGGTTGATATAATCAACGCCTGCTTTATCCTTTTGTCCTTTGTGTGCACATTCGGCCACCCACTGCGCAAGTTTAACTCTGTCCATCATTTTTACTTTCTCCTTATACTTCTTCATTCTTTTATTTGTATCTTTTTCAAACTCGGCAATAAACCGCTTGTTTTCCTGCATTCTTTTTTCCCATCGTTCATTTTCCATCCGCATAACCTCTCGCGAGAGTTCTCTTATAAAGTCCTCTTTTATTCCGCGTTTGCGCATACGAGCAACAACATTTCCCCTGATGTATTTATGCGTCATCTCAAATAATCGCACCCAATCATACATATAAAACGAGTCTTCCATTTCCTCTTTTTTCTTTATCATTTTTTCATAATCTTCCTTATGCTCCTGAAATGCCCTGTAATCTGCTTTGTTTTTCCACAGATAACGCTGCCATAAATGAAGATAAATCTCATATTTAGATGCTGAACCTTTCTCAGTCAATTCAGAGTAAAACTCATCAAATCCTATCCATTCTTTCATGACTTTCCTCCTTATTCGCAATTCTGCATAACATAAAACATAATACTGTCCAGAATCTCTCTGACCGGGCGCCATAAGTCCTTGCGACCGTATTCGAAAATATTGCGGTTTAATTCAACCATAAGCGACAGGCAGTCGTAATCGTCAGGGCTGTCAAGCGCTTCTTTCGGCACGAAGCTGCCCGAATACGGGTAATTGAAAGCAACACTTAAGCCCATTTCAAGAAACTTTTTCGCCGCGAATTCCGCTATCTCCGGCCTCATAAACTTTTCGTCAAAGCCGAGGCACACGTCCGGCAGGTTCCTGTCTCTCCTTATCATATCACCTGGAATAATCTTCTTCTGATAAGAATGCAGGTCGAGAATAAACAGTTTCTTTGACTCTTTGCATATCTTTGTGAATTTCCGGTGGTGCTGTTTGTAGTATTTCAGTTCTTTATCGGGAGAATATACATGGTCTTCGTTTTCCCATCTGATTGTTTTGCCGTTGTAGCCCTTTTTATAGCAGAATCCCATGCTGTATTTTTCCATCGGCTCATTTTCAAGGAACCGCTCCACATCGCACACAATGCGGCTGATGTCAAACTTTATCAGATGGTCGTGATACTTCGGCACGAGGTTTTCAAGATAATCATCCTTCATTGCTTCGTGCTGCCTGCGTTTTTCGTCTTCGTCAATATCGAGCTTTATTTCTTTCGGGAACTCATCGCCCGCGTGAGGGATGTGAACAACAAACTGCCTGCGGTCTTCTTTTTTAACATATTCATAATAGAAAATAAATTCGTCCACCGAAATCTGGTAAAAAGCCGAAACAATGCACGCCATCATGGCGGGGCTTCTTGACCAATATTGTTTTTTGTTAAGATCTACAACAAAACCGTAATGGTCGCCCTTAGGCGGATATAATACGCCGGGTTCGAAGCCTTCTTTTTTCAGAAAATCAGTAAGCCGGTCTCTCTCCTCCTGCCCTCTGTATTTCACCAGACAAACATTTTTCAAATTAAAAACCTCCTTATGTTTTTGTCCATAAAGAGGCGGAAAAGAAATCCATAGATCAAGCATTGGCACCTTACCCTTAAGGGCAGGTTGTCGTGCGGTCACAGGGCTTGTCCCTCACGCACTCTTTATGGAAATATTATTTTGTATCTGTATTATGGACTTATTCAGTTGAAAAGTCAATAACATTGATATGACAGCGAGCCGTGTGCTGTCCTGCCTGATTGGTTTTTAATCCACATTGATTTCACAATAAAGAAAGTCTACAACATCTGCCGCCGCCTCGCCCCTGTCGGAGCATCTGCCGGTATCGTCGTTGTATTTGGCGCACTCAACATCAAAACATTTCATTCTTAAGTCATGCCATTTGTCTTTGTCGTAATTTCTTACATCCTCCATTGACAGGCCCATATCTTCTTCCAGAAACTTAATCGCTCTATCACTCAATAATTCAGTTTTTATCATCTGAATTCTCTCCTTCAAAGATAATAAGACCTTTTTGCCGGGTTTACTCTTCCTCTTGAGAGCCTTTCTCGTTTTCGGAATTATAATCATTCAGCGTTTTCAGAGGATAGATATTTCCGCCCTCTATTTCCGCCGGTTCATCCTCTACTCCTACCGTAACATTGAACGAAAAGAACTCGCCGTCTTCGGGATCGTTGAATTTCATCAAGGAGCCGTGTGAGCCGCCGTCAGGGTTTTTTCTCTTATAGTAACCGATTTTCTCAAACATTTTTTCCGCCTGTTCCGCAGTAATATCCTCAATTCCTTTTGCGGAAAAATACATCGTAAGCATTGTAATGCAGTCCACGGCCCACAGCATAGAAAAGAACGGGCGGTTTCTTTCGAGCAGCCCGGCATTCCAGCCGATGTTTACTTCACCGTACTCGTTTCTTTTCGGGTAAACGCAATATGCGGATCTGATAAGCGGCAGCCAGCCGGTATTACCTTCTCTGTACTTTTCAAGAACTTCAAAGCCTTTGATTCTTTCAGCCATTTCATTTCCTCCTTCTGCTTTTCTCATATTTATTTGTTCTTCATCGGAAAGCCGCTTCCCTTTTGCAGTTAAATAATACTCTCAAAAACATCTCTTTTGGTCGCTTATCAAGCGACAATTAAGCATAAAAAACGCTCACCTTTCGGTGAGCGGGATTTGTTTGTTTTTTCGTCGCTGTTTCGCGAGCAGAATTCGTTTTTCGGCTTTTATGCCTGCGAAAAACGGTTGAAAACGGCGTATTTTCGACTGCAGACAGTATATAGATACGGCAAAGGAGAAAAGACGCCGAAAACAAAAAAATATAATTATTCCTTATATCAAAAAGCAGAATAAAAAAACAGAGGCTGTAAGATAAAACTTACAGCCTTTGAAAAAACTTTTTTGTTTGTTTTTCGCCGTTTTTTTATTTGAGTTCGACTTTAGCGCCGACTTCTTCAAGCTTAGCCTTAGCAGCTTCTGCATCCTCTTTGGAGATGCCTTCTTTAACTGCCTTGGGAGCGCCGTCAACAACAGCCTTTGCTTCGGCAAGGCCGAGACCGGTGAGTTCACGGACAACCTTGATAACCTTGATTTTTTCTGCGCCGACTTCAGCGAGAATAACGTCAAACTCGGTCTTCTCTTCAGCGGCGGCAGCGCCTGCATCGGCTGCGGGGCCTGCTACTGCAACAGCGGCAGCGGCGGAAACGCCGAATTCTTCTTCTACTGCATGAACGAGCTCTGAAAGTTCAAGAACTGTGAGCACTTTGATTTCTTCGATGATAGCATTGATTTTTTCTGATGCCATTTTATTTTCCTCCAATTCTGATTATTTGTGAATTATTCTTCTGCGGGGGTATCGTCTGCGGGAGCGTCTGCTGCTTCTTCGGCAGGAGCTGCTTCCTCAGCGGGGGCTGTTGCTTCCTCAGCGGGAGCTGCTTCCTCAGCGGGAGCTGCTTCCTCAGCGGGGGCTGCTGCTTCCTCTACGGGAGCCGCTTCCTCAGCGGGGGCTGCTGCTTCCTCGGCGGGAGCTGCTTCCTCAGCGGGAGCCTCTTCCTTTGCGGGAGCGTCTGCAAGGCAAGCCTCTGCGCCGCCCTTATCAACTATAGCCTGAATTGCACGGGCAAATGCTGAAATGGGAGCATTGAATGCGTTGCAAACTGTAGCAAGGAGAACTTCTCTGGTGGGAAGTTTGGCAAGACTGTCGATGGTAGCGAGATCGATAACATCGCCCTCAAGATAACCGCTCTTAATGGAGAAGTTCTTGTGTGTGCTTGCAAACTTGGAGAGAATTCTTGCTGCTGCGGTGTGATCTTCGGGGCTGATCGCGATAGCGGTAGTACCCTCAAGAACACTTGTGAGAGCGTCAAGGCCTACTTCCTTTGCGGCAAGGCTGAGGAGGGTGTTTTTGACTACGGAGTATTTAACTCCTGCTTCACGCAGTTCTTTACGAAGAGCGGTGTCATCAGCGACATTGATGCCCTTGTAGTCAACTACAACACCTGCTACGGAGCCTTTGAGCGTTTCGGAAAGATCAGCAACTATCTGCTTCTTCTGCTCTAAAACTTTCGCACTGGGCATTTCTGTATTTCACCTCCATGTGGAATGTTAAACAATATTAAAGCCCTTTCCGCATAATACCGGAAAGGGCGTAATACCGACAGTTATATCAGTTACGGATTCCTTTCTCGGCAGGCGGTTAAAAACCATTATGCTGAAAGCGCCTGCTGTCTTAAAAAAGAACAGCATCGGTATTTTAACACAGAAAATACGCTGTGTCAAGATATTTTTGTAAGTTGCTTATGCTTCGGCAACTCCGATTTTGTTGGCATTGATTCTCACGCCGGGACCCATAGTGGTGGCAAGCACGCAGGAACGGATGTACTGACCCTTTGCTGCGGCGGGCTTAGCCTTGATGATGGCGTCAAGAAGAGTGTCAAAGTTTTCCTGAAGTTTTTCGGGACCGAAGGAAACTTTGCCGATGGGGCAGTGGATGATGTTGGTCTTGTCAAGACGGTATTCAATCTTACCGGCTTTGGCTTCGGTAACAGCTTTGCCCACGTCGGGGGTAACTGTGCCGGCCTTGGGGCTGGGCATCAGACCGCGGGGACCGAGAACTTTACCGAGACGGCCTACAAGACCCATCATGTTGGGAGCGGCGATACAAACGTCAAACTCCATAAAGCCTTCGCCCTGAATCTTTGCTACGAGATCTTCAGCGCCTACGATTTCAGCGCCTGCTGCTGTTGCCGCATCGGCCTCGGGGCCTTTTGCGAAAACGGCTACTCTTACGGAACGGCCTGTTCCGTTGGGAAGTACGACGGCGCCGCGAACCTGCTGGTCTGCGTGACGGGAGTCAACGCCGAGGCGTACGTGAACTTCTACTGTTTCGTCAAATTTTGCGCTTGCGGTTTTAACTGCAAGAGCCATAGCGTCTGCCGGATCATAGAGTGTTGCTCTGTCAACCAGTTTTGCGCTTTCGTTATATTTTTTACCGTGTTTCATGTTAATTTTTCCTCCCAATCATGTGGTTAATCGGATTTTTCCTCCCACAGTTTGCAATCAATCGGCTACGACAACGCCCATGCTGCGGGCAGTGCCGGCTATCATACTCATAGCGGTTTCAATGGATGCTGCGTTAAGGTCTTTCATCTTGGTTTCGGCGATTGCCTTAATCTGATCCTTTGTGATGGTTGCAACCTTGGTCTTGTTGGGAACACCTGAGCCGCTCTCAATGCCGCAAGCCTTCTTGATAAGAACGGCGGCAGGAGGAGTTTTGGTGATAAATGTGAAGGAGTGGTCTGCATAAACCGTGATAACTACGGGGATGATGAGACCCATATCATTCTTGGTGCGCTCGTTGAATTCTTTGGTGAACGCCATAATGTTGACGCCCTGTGCACCGAGTGCGGGACCTACGGGCGGAGCCGGAGTGGCTTTGCCGGCAGGGATTTGTAATTTGATAAAGCCGATAACTTTCTGTGCCATTGTAAATAACCTCCAATATATTGTGGTAAATTGCGGAGCCTCTGGCTCCTCCCACGAAGCCCTGCATAGCAGAACTTGCGCATTACGCGCTCAATTTGAAAGGGTAAATGCCCTCAAATTACCGTGATTAATCGTCGGCAAGTTCAACCTGATCGAGTTCAAGTTCGACAACGGTCTCTTTGCCAAAGAGTGCGGAAACGGTGACCCTAACGGAGTTGTTTTCAAGGTCAATTTCCTGAACAACGCCCGAAAAGCCGTCAAACATATCGTCAATGATATTGACGGTGTCGCCTACTGCGTAGGAAACTTCAACAACTTTCTTTTCGACTCCGAGCCTGATAACTTCTTCGTCGGTAAGAGGGATTGCTTTGTTTTCGGGGCCCACAAAACCCGTGACTCCCGTTGTGTTTCTGATAAGGAGCCAAGTCTCGTCGCTCATCCTGGGGCGGTTGTCTCTGTCATACTCAACCGCTACCTTGACAAGCACGTAGCCGGGAAAAAGTTTGCGCTCTACTTCCTTTTTGGTTTCGGCGTCTTCAACTATTTCAACCGGGATATTGACTTCAAGGATTTTGTCCTGCATTTTGCGGTTTTCGGCAATTTTTTCTATATTGCTTTTAACCTTGTTTTCGTAGCCTGAGTAGGTGTGTATAACGTACCATCTTGCATCAACGGACATCTTACATCCTCCTGACTCAACCTAAGAAGAAATTGCGTAATGTCATAAGACCTTCTTCAGCGACTTCTTCAACTTTGGTTGCGTCACCGATTTTGCCGGCGGCGAGCTCAAGCAGAGAAATTGCTTTGGAAAGAACATAGTCAACTGCAAAGATTGCTGCTGCGCAAATGGCAACCGCGGCAAGAACTACGAGAGTGGACTTGACAACGGTCTTTGCGTCGGGCCAGACTATCTTTTTGATTTCGCCCTTGAGATCCTTGAACCACTTTTTGATTGCCTTGCCGGCTTTTACAAGCTTGTTTTCACCGGATTTGGCTTTCTTGGTCTGGTTCTTTTCGGCGGCGGCAACTTTCTCGGCAGCGGCAGAATTTTCTTTCTTTGCCATTTGGTTTACCTCCTGCTTACTTGGATTCTCTGTGTAATGTGTGTTTTCTGCAGAAACGGCAGTACTTGTTCATTTCAAGCCTGTCAGGGGTGTTCTGCTTGTTTTTCATGGTGTTGTAATTGCGCTGTTTGCATTCGGTGCAAGCAAGTGTAACCTTAACTCTTTTACCGTTAGCAGCCATATCGGCACCTCCATTTTCGGAATATTTGAGCCTTGCGGGCAGTTTATCAGGCAACAGCCGCTAGGGCTCAGGCCTCCCTCTGACTTCAGGGCGCAAAAAATAAACCCTTGCGCAGAGGTGAAGACATATTAGCATACTTTTCACCCCGCGTCAAGGATTTTTTTCTTAATTTATATATTTTATTAAATAAATCTTATATTGAATTCAATTATATCAGCAGAAGCAGAAGTCCCATGCCCATAAATCCGCCTACGATAACGAGAATCGCGGTCATAACGGCGGCAAAGTGGAGGAAGAGCATTGTGCCTACTGCAATCTTTATGGGCATTGTGTTTTCAGCGTCGGAAATATCCTGCCACACATAACTTACGGTGGGGCCGCTGAGTGAGAAACTGTCAATGCCGACACTGCCGTTTTCCGCCTGGGTGAAGCCGCACGATTTAAGCCCTTCGGCAAAAAGATTGGCGAGTTCTTCGTTCTTGAACGTAATCAGGCCGCACTGACGGAGTTCGCTCGCGGGCTCTTCTCTGGTGAGGTGCCCCGCCTTGAAGCCGGTGCTCCACCAGGTCTGCTCATAGGGAGTTACGAATTCTTCGGAATAATCGCCCACGAGGTCCGGGTCGTGGTAAAGGGCGGTCTGCATCCAGGGCATATCGTCCCCGCTCACGTGTGAATAAACGGTGGCTGCGGTGTCCTCTGAATCACTCGCGTTTTTATAGTAAACGCCTGTTTCGGCGCCGTAGAAAGCAAGACCGTACTGTCCTTTCCAGAGCTGAATCATCCAGTCCTTGCCCTCATAGGTGAAGTGCACTCTGACATAGTCATACTCGAGCAGCACATAGGGGGCAATAAGGTCGTAAGCGCGCATATAGCCGTATTTGCCCTGCCACGCTTTATCCTGGTCCACATAGAAATAGTTGCCGTCCGCTCTGTATCTGTAGCCTGCAAAACTGAGGCCTTCGGCGAATTTCCCTACCTCCTCGCCTACGCTTTCTTCTTCTGCGGAAGCCTCCTGCGCCGCCTCTTCATAGGCAAACGCGGCAAGGCAGGGAAGCGCGCTCAGGGAAAACATAAGCGCGAGGATGATGCTCAGATATCGCTGTGTTCTTTTTTTCACGGAACTTCTCTCCTTGTTTTTTACTCGGGGGCGATTGTAACAGAAAATCTCCCCGTTGTCAATCCGCCTCAGAATCTGAAGTCTCTTCTGTTTGAATTCTTTATGTTTTCTATATTTTCTTTTGCTATCGCTCTTACTTTGTCGTTGGGAATCTTATGAAGTTCTTCCTCAATCATCTTATAGCCTCTTTCTCTCGTCTCTTCGCTCGCGTAATCCACAAGATACTCGGTGAGAGTCATAAGAGCGTTGGGGTGGCAGCAGTTGAGAATCTGACCGCTTTTGCAAAGGCTCATAAATCTGTCGCCCGTTCTGCCTTCGCGGTAGCAGGCGGTGCAGAATGAAGGAATGTGACCGAATTTCATAAGCCAGTTAACAACCTCGTCGAGAGTGCGCTGGTCGGAAACGTCAAACTGCTCGGAATCGTGAGGTCTTTCCTCTTCGGTGTAGCCGCCTACAGAGGTGCGTGATGCACCGCTTATCTGGGAAATACCGAGGTCGAGCACCTCTCCCCTGACCTTTTCGCTCTCACGGGTGGAAATAATCATACCGGTGTAGGGCACCGCTATGCGGATGCAGGCGATGATTTTCTTGAAGAGTTCGTCCGAAAGACCGTTATCGAAAACGTTGGGGTCGATGTCGTCCGCCTTTTTGACTCTGGGCACGCTGATGGTGTGGGGGCCTACGCCCTGCGCCGCTTCAAGATGCTCCGCGTGCATAAGAAGGCCCGCAAACTCATACTGATAGTTTTCAAGTCCGAAGAGCACTCCGAGACCTACATCGTCTATGCCGCCCTGCATGGCTCTGTCCATAGCCTCGGTATGATAGTCATAATCGTGCTTGGGGCCTGTGGGGTGAAGTTCAAGATAACTCTCTTTGTTGTAAGTCTCCTGGAAAAGAATGTATGTGCCGATGCCCGCCTCTTTGAGTTTGCGGTAATTTTCAACCGTGGTGGCGGCGATATTGACATTTACCCTGCGGATATCGCCGTTTTTATGATGAACGGAATAGATGGTTTTGATGCAGTCGAGTATATATTCGATGGGGTTGTTCACGGGGTCTTCGCCCGCCTCAATTGCAAGGCGCTTGTGACCCATATCCTGAAGGGCGATAACCTCGTCTCTGACTTCGTCCTGCGAAAGTTTCTTGCGGGCTATGTGCTTGTTTTTCATATGATAGGGGCAGTAAACACAGCCGTTTACACAGTAGTTTGAAAGATAGAGCGGGGCAAACATAACGATTCTGTTGCCGTAAAACGCAAGTTTGATTTCCTTTGCGAGGGCATACATTTCCTCAATCTTTTCGGGAATATCGCAGGCAAGGAGCACAGACGCCTCCCTGTGTGTGAGCCCCGCGCAGGTGTAGCCCTTTCCTTTGAGCACGGGCTTTGCCTTTGCAAGAATCGAGTCAATGAGTTCAAGGTTGTTTTTGTTTTCCTCTGCGTAGCGGATAGTTTCGAGGATTTCCTCGTGATTGATGAATTCTTCCGCTTTGAGTGATTTGGGATCATATTTTGCCATTTTTGTAGTCTCCTCTGCTGTACGATATTTCAAATCCTATGCTTTTCATTCTTGTTTCCACGCATTTAAGGCACTGCGCGGATTCCTCGCCCGTGCACACCTTGCCGTCGTAGAGCGAATACTTTTTTCTCACGGCAACGGGTGAAAGATTGGGCATTATAACATTTGCTCCCGCGAGTATTCCCTTTTCCCTGCCGAGCGGGTCAACCGTCGCGAGGGCGGTGGTTGCCGGCAGAAGGATATCCGGCTTTATAAGGCGGATAAGCGAAAGCAGAAAAACGGTGAGGGCGGCACTGCCCGCTTTTTCGTTTGCAAAGGGCGTGTCCGCGTGGGGTATAAAAGGCCCTATGCCGCACATCTCCGGCTGAAATTCCTCAATAAATTTAAGGTCTTTCGCGATTGTCTGCACGGTCTGACCGGGCGAGCCGACCATAAAGCCGCAGCCCGTCTGAAAGCCGAGCGAGTGCAAGTCCGAAAGGCATCGCATCCTGCTGTCAAAATCCATATCGGGGTGAAGGGAGGCGTAGTGCTCTCTGTCCGCCGTTTCGTGGCGCAGAAGGTATCTGTCCGCCCCTGCCGCCTTCATTGCCGCGTATTCATCGCGGGTAAATTCGCCGAGCGAGAGCGTTACGGCGCAGTCGGGATACTTCGCTTTGATTTCTTTAATCAGCGAACAAATTTCACTGCAGGTGAAACAGCCTTCGCCGCTTTGAAGCACAAAGGTGCGGAAACCGAGATTATAACCCTCTTCGCAGCAGGCAAGAATCTCCTCCCGCGTGAGAATATATCTCTCGCACGCTTTGTTTGAACGCCTTATGCCGCAGTAATAACAGTTGTTGCGGCAGGCGTTTCCGATTTCTATGAGCCCTCTTATATATACCTTGTTGCCGTATATTTCACGGCGCAGGGAATCCGCCTTGCCGGCGGCGTACTCCGCGATTTCGGGGCTGTAAAGAGAAACAAGCAGGGCGTATTCATCCTGCGTGAGAGTGTGCTCACGCGCGAGAGTGTCGATAAGTTTTTTGGCTTGCTCCATTATGCTATATTCGAATAAGCGGTCTTGACGCTGACGCCCTCGATATTGCCGAGTTTGCCCGCGAGGGCCGAGATGCTGTCCTGAGGCGCGTCAAGCGCAACAGAAACTATGCTGATGTCTCTTTCCTTATAGGGAAGTCCCATTCTGCCGATTATAAACTCCGAATACTCGTGAAGAACCGAGTTGAGTTTTTCAACGGCATTTCTGTCGTCAATGACTATTGCCATAACGGCTACTCTTTTTTCCATATCTTTCTCCTCTGTAAAAAAATTATGCCGCACTTCTGCGGCATAATAATAATTATTACAATATATTATTGCCTTTCACGCAGAATACTCTTAATGTCAGGTAACTGTTTATTTAATTGCGGTGAAGGAAGTATATCACCTAAACCGGATAAAGTCAATATGATTGTTTAACAATGCCTTTATAGTTTTTTGTTACAGCGTTTTGTGTGCATTTCGCTCGGCAATTCCGTTTTCGCTCGCGCAAATATGAACGCTGTATTTTTCTTTGAGAGCGGGGAATTCGCTGAGATACGCGGCGCTTACCTTTTCAATGATTTCTTCCTCATATGCGGGGTCAATCAGCGCAAGGCAGCAGCCCTTGAAACCCGCGCCGGCAAATCTGCCGCCGTAAATACCGGGAGTCTTCGTCATAATCTCATAGAGTTTTATCTGCTCAGGCGCGCCGGACTGCCAGTTTACTATACTGCTTCTGCCGGATTCAAAGGAAAGGCGTCCGAATTCTTCAATGTCTCCCCTGCGCCAGGCCTCGGCGCCTTTTTCAACGCGCTCAGACTCGGTGTACCAGTGCTCGCACCTGAGCCTCCAAGTCTCGGGAAGTCGGTCTTTGTACTTATGATAAATCTCTGCGGGCACATTTCTCGCGTATGTATCTTCAAACCTGCCGTATTCCATACCGGCAAAGGCCTGCAGGGCATAAACGCCCGCTTTGAGTTCGTCCACACGCATATTGTATTTTGACCCGGCGAGGCTGTGCTCGAGGCCGCTGAAAAACACGGCTATCTTATAAGGTTTCATCGTGGGGGATGCAGGTATGAGTTCATAACTGCCGTCCGTTGTGTCAAGGTAAAGAAGATGATCCTTTTTGCAGAGGACTTCGCAGTTCTGATCGAGTTTGCCGATTGATACTCCCACATAATTTCTTTCGCTCTCACAGGCGATGTCAATATACTCGGCAGGGGTGAGAGAAATGCCATTCACGCTGCACAGCGCGGTGAGAAAAGCGAGGGTGACGGCGGCGGATGAACTGAGCCCGCCTATGGGCAGAGTGCCTTCAATCACGCCGCAAAGACCCGTGTTCAGACTGTATTTCTTTTTAAGATAAACGGCAGCGCCTCTGAGATAATCCGCCCAGTCGCCTTCCTTCTTTTCCGGCACGGAATCAATGTGCCACCGGACCCTTTGGGGAAACTGCAGGGAGGCGATTTCAACCTCTCCGCTTTCCTTGGGGCTGTATGCGAAATAAACGCCCTTGTCAATCGCGAAACCGGTTATCTTGCTGAGGTTGTGGTCGGTGTTTGCGCCTATGGGGCAGATTCTGTAAGGCGAAAATGATATATTCTGCGGCTCTTTGCCATAGATTTTTTCAAACTGTTCTTCGCATTTCATCATCTTATTAACCTGAAGTTGCCCGAAGCCTTAACCGGAAATTCTCTCGTTATTCTCCGGATTTATTGTTCTTTTCTTTGAGCTGCTTTTTCCAGTTTTCTATATCTTCCTGCACCTCAAAGCCTTCTGTGCTTTCTTTTTTGAAAAGTATTCTCGCCGTCATAACAATCAGTTTGATATCAAGCAGCAGGGAATAGTTTTCAATATACATAAGGTCGAGCCTGAGTTTATCGTAAGCGGTGGTGTTGTATTTGCCGAAAATCTGAGCGTAACCCGTAAGCCCGCCCTTGACCTTATGGCGGTAAGTGAACTCGGGTATCTCGGCCGTATATTTTTCAACGTGCTCCGTTCTTTCGGGTCTCGGACCTACGATGGACATATTGCCTACGAGTATGTTGAAAATCTGCGGCAGTTCATCAAGGCGGAGCGGGCGGATAACAGAGCCGACCTTCGTGATTCTCGGGTCGTGCCCTTTGGCGGGGATTGAAAGCCCCTGCGCCTCCGCGTTGACTATCATACTGCGGAATTTGATTATGTTGAATTTTCTTTCGTCTATCGTCACTCTCTCCTGCTTATAGAAAACGGGGCCGCCGTCCTCCGCTTTTATTGCGATGGCGATTAAAAGCATAACGGGCGAGGAGACAATAATTGCAATGAGCGAAAGAATAACATCGAATATTCTTTTGACAAGCCGCTGTGTGGGATTGAGGCCGCCTCTTTTGATGAGCATAAGCGGGGTGTCAAACAGGGTTATATCGTGAGCACCCTTTGTGAGGATGTCGGAAATCTTGGGCACAACATAGGTTCTTATATTTTTGCCGAAACAGTATTTGAGGATATCGTTTCTTTTTTCGGCGGGCACATCGTTTATGATAACGGCATCGTGCTTATCGATTACGGACTTTATGTATTCGCCGTCCTCTTCAATTGAAAGAAGGGTGTTGACCGCGTACTTATCCTGCCTGCGGTCCATTTTGAATTTGAGGCTCACGGCGTTTTCGTTGCCGTAAATCATCACCATATTTCTCGGGGAAAAGAGTTTATGGTAAAGCGAGGAATAGAGGAAACTCAGCCCGAAACAGCAGACTACATCAAGCAGGGTAAGGAAAAGCATCGGGGGAATTGAAATAAGCCTGTTTGAGATAAGGCAAAGCTGGAAATAGGTGATGAAATTCACCATGAGAATCGAAATGACCTGCGAGACGAACACATCGGAAAATTTGAGCTGCCCGAACTTGAGACTGTCACACAGATAAAAGACAAAAATCAAAAGAACGGCGTACACCATCATCAGCACATACTTTCCCATACTGCCGTAATGGGGAAAGTGGCGTGTGCTGTAATAGTGCCGCCATATCAGATAAAATTCCAATGTGAGTATCAGGATTTCAAAAAAAGATTCCGCTCTTCTGAGAATCTCTCTGTATCCGGGTCTTGAGAGTTTGTCGCTCATATTCCTACCTCCGTGACAGAGGAAATGCGCCTGCTATTTTATAAAATAATGAATTCCTATGATAAAAGCCGACTGCGGGGAGTCGGCTTGTTTACCGTTATGAAGGACTGACTTCACTTTCGTCAACCGGCTCATAAAATACACTGACTATAAGGGCTTTGAATTTGTCTTCATCGGGATAGAATTCCATGAATTTTTCGCCGACTTTTGATTCGCCCTCGATGGTGTAGATGGGCTTCACTTCAAAATCGGAGGTGAAGTTGATTATTTCCTGAAGCTGGTTTACGTTGCAGTCCGAGAGCATATAGCTTGAAATTTTCATAATGGTTTCAAGCCCGAAATTGCTGTCAGTGCTGCTGCGCGCCTTGACTGCCTGATAAAGGGCGGAAAGGTACTGACGCTGTCTTTCCATACGCCTTACGTTGCTGGGGTTTTCCATGCCTTTTCTTGCGCGTACATAGGTGAGCGCCTGCTCGCCGTCAAGAGTGACCTCCGCGCCCGGAGTCATTCCGGGATACTCGGACGAGAAATCGTCCATAACCGTGAGGGTTACGCCGCCCGCAGCATCGTTGAGGATGCTCACGGCGTCCATCGTGACCGCAATATAATGGTCAATGGGCAAATCGTAAAAATATGTTGAAACCGCGTTTACGGTGTTTCTGCAGCTGTCCATACCGCCGCTGCCGTAACTGTAGGCGAGCGTAAGCTGGGCCTGCCTTGTGGAAATGACCTGCCCCGCAACACCGAGCACTCGGATTTCTCCGATTGTGTCGCGGTTTATGTGAATCACGGATACTTCCTCGGTCTGCTTGTCAATCATCAGCAGCATCAGAAAGTCCGCTCTCGCGTTGTTAATATAGTTGTCTTCTTCCCCGTCGGATTTCTCGCCGAATTTGTCAAGACCTATCAGCAATACGGTCTCGATATTATCTTTGAGACCGTACCATTGATTGTTGTATCTTATCATCTGGCGTTCTTTTTCCGTCGCAATAGTTACATAGTCCTCATCCGATCCGTAACTCTTTGATTCCCACTTATGTACGGCGAGAATGGCTCCGGCGGCGAGGACTATCAACAATGCTATGACGAGGACTCTGCCGAAAAATGAATTCCGGGAGATTCCTTTATTTTTCATTTAACCTGTAATCAGATAATGTCTTCTGCTTTTTTTCTGCTTCTGGAGATGAAGTAAACTGCGCCGCAGCCGAGAGCGATGGCAGCACATACCGCAACGGCAGTGAAGATGTCGCCGGTAGCGGGAGAAGTAACTGCTTCACCGTATGCGGAAGCGTCAACAACAACTGCGAAGGGAGAAAGGTTGCCGATGCTGAATACAAGGTTTACACCGAGGATGGTAGCATTCTTAACGATCTCCCAGCCGTCTTCACCGTAGTGGAGAAGGCATACGAAGTGTGAAAGATCAAGGCCGCCGATGGTGATGGTGGCATCTCTGGAAAGATCACCCTGAGTCCAGGAAAGATCGAAGAGAGTGCTTACGGCAAGGTTGGAAACAAGGCCGTTGTAAACGCCGTCAAAGCCGCCTGCAAGGTCGGAGATATATTTGCAGTGAAGGATGTCGGTGTAAGCGGTTTCAATCTTGGTTCTTACGTCCTTGGCGAGAATGTCTCTGTTAAGGAAGGGAGTAAGAAGAATTTCAATTGCCTGACCGGGCTGAAACCATGCGGAGACAACATTGCCTTCATATTCCATCTCGGGGCTCTTGATGAAGTTGCCGTATTCATCGGATGTTGCTGCAAAAGAACTTACGGCAAAGGTGAATGCCACAAGGATTGCAAGAAGTAAACAAACTGTTCTTTTCATAGTATTTGTTCCTTTCGTATCGTTTTGCGTTTCATCACAAAGTGGTAAGCGGAGAAGATACAACTCCGCTATATATCCATTGTATTATAAAATAGCAGACGAATTTTGTCAAGTGTTTTCTTCCAACTTGGCAAGGACAATAAATCTTTTTGAGTAATTGCCTTTGAGACAGGTGGAAAGAACAAGGATTTTGTCGCTTGAGTCCGCTTTGTTTGCCTCGTCTATGTTAATCCCGAATTCTCTGGATGAATAAACGGAATTCAGGAAACTGTCAACCGATTCGTCCGTCGGGAATTTGTTGTAGTGATAAAGAATATGCGTGTTGACGTATGGTGTGGCGGCAAAAACTTTGTAGTGAAGGGTTTTGCCTTCCGTAGTGATGTAAATGTCACCGTATCTGCCGAAGGTCGCTTCATCCGAGTAATACTCCTGCAGGTTGCCGAACATTTCGCCGTCCGTCATATTGTGGCCGTAAATCACGGTTACTCTGTCGCTGAAATCGGCGGAATTGTAAGTGTGCTCGGTGAAGAGCGTGCCGTTGGGTGAAAAGCGCCCGTCAACATCGTGTCTGAGATACAGATTGTCGTTTTCCGGGTTCTGGGCAACGGGATAATCAATGTTGGTGCCCGGTATGCGTATCATGGCGTACACATCGTTTGTAACCGCGCGGTATTCGCTGAGCTGCTTTTCTTCCTTTTTTATTTCGGAAGGCGTCAGCGTGCCGGCGGGTGTGCCGTCGGGATTGGTCTCATATACGGGAGTGCCGTCCGGGTTGGTGGCGGTAACGGCTGAATCGCCGCCGGTTACGGTCTCACCGGGATTTGATTTTGAAATCTTGTTTTTTATCGGACCGTAAAGCCCCACTGCCAGGCAGACTATGCACAGAATCGCGAGCACAATGCCTATGACAAGTGATTTGTTTTTCAAACGAACACCTCCAGAAGAGAATCGTTTTCATCTATGAAGCCGTCAAGGAAACGCGGGCCGAATTTTTCGGTGAGCGCCGCTCTGAATTCATCAAACCTCGGCGGTCTCGCGTCAACGCTGTGGCAGTCGGAGCCGACCGCGTTTATAAGCCCTTTTTTCAGCATTTTGAACGCCTTGCGGCTTGTCGCCTTGTTTGCGAAAAACGAGGCGTTGCACTGTATAAGTATGCCCATCTGAGCAAGTTCTTCGGCTGTTCCCCTGCTCTGAAATTCGAGATATCTTTCCATATGGGCGAGCATGAGCACCACATCGCCCGAGCAGCTGAGTTCGGATATTTCGCGAAGGGTGTATTCGCTCCATTTTGTGAAAGGCATTTCAAGCAGCAGGAGTTTGGTGCCCTCTATGCGCAGGTCCTTCAGAGCACTTATTCTGCTGATGCCGGGGAAATAACTGACTTCGGCGCCCAGCCGGATATCCGCGCCGGGAAAATCGGGGTAAAGCACAAGCGATTCATACGCCGCCTGCCTTTTTGACAGAAACTCTCCGGGCGTGGTCCTGTCCGCATAAAAATGCGGGGTGGCAACCGAAATATCAACTCCCTGCTCCCTGAGCATGGCGAGCAGTTTTATGCTCTCTTCTATATTCTTGCTGCCGTCATCAATCCCGGGCAATATATGGCTGTGATAATCTGTCATATATTTCTCCGTCAGTCGCTGACCTGCGTATGCTTTCCGTAATAACTGCCGTACTTTCTGTAAGTGGCGTTATCCTCTTTGACGCTCGTCATAATGAAGCCGAGAATCTTTGCCTCGGACATCTTGAGCAGACGCACGCACTCGTTGAGAGCGCGTTTGTCCGTGCTGTTTTCTTTAACAACAACCGCTATGCCGTCAAGCACGGGTGAAAGGATGGTGGCGTCGGTAACAACAGTTACGGGAGGAAGGTCAACAACTATGAAATCGTACTTTTCGGAAAGCGCACCGACAAGTTTCTTCATCCTGCCGGAGCCGAGAAGTTCCGAAGGGTTGGGGGGAATACTGCCCGATGTGATGATGTGCCAGTTTTCGTGGACGAGGGTTTTGTGGATGCTTATTCCTACCTTGTCGCCCGCGTTCACGAGAATATCCGAAAGACCGAGGTCATTGGGTATCTCCATCTTTTTGGCGATTGAGGGCAGACGCATATCCGCGTCTATAAGAAGCACCTTTTTGCCCGCCTCCGCAAGCGAATAGGAAAGGTTGATTGCCGTGGTGCTCTTGCCTTCGCCTCTTACGGAACTGGTAACGCCGATTATGTGGCATTTTTTATCGTCGGGAAGCGAGAAAAAAATGTTTGTTCTGAGCATCTTATATGCTTCCGCTGCGGCAAAGTTAAGGTTGGTGTGGAGCGTTTTTCTCTGCTCAATTATCGAGGCTCTGCTTTCTGCCGATTTGCTCATTTCTTCGCCCCCTTGTCTTTACTGTTTGATTTGTTCGGATTCTGACCGTAGTAGTAGGAGTAATAGCCGTATTTCCTGGATGACGGCTTTTCGTAAAGGTCGGGAATCTTGGCAAGTACGGGTACATCGAAATTCTGAAGCAGGTAATCGTCGCTGTGGATTACATCGTCCAGAAGTTCAAGCACTATGACCACCGCTGCGGCAAGTATCGCGCCGGCAATGAATCCGAGAGCTGTGTTTTTGGTGATGTTGGGTGAAACTTTCCTTGACGAAACAACCGCCTCGTCAACAAGTCTCATTGAACTGCCGTCTATGATTTCGGCAACTCTTACGGGCAGTACCTCCGCAATCGCGTTGGCGAGTACCGCGGCGTTTTCGGCGCTTTCGCAGGTTACGGTAACATGGAATACCTGCGTGTTGTTGACCGAAGCGGCGGTAATCATACCCGAAAGCTGGCCGTAGGTATAATTCAGCCCCGTTTTTTCAAGCACCTGGTTAAGGGTGGTTCTGTTTTTGAGTATGACTATGTAAGTTTTGACAAGTGCCTGCGAAGCGCTGATGTCGGAGGCGCTTATGCTGAAACTTGAGCTGCCTACGGAGATGGTGCTGTTATTGACATAAAGCATCGCCGTGGCGGAATACTCGGGAGTAACCACAAAAGCGGACCAGGAAAAAACGGCAGCGGCCACGATTACGCCCGCGAGCACAATCAGCCAAATCTTCTGCCATAATGCCTGAAAAAGCTGTAAAAGGTCTATTGAACCGTATTCTTCAACTGAACTTTTTCTCGAATTGTTTTCTGTCATAATGCCGGTGCTTCCTTATCTGTCTTTATCAAATCGCCGCCGGCGGGAAACAGAATATGCTTCCCGCCGCCGGAAAAACCTTTTCGGGTGAATTCGGGAGCGAAATAATTCCGCTCCCGAAACAAGTGCTTGTTATCAGCCTTTTGCGCTGATTGCTGCCTGAGCCGCCGCAAGACGTGCGATGGGCACTCTGAACGGTGAGCAGGAAACATAATCAAGGCCGATGGAGTTGCAGAACTCAACGGAGGTGGGATCGCCGCCGTGCTCGCCGCAGATACCGCAGTGAAGAGCGGGATTGACGGGCTTGCCGAGTGCGATGGCCATTTCCATAAGTTTGCCTACGCCGTTCTGGTCGAGACGGGCGAAGGGATCGCTCTCGAAGATCTTGGTGTCATAGTAAGCGCCGAGGAACTTGCCTGCGTCGTCACGGCTGAAACCGAAGGTCATCTGAGTGAGGTCGTTGGTGCCGAAGCAGAAGAAGTCTGCCTCTTTGGCGATTTCGTCGGCTGTGAGAGCCGCTCTGGGGATTTCGATCATGGTGCCTACCTGATACTTGAGATCGGCGCCTGCGGCGGCGATTTCGGCATCGGCTGTGGCAACAACGATATTCTTGACGAACTTGAACTCTTTGACTTCGCCTACAAGCGGAATCATGATTTCGGGCTCAATGTTCCAGTCGGGATGTGCTTTCTTCACATTGATGGCAGCGCGGATAACCGCTTTGGTCTGCATCTTTGCGATTTCGGGATAGGTAACGGTAAGGCGGCAGCCTCTGTGACCCATCATGGGGTTGAACTCGTGGAGGGAAGCGATGATTGCCTTGATGTCGGCAACGCTCTTGCCCTGTGCTTTTGCAAGCAGTTCGATGTCGGCTTCCTCGGTGGGAACGAACTCGTGAAGAGGAGGATCGAGGAATCTGATGGTTACGGGGCAGCCTTCAAGGGCTTCGTAGAGAGCTTCAAAGTCGCCCTGCTGATAAGGCATAATCTTATCGAGAGCCGCTTCTCTCTGCTCAACGGTATCTGCGCAGATCATCTCGCGGAATGCGGCGATTCTGTCAGCCTCGAAGAACATGTGC
>JAEEHB010000010.1 GCA_016280595.1 Clostridiaceae bacterium | reverse complement strand
TCGAGTTTCATCTTCGGGTTGAGATTCATTTCCTCAATCTCAACGCCTCTGTATTTCTTTATGTTGTGTCCCTTCTGCGTGCCGCAGCCCATTACATTGGTAACGGTCATACCGGTAACGCCGATGTCGTTCATCGCATCCTTGACCGCCTCAAACCTTGCGGGATTGAAGACCATAACAATTTTGGTAAGCTGCGGTTTGTTTCTCGCAATGTAGGATTCAACCGGCACCGCCGCCTCAACAGGCTGAACGGGAGTAAGAGGAGTGACCTCTTTTGCGTCGGGAAGAATCGCCTTCATTGAGGATGAAGTTGCAACTGCCATAGCAGGCATAAAGTCGGCATAGGCGGAGGGGAGATTGTGCTCGGTGGCGTCAAGGCCTTTGATTTCCTCCTCCTCGCTTACGCGAAGACCGTGGAACTTCTTGATAAGATTGAAGACAATCAGCATTGTGACCGCTGTCCACGAAGCGATACAGACAAAGCCGAGCGCCTGTATGCCGAGCTGATGAAAACCGCCGCCGTAAAACAGGCCTTTGCCCACTCCGTTATATCCTGCCGAAAACAGACCTACGGCGAAGGTGCCCCAGATGCCGTTTGCAAGGTGTACCGCGCAGGCGCCGACCGGGTCGTCAATGTGGAGTTTCTTGTCAATGAACTCAACGGCGAGCACAACAAGTATGCCCGAAACGGCGCCTATGATGATTGAGCCGAGAGCGTCGGTGCAGTCGCAGGACGCGGTAACTGCCACAAGGCCCGCGAGTGAGGCGTTAAGGCTCATCGAAACATCGGGCTTGCCGTCTTTAATCCAGGTGAATATCATCGTGACAACCGTTGCCACAGAGGGAGCGAGAGTGGTGGTGACAAAAATCGAAGCGAGCATATCGGTGCTTGTCGCGGCGGCTCCGTTGAAACCGTACCACGCAAACCAGAGGATGAAAACTCCGAGCGCGCCGACGGTGAGGTTGTGGCCGGGTATCGCCTTTGCAACCTTTTTGCCCGTCGCCTTGTCGATTTTGTATTTGCCTATACGGGGGCCGAGTATCGCCGCGCCGATGAAAGCGGCAATTCCGCCGACCATATGAATTGCGGTTGAGCCTGCGAAATCGTGAAATCCGAGTTTCACGAGCCAGCCGTCCGGGTTCCATACCCAGCCCGCCTCAACGGGGTAGATGAAGGCGGAGATTACGGCAGAGTAAATACAGTAAGACGAAAACTTTGTTCTTTCGGCCATGGCGCCGGAAACGATTGTTGCGGCGGTGGCGCAGAATACGAGGTTAAAAACGAAGTTCGACCAGTCAAAATGAGCGTAATCGGAGAATACGCCGAGTGTCGGCATTCCAATAAAGCCGCCCAGGCACTCCTCGCCCATCATAAGACCGAAGCCGAGCAAAACAAACACAATAGCGCCTATGCAGAAATCCATCAGGTTTTTCATTATGATGTTTCCCGCGTTTTTCGCTCTTGTGAATCCGCTTTCAACCATGGCGAAACCGCACTGCATAAAGAAGACGAGCGCGGCGCCGATTAAAAACCAGACCGAAAAAACACTTTCCGTCACTACGGAAATTATTGAACTGTTCATTGTATATAAATCTCTTTCCTGTTATGCGCTCTCTTTTTCAGAGTGCCGGGAATGCCCTTTTATGCGGCAAAGAGCATTCCCGCTGAAAAGGAGTAAAAACGCAAGAGTTTTTACTTGAAACAAATCAGTAGTTAATCATATATTTGTCGATCTCCCACTGGCTGACCTTTGTTCTGTAATCATCCCATTCGGCTTTCTTGCCTTTGATGTAGTTGTCAAACGCCTGCTCGCCGATAACCTGCTTGATGAAGGGATCCTTCTCCGCTTCTTCAATTGCCTCTTCGAGAGTGCCGGGCAGGCAATCAATGCCCTCTTTTGCAAGTTCTTCGTCGGAGAGAACGAACACGTTCTTATCGTAAGCGGGCTTGGGTACAAGGCCCCTCTTTATGCCGTCAAGACCTGCAGCAAGGCAGAGTGCCATTTCAAGATAGGGGTTGCAGGTCGGGTCGGGGCAGCGAAGTTCAACTCTGGTGCCCTTGCCTCTGCTCGCGGGGATTCTGACAAGGCAGGAGCGGTTTGAGGTGCTCCATACAAGGTAGCTCGGGGCCTCATAGCCGGGCACAAGACGTTTGTAGGAGTTGACGGTCGGGTTTGAAAATACCGCCATACCTTTGATGTGGTCCATAATGCCGGCGATAAATGAATAAGCCTCTTTTGAAAGACCGAGTTCGCCGTCGGGATCGTCGAATATGTTTTTGCCTGTCTTGATATCGTAAAGGCTCATGTTGGTATGCATGCCGCTGCCGTTGATGCCGTAAATGGGCTTGGGCATAAAGGTCGCGTGAAGACCGTGCTTTGTGGCGTAAGTCTTGACAACGTGCTTGAAGGTCATAACTCTGTCCGCCGTGGTAAGACCGTCGCCGAACTGGAAGTCGATTTCGTGCTGACCTTCGGCAACCTCGTGGTGAGACGCCTCGATGGTGTAGCCCATTTTTTCAAGGGCAAGGCAGATATCTCTGCGGCAGTTTTCACCGTGATCGATCGGGTTCAGGTCAAAGTAACCCGCTTCGTCGCCGGTCTGAAGGGTGGGCTTGCCGCTCTCATCGAGTTTGAAAAGGAAAAATTCGCACTCGGGGCCTACGTTGAAGCCGTAGCCCTGAGCCGCCGCGTCTTCAATAACCTTTTTGAAGATGTTTCTCGGGTCGCCGTCAAAGGGCGTTTTGTTATCCGCTTTGTACGCCGAGCAGATAAGTCTGCCGGTCTGAATTTCGTTATGCTTTCTCCAGGGGACTATTGCCCAGGAGTCGAGGTCGGGGTGAAGGTACATATCGCTCTCGTCAATTCTCGCGAAGCCGTCGATTGAGGAGCCGTCAAACATGCAGTCGTTATCAAGCGCTTTTTCAAGCTGTGATACAGTAACGGCAATGTTTTTCATAATGCCGAAAAGGTCTGTAAACTGAAGGCGGATAAATTCAACATTGTTTTCTTTTGCGCTTTTAAGGATTTCTTCTTTTGTGATTTTACTCATTGTTTTTTCCTCCGTAATTCATTTTAATCTGTGCGGGGTGTGCGATGCCGAAGCGGTAATGCCTGACGAACTTCCGTTACCGCAGGAAAGGTTATTTTCCATTGTATCAGCCCCCTTGAAATCAAAAAGAGGCGCTCTTCCCCGAAGGGAAAAGCGCCCTTGCTTTTCGTGATGAAATAAAAATGAAAAGGCGTCAATGAGCCGTAACTCAAAGACGCCTTTGCCTTCATTACCTGTATTTTACGCCCCGATTATTCCGTTGTCAATCGGTTTTTGCCGATAAGCGAAAAATCGGAACATATGTCTATTCTCACTCAAAATGATGAATAACTTTTGTGCAGGATGATAAGAGAATGCCCTTATTCCCACTCAACAGTGGCGGGCGGTTTGGCGGTGACATCGTAGACAACCCTGCTCACGGCGCGCACTTCGTTTGTGATTCGACCCGACGCTTTTGCGAGAATATCAAACGGAATTCTTGCGAAATCCGCCGTCATAAAGTCGTCGGTAGTCACGGCGCGAAGGGCAACCGTATAGCCGTAAGTGCGGGCGTCGCCCATAACGCCTACGGTGCGGCAGTCCGTAATCACGGCAAAATACTGATTTGCCTGACCGCGGAAAGAGGAATTGTCAAGCTCTTCTCTGAAAATTGCGTCCGCCTCGCGCAGTATTTCGAGTTTCTCACGCGTTATTTCTCCGATTACCCTTATCGCAAGTCCGGGCCCCGGGAAGGGCTGACGGCTGACAAGATATCCGGGAATGCCGAGCTGCCTGCCGACCGCTCTGACTTCGTCCTTGAAAAGGTCTCTGAGCGGCTCAACTATTTCTTCAAATTCTATGATATCGGGCAGACCGCCTACATTGTGATGGCTCTTTATCACAGCGGCGTCGCCTTTGCCGCTCTCGATAACGTCGGGGTAAATCGTGCCCTGCACGAGCACATCAACCTTGCCTATATCCTTGGCGACATCCTCAAACACGCGAATAAACTCTTCGCCGATTATCTTTCTCTTTTTCTCTGGCTCGGTTACGCCCGCGAGTTTATTGAGAAATCTCTCCTGCGCGTTTACTCTTATGAGGTTAAGGCCCATCTCGTTTTTCATAACGCGCTCGACCATATCGCCCTCATCCTTGCGCAGAAGGCCGTGGTCGACGAAAACGCAGATGAGGTTTTCGCCTATCGCCTTGTGCAGAAGCACGGCGGCAACGGACGAATCAACTCCGCCCGAGAGAGCGCAGAGCACTTTTTTGCCCGCGAGTTTCTCCCTGTATTTTGCAATTGATGATTCGGCGAAATTGCTCATGGTCCAGTCGCCCGGGCACCCGCAGATGTTTTTGACGAAATTCGAGAGGATAAGTCCGCCGTATTCGGTGTGTGTTACCTCCGGGTGAAACTGCACGCCGTAGATTTTTCTGCCGCTGTCGGCAAGCGCGGCGCAGGGGCAGCTGCCCGTGACCGCGGTGATTTCAAAACCTGCGGGCGGAGTTTTCACATAGTCCGTGTGGCTCATCCAGCATACGCTGTTTCCGGGCACACCTTCGAAAAGGGGGCTCTGACGGACAGTTAAATCCGTTTTGCCGTATTCGCTTATGCTCTGAGCCTGACAGATTTCACCGCCGCCCATATAGGCGATTAACTGACAGCCGTAGCATATGCCGAGCACGGGTATGCCCGCGTCGAGCACGGCAGGGTCGAAGTGAGGCGAGTTTTCATCGTAAACGCTGTTGGGCCCTCCGGTGAAGATTATGCCGCTGTATTCTCTGTTTTTTATTTCGTCAACGGTTATTCCGCTGTAGGGAATAATCTCCGCATATACATTAAGTTCACGCACGCGGCGGGCAATCAGCTGATTATACTGTCCGCCGAAATCAAGCACAAGAATCTTTTCCATAACCGCTCCTTATTTGCGCACAAAATCAATCGGCTCCACAAGAAATGTCTGCTCTTCGAGCACATCGAGGAAAACGCGCACCGTATCAAGCGAGGTGAACATTGTGATGCCGTTTTCAATCGCGGTACTTCTTATTGCCTCGCCGTCTTCATAGTGGACGCCCGAGAGCACCGCTCTGGTGTTGATAACATAACTCACATTTCCTCTGCGGATGGCCTCGAGTATTTCGTTACTGCCCTCGCTGAGTTTCTTCCTCACTCTCGTGCGTATGCCCGCGCGTTTTAGATATTCGGCGGTAAGGGAGGTTGCCTCTATGCTGAAGCCCATATCGTAAAATCTTTTCACAAGGGGTATGCCCTCGATTTTATCCTCGTCGGCGAGCGAAACTATTACGGTGCCGTGATTGAGCAGTTTGATGCCCGAAGACAGAAACGCCTTGTACATGGCTCTGTGTATCTTTTCGTCAAAGCCGATTGCCTCGCCCGTCGATTTCATTTCGGGTGAGAGGTATGAGTCCATACCGTGCAGTTTGGAGAATGAAAACGCGGGAACTTTGACATAGTATTTCGCGGACTTGTCGGAGAATACACCCGTGAGACCCTGCTCCTCGAGCGATTTGCCCATCATCACGAGGAGGGCGATGTCCGCAATCGGTTTGCCCGTCGCCTTTGAAAGGAAGGGGACTGTTCTTGACGAGCGGGGATTTACCTCGATGATATATACATTTTCATCCGCGTCCACAATAAACTGGATGTTGAAAAGGCCTATTATGCCTATGCCTTTGCCCAGACGCTCCGTATAGTCAACGATGGTGTTTCTCACCTTTTCGGAAACGCTGTAGGTGGGATAGACGCTTATCGAGTCGCCCGAATGCACGCCCGTTCTTTCAACGAGTTCCATAATGCCGGGTATGAAGACATCCTTGCCGTCGCATACGGCGTCAACCTCGAGTTCCTTGCCCTTGATGTATTTATCGACGAGCACGGGCTTGTCCTCATCAATGTGAACGGCAGTTTCAAGATAATGCCTGAGGTCTTTTTCTTTTGAAACAATCTGCATGGCCCTGCCGCCGAGCACAAATGACGGACGCACGAGCACGGGGTAGCCGATTTCTTCGGCGGCTTTAACGCCTGCCTCAATGTTTGTGACCGCCGTGCCTTTCGGGCGGGGAATATCAAGTTCGGTCAGGAGCCTGTCAAAAGCGTCGCGGTTTTCCGCCTTGTCTATCGCTTCGCAGTCCGTGCCGATTATCTTCACGCCGTATTCATCGAGCGGCTCGGCAAGGTTGATTGCCGTCTGACCGCCGAGAGTCACGATTACTCCGAGCGGCTGCTCGAATTCGATTATGTTGAGCGTTTCCTCAACCGTGAGCGGCTCAAAATAGAGCTTGTCGGAGGTGGTGTAATCGGTGGAAACGGTTTCGGGGTTGTTGTTTATGATGATTGCCTCGTAGCCGTTTTCCTTGATTGTTTTTACCGCGTGCACGGTGGAGTAGTCAAACTCGATGCCCTGACCGATTCTGATCGGGCCCGAGCCGAGCACGATGATTTTTTCCTTATCCGATTTTATCGATTCGTTTTCGTATTCGTAGGTCGAATAGAAATAGGGCACATAACTCTCAAACTCGGAGGCGCAGGTGTCAATCATCTTATAGACGGGCACTATGCCGTATTTCTTTCTTTCTTCACGCACGGCGGCTTCGGTTATGCCCCATACGCGGGCAATCTCCCTGTCGGAAAAGCCCATTCTCTTTGCCTTGTAGAGTTCTTTTTCGTTTCTGTTTTCCGCAATCCGTTTTTCCTCTTCGGTGATATTCGCAATCTTTGTAAGGAAAAACATATCGATTTTTGTTCTCGCGGCAACCTCTTTGGGCTTTACATTTCTTCTGAAAAGTTCCGCTATGGCGTAAATTCTGTCGTCCGTTCCCTTCCTGATATATTCAAGCAGGGCGTCCGTTTCCTCATCGTCGAATTTCGCGAGGCGCAGATGCTGTGTGCCCGTTTCGAGCGAGCGCACCGCTTTGAGCAGGCTTTCCTCAAAGGTTCTGCCGATGCTCATCGTTTCGCCGGTCGCTTTCATCTGAGTGCTCAGGCGGTTATCCGCCGAGGTGAATTTGTCAAAGGGGAATCTCGGCATCTTTGTTACCACATAATCGAGCGCGGGCTCAAAGGAGGCGAGGGTGTTTGCCAGGTGAATTTCATCAAGACGCATACCCACGCTGATTTTTGCCGAAACTCTCGCAATGGGGTAGCCGCTCGCTTTTGACGCGAGAGCGGATGAGCGGGAAACCCTGGGGTTTACCTCTATCACATAATATGTAAACGACTCGGGGTCGAGCGCAAACTGAACGTTGCATCCGCCCTCAATTTCGAGAGCGCGGATGATTTTAAGGGCGCTGTCCCTGAGCATATGATATTCTTTGTTGGTAAGTGTCTGCGAAGGGCACACGACAATTGAATCGCCCGTGTGTATGCCGACGGGATCGAGGTTTTCCATGTTACACACGGTGATTGCCGTGTCCGCGGAATCCCTGATAACCTCATATTCGATTTCCTTGAAGCCCTTTACGCTCTTTTCTATAAGCACCTGATGAACGGGCGAAAGTTTGAACGCGTTTTTCGCTATTTCCTCAAGTTCCTGTCTGTTGTCGGCAAAGCCGCCGCCCGTGCCGCCGAGCGTGAAAGCGGGGCGAAGCACCACGGGGTAGCCGATTTCGTCTGCGGCCGCGACCGCCTCTTCAATGCCGTAGGTTATCTTGGAGGGGATTACGGGCTCGCCGATTTCCATGCAGAGTTCCTTGAAAAGTTCACGGTCCTCCGCTTTTTCGATACTCCGGCTTTTTGTGCCGAGAAGTTCTGTTTCGCACTCCTCGAATACGCCGTCTTTTTCAAGCGCAACCGCGAGGTTGAGACCTGTCTGCCCGCCGATACCGGGCAAAACGGCATCCGGCCTCTCTTTTCTTATGATTCTCGCGACAAAATCCGCGGTGAGAGGCTCCATATATATTCTGTCCGCAATAACGGAGTCGGTCATTATCGTGGCGGGGTTTGAGTTGCAGAGTATAACCTCATAGCCTTCTTCCCTGAGAGCAAGGCAGGCCTGTGTGCCCGCATAGTCAAACTCAGCCGCCTGGCCGATTACTATCGGACCCGAGCCGATAACGAGTATTCTTTTTATGTCAGTTCTTTTGGGCATATATTCCGCCGCCTTCAATCATATTTATAAAGCAGTCAAACAGATATCCGCTGTCCTGAGGGCCGGGTGCGCTCTCGGGGTGATACTGCACGCCGAAAACTCTGTCGCTCTCACACATCACGCCCTCAACGGTGTTATCGAGCAGATTTATGTGAGTAACGGTGAGCGGAGTGCCCGCGACGCTGTCGGGGTTTACCGCATAGGAGTGATTCTGCGAGGTGATTTCCGTCCTGCCGGTGATTATATTCTTAACCGGGTGATTTCCTCCGCGGTGGCCGAATTTGAGCTTGTAGGTGCGCGCGCCGTAAGCGAGCGAAAGAATCTGATGACCGAGGCATATACCGAAAACGGGGTAGTTGCCCGCAATCTTTTTCACGGTCTGAATAAGTTCCGCCACATCCTCCGGGTCGCCGGGTCCGTTTGAAAGGAAAACTCCGTCGGGGTTCATTGCCTTTACCTCGTCAAAGCCCGTGTTCCACGGCACGCTTGTAACGCTGCAGCCCAGGGAGTTGAGCGAGCGGATGATATTCTGCTTAATGCCGCAGTCAAAGGCGACGATATGAAGGCGGTGATTATCCGCGGTAAACTCTCTGAATCCTTTGTGCGACACTCTGCTCACGGAATCGTGCGGCAGAGGGATGCCCGCGAGTTTTGCGGCGCACTCGCTTTCGGGAGTGTCTGCCGCGGTGAGAAGCACCTTGCTGCTGCCCTTGTCGCGGATTATGCGGGTGATTGCTCTCGTGTCCACTCCGCTTATGCCCGCGATATCATATTTCTTCATTATCTCGCCGAGCGTATGCTCGCTGCGGAAGTTTGACGGGATATCATTATATTCCCTCACGATAAGCGCGCCGATTGTGGGCACGTCGGTTTCGTAGTCGTCCGCCGCCATACCGTAGTTGCCGATGAGCGGATAGGTCATACATACCGCCTGGTCGGTGTAGGACGGGTCACTCAGGATTTCCTGATAACCCACGGGCGAGGTGTTGAAGACTATTTCAAGTATTTTTTCGGTTTCGGAGCCGAAGGAATATCCGTAAAACACGGTGCCGTCTTCAAAAACAAGTTTTTTGTTTTCGTCTGTAAGCATAAGAACTGCCCTTTCGGGAAAACCCGCAGAACTTAATCCTGCGGGTTTTCTGAGTTTGTATAGATTTAATAATCAGCAAACGCCCTGAGCCATCATGGCGTTGAGAACTTTTTCAAAGCCGGCAATGTTTGCACCGGCAACATAGTTTTTCTCCATGCCGTATTTCTTTGCGGCATCGTCCATGTTGTGGAAAATGTTGATCATGATGTTCTTGAGTTTGGAGTCAACTTCTTCGAATGTCCAGTTGAGTCTCTCGGAGTTCTGTGACATTTCGAGAGCGGAGGTGGCAACGCCGCCTGCGTTTGCCGCTTTTGCGGGAGCAAGAAGGATGTCATGATCCTGAAGATACTTGACAGCGTCGGCGGTGGTGGGCATGTTTGCGCCTTCGGCAACAGCTATGCAGCCGTTTGCAACAAGCATTTCGGCATCTTCAAGGCGAAGTTCGTTCTGAGTTGCGCAGGGAAGAGCGATGTCAACTTTAACGCTCCATACGCCTCTGCCCTCGTGATACTCTGAATCGGGACGGTACTTTTTGTACTCGGTAAGTCTCTGACGGTTTTTCTCTTTGATTTCTTTAAGTGCTGCAAGGTCGATGCCTTCGGGATCGTAAACCCAGCCGTTTGAATCGGAGCAGGTAACAACCTTTGCGCCGAGCTGCTGTGCTTTTTCTATTGCATAAGTCGCAACGTTACCCGAGCCGGAAACAGCGACGGTTTTGCCTGCGATATCAATGCCGTTGCACTTGAGCATTTCTTCGGTGAGGTAAAGAAGGCCGTAGCCGGTTGCCTCTGTTCTTGCGAGGGAGCCGCCATATTCAAGGCCCTTGCCGGTGAGCACGCCTTCATGAAGACGGCTGATGCGCTTGTATGCGCCGAACATATAGCCGATTTCTCTTGCGCCCGTGCCGATGTCGCCTGCGGGAACGTCGGTGTCAGCGCCGATGTATTTGTAGAGTTCAAGCATGAAATTCTTGCAGAAGGACATAATCTCTCTGTCGGTCTTGCCCTTGGGGTCAAAGTCCGAGCCGCCCTTTGCGCCGCCGATGGGCAGGCCTGTAAGGGAGTTTTTGAAAATCTGCTCGAAGCCGAGGAACTTGATGATGCTGATGTTTACGGAAGGATGAAGTCTCAGACCGCCTTTGTAGGGGCCGATTGCGTTGTTGAACTGAACGCGGTAGCCGGTGTTGACGTGCGCGTCGCCGTTTCTGTCAATCCAGGGCACTCTGAAGATAATCTGTCTGTCGGGCTCAACGAGTCTTTCGAGAACGGCATCTTTCTTGTAAACCGCTTCGTTCTTTTCGATTACGGGGCGAAGTGAATCAAGCACTTCTGTGGTGGCCTGAAGGAATTCCGGCTGGTTTTCGTACTTCTGACCGAGTTTTTCGATGATTTCGTCAACGTAGTTTTTGCTCATGGTTATACTCCTTTTTCTGTCGGGTTTCTCCGAAATGAAATATAAAAAGGTTTCCGCCCCGAAGGGCAGTGCGCCTTTGCGTACGGGTGTCAGTTGCTGTCTATTATATCCTGTGCGATTTCTTTTCTCGTGCGCCGTGAGTCCATCGCCTCTTTTTCAATGTAGCGGTGCGCCTCCGGCTCGGTGAGTTTCATCTTTTCCATCAGGATGAATTTCGCCCTGCTCACGAGTTTTATTTCGTCAAGTTTATCCTGCAGTTTGCGCGCTTTCTTCTGCTCGTTGAGAAGGCGTGCGCTTGTGGCGGCTATCAGCCTGAGAGCAGCCTGGAAGTTTTTCTGCGGCACCGGCTTTGCCAGGGTGAGTATGCCGGCGTTTTCAACTTTGGCGCAGGTTGATTCGTAAAGTTCGCTTCTCACCGTCATCATTATGCCGGCGCGGGTTGTGGCTGTTGCGTCAAGGGCGAAGTCACAGCCGAATTCATCCGGAAGCGGCGGATCTATAATCAGAATATCGTACGGGCTTATCAGCAGTTTCCGCTTTGCCTCGCTTGCGCTCAGCGCCGAGTCAACCGGTCTGTAATCCGGGGAGTCAATCATAGCCGAAAGCAGAGAAGCGTTTTGCTTTTTGCCCGATACGATAAGCACGCTGAAGCATCTTTTTTCAGGCGGCATACGTTTTCTCCTTTTCTGCGGCTCGGATTGTCAATTATCAGAGAGTGTAGATATCAATTACTCTCCCGGGCAAAATCGATTTTACGAATTCGCTTTCTCTTGCGAATCTGTTTGCCTCTTCAAGGGTTCCGGGCAGCGTTTCTATGCCGCTGAGTTTTTCTTCGGGTGTGCTGTAAAGGTTTAAGTCCGTGGGGGAGGGGGCGCTTAAGTTTTTGTCTATGCCCTCAATGCCCGCGTAAATGAGAAGGGTAAGTGCGATATAGGGATTTGCGAGTGAGTCGGGAGATCTGAGTTCCATTCTCCGTTGCTCGGGGCTTCCTGCGGGGATTCTTATCAGCTGCGAGCGGTTTTCTTTTGACCAGGTGATATATTTCGGCGCCTTGTTTCTGCCCAGGCGCTTGTAGGAATCTTCGGAGGGATTGAGGAATGCCGTTATCTCCTTTATCCTGCCGAGCACTCCCGCCATAAAACTTTCGAGGCAGTCCTTTGAATCGGCGGAATGCACGGAGATATTGATATGCACTCCGTTTCCGCTTTCGCCGGGCAGGGGCTTCGGAGAAAAGTCCGCGTACAGACCGTACTGCTCCGCGATGGTTGAAACAACCGATTTGAAAGTGATTGAGTTATCGGCCGCCGAAAGGGCGTCGCTGTATTTGAAATCAATCTCGTGCTGACCGGGCCCTTCCTCGTGATGCGAGCTTTCGGGCAGAATGCCCATCTCGCTGAGCGTGAGGCAGATTTCTCTGCGCACATTCACGCCTCTGTCTTCGGGGGCTATATCCATATAGCCGGCTCTGTCGTGAACCTGCTTTGTGGGGTAGCCGTCCTCATCCGTTTTGAAAAGGTAGAACTCGTGCTCGGGGCCGAAATTGATTGTGAGCCCTTTTGACTCGGCGTAATCAACCGCGTCCTTGAGCATCCTTCTGCAGTCTATATCAAAGGGACTTCCGTCGGGATACTTTATATCGCAGTACATTCTCACAACGCTGCCCTGCGAAGGTCTCCAGGGAAGCACGGAAAGCGTTGAAGCATCGGGGAAGAGGAAAACATCGCTCTTTTCTTCGCTGCCGAAACCTTTGACGGCTGAGGCGTCAATCGCAATCCCGTGTTCGAACGCACGGTCGAGTTCGGTGGTCATTATTGATATGTTTTTCTGCTTTCCGAACACATCGCAGAAAGCAAGTCTTACAAATGTTACGTCTTCCTGCTCAATGTAGTCCTTCACATCCTGAATCGTGAGTTTCATATAATCCGGCTCCTTAAAAGTCAAAAAGGGCACTCATTGACAGAGAAATCCCGTAATCAATGAACGCCTTTGTTCAAGCAAGATTATATTCTGTTTTATATATTAAGTCAACTGTTTTTTATAAGGAGAGCCGATTTCTTTATTTTGCACAAAACAATCTCACATTATGCATGACCTGATTGTAAAAATTGCAAAAACAGTACAAAATACAGGCAAGTGACTCTTGACAATGAAATATACAGGTGATAGAATTGCATACAAGTTTAAGGCAAAGGCGCCCTTTACGGGTGCCTTTGCCTCTTTTTTTTATTTTCTGCCGAAAGAGGTGAAACAGCATGTGCTCTGTTGTAGGATTGCTTTCATACCCCGAAGACTATGCAAAATTTGAAACGGCGTTTCAGAAAACCAAATCGAGAGGACCCGACGACACCAGAGTGATAAAAGCGGGCGACGGCCTTCTGGGCTTCCACCGCCTTGCGATAATGGACCTTGAGTCAACCGGCATGCAGCCCTTTGAACTCGGGGGCAATAAACTCGTATGCAACGGCGAAATATACGGTTTCCGTAAAATAAAGAAAGAACTTGAAAAGGAATATGAATTCACAAGCGATTCCGACTGCGAGATTCTTCTGCCGATGTATGAAAAATACGGCTTTGATATGTTCCGCATGCTTGACGCCGAGTATGCGCTCGTCATATATGACGGCGAAAAGAAATGCCTCATAGCCGCGAGAGACCCGATAGGCATAAGGCCTCTTTTCTACGCTTATGACAAAAACGGAAGCATTATGTTTGCGAGCGAAGCGAAAAACCTGGTGGGCCTGAGCGATAAAGTTATGCCCTTCCCGCCCGGACACTATTACGACGGCGAAAAATTCGTCTGCTACCGCGATATAGCAGATGTGAGCGAATACACCGACGGCAGCCTTGAAGAAATCTGCGGCAACATCCACGACAAACTCGTTGCCGGCATCGAAAAGCGCCTTGACGCCGATGCTCCCGTAGGTTTCCTGCTCAGCGGCGGACTTGACAGTTCACTTGTCTGCGCCGTTTCGGCAAAACTGCTCAAAAAGCCCATAAGGACTTTCGCCATCGGTATGAGCGAAGACGCCATAGACCTCAAATACGCAAAGGAAGTTGCCGAGTATATCGGCAGCGACCACAGGGAAATAATCATTACGTCATCAGATGTTATCGGCTCGCTTGAGGAAGTTATCGCCGCGCTCGGCACCTTTGATATCACCACGGTGCGCGCGAGTATGGGTATGTATCTCATCTGCAAGGCAATTCACGAAAACACCGATGTCAGAGTGCTGCTCACGGGCGAAATCTCCGACGAACTTTTCGGCTACAAATACACCGATTTCGCGCCCGACGCCGGGGCGTTTCAGAAAGAGGCGCAGAAGAGAATCCGCGAACTGTATATGTACGATGTTCTTCGCGCGGACAGATGTATTTCCGTTCATTCAATGGAGGCGAGAGTGCCTTTCGGCGACCTCGACTTTGTAGAATATGTTATGTCGATTAACCCCGAAAAGAAGATGAATATCTATAACAAAGGTAAGTATCTTCTCAGGCACGCCTTTGAGGGCGACTATCTGCCCGAGAGCATTCTTATGCGCGAGAAAGCCGCGTTTTCGGATGCCGTGGGACATTCGATGGTCGACTACCTCAAGGAGTTTGCCGAAAAGAAATACAGCGACGAAGAATTTGAAGTGAAATCCGCGAAATACACACACGCAAAGCCCTTCACAAAGGAATCGCTCCTTTACAGAGAAATATTTGAGAAATACTATCCCGGTCAGGGCGGGATGATCAAAGATTTCTGGATGCCCAACAAGGAGTGGGAGGGCTGCGACGTAAACGACCCGTCGGCAAGGGTACTTTCAAACTACGGCGACAGCGGCAAATAATAAAGGCAGACAGTGAGTGAAAACGAGAGAGGTGTGAATATGACAAAGTATATTTTCGTAACAGGCGGTGTTGTTTCGGGCCTTGGCAAAGGCATCACGGCGGCATCCCTCGGCAGGCTGCTCAAAGCCAGAGGGCTTAAAGTCGCCGCGCAGAAACTTGACCCTTATATCAACGTTGACCCCGGCACGATGAGCCCCTATCAGCACGGTGAAGTGTACGTGACCGAAGACGGAGCGGAAACCGACCTCGACCTCGGGCACTATGAGAGATTCATTGACGAGGACCTGAACAAATATTCAAACCTCACAACCGGTAAAGTTTACTGGAATGTGCTTAACAAAGAGCGCCGCGGCGAGTATCTCGGCTCGACGGTGCAGGTAATCCCTCACATCACAAACGAAATCAAAAACTTTGTCTACAATGTCGGTAAGCACAGCGACGCCGATGTGGTTATCACGGAAATCGGCGGCACAATCGGCGATATCGAAAGCCAGCCCTTCATTGAGGCGGTGCGCCAGATTTCACTCGAAGTGGGCAAAGAAAACAGCCTGTTTATTCACGTTTGTCTCGTGCCTTACCTCAGAGGCTCCGACGAGCACAAATCAAAGCCCACACAGCACTCCGTAAAAGAACTGCAGGGTATGGGTGTAAACCCCGATATAATAGTCCTGCGCTGCGATGAGCCGCTTGAGGACTCCATATTCAACAAAATCGCCCTTTTCTGCAATGTGCCTAAGGAATGCGTCATAGAAAACATCACGCTTTCCTGCCTTTACGAAGCGCCGCTCATGCTTGAAAAATCGGACTTTTCGTCCGTTGTATGCAGGCGGCTCGGCATAAACGCCCCCGCGCCCGACCTTAAGGAATGGGAAGAACTTGTTGAGAGAATCAAAAACGAAAAAGTCAGCGTAACCATAGGGCTTGTGGGCAAATATGTACAGCTGCACGACGCCTATCTTTCGGTGGCGGAAGCCCTGCGCCACGCGGGCTATTATCATAACGCCGAAATAAAAATCAAATGGATTGACTCCGAAACAATCACCGAAGACAACGGCGATGAAATCTTTGAAGATGTAAGCGGAATAATCGTGCCCGGCGGCTTCGGCGACAGGGGCATTGAGGGTATGATTCTCGCCGCGAAATACGCGAGAGAAAAGAATATTCCCTATTTCGGAATCTGCCTCGGAATGCAGATTGCCGTGATAGAATACGCCCGCGATGCGGCAGGCATTACCGACGCAAACTCAGGCGAATTTGACGAAATCTGCAAAAACAAAGTTATAGACTTTATGCCCGGCCAGAGCGATGAAATAGATAAGGGCGGCACGCTTCGTCTCGGAGCATACCCCTGCATAATCGGCGAAGGCACGACTATGGAAAGATGCTACGGCGCGAAAGAGATAAGCGAGAGGCACCGCCACCGCTACGAATTCAACAACGATTACCGCGAAAAACTTTCCGCCTGCGGCCTGACCTTAAGCGGCATTTCGCCCGACGGCACCCTTGTGGAAACGGTTGAACTCAGCGACAGACCGTTTTTCGTCGGCGTGCAGTACCATCCCGAATTCAAATCAAGGCCCAACAAGCCCCACCCGCTGTTCAAGGGATTCATTGAAGCGTCACTCAAAAAATAAAGTCAAAACAAAAAGCACCATCGAGCAGATGGTGCTTTTATTATGCTCTTTTCTTATCAATAAAACTGAATTCCGCCGATGGTAAATTCGGCAATCTCATAATTATCATCAAGTCGGATTACGAGCGAGTAATAATCGTTGAATTCTCTTGTCGCAAAGCCCGCGAAGTTTTCAAATTCATCAGAGAATTTAAGGGTGATATCTTTAATCAGAAGTTCGGGTGTTTCGCCGTCATCGCCGTAACCGGGCTCGGTTGTTTTGTGTGTAAGGGCGAATTTCTCCGCATCTTCCATAGTGTCAAACTGTACGATTATGTCAAAGGTCATATACCACTCGCGCTTTCCCGCATTTTCGGTATATGCGAGTTTATGCTTACCCGCGCAGAAGGTGAAAGGAATAATGCCGTATAATTCGCTTACGTCCGTTGTTTCGATTGAATCTGCTCTTTCGTATTTATCTTCAAACCATTCTTCGGTTTCGCCGTCGATATTTTCCCAGCTGCTGAAATTCACATATTTATCTTCGGTGAAATAACCCGCCGCCTCGATATTCCACACGGAATTCTCCTCATCGCAGGTGACAAAGGTCATACGGTCAACGGGGTCATATATATCGCAGTAGTAACTCAGGCGCCCGTCATCCTCGTGGTAGATGTTCATATAATACTCGTCGCAGTCTACCCTGATGCCGGTTACTTCACCGTTTTCATCCGTATAATAGGCGGCGGTGATTTCGTTGCCGTTTTTGTCCTTTGTGAAGTAATCAAAGCGGTCCTCGCCGCTTTCGCGGTAAAGGGCGTAAACTTTATTGCCCTTTTTATTGTAATAACTGTCAATGTAACCGCTGTCGGGAGCATCTTCGGTCTTTTTTGTCAGACCTTTCAGGTCGGGCTTCAGATTATAATCAATGCCGAGCGAGTCAACGATATCGCCGGGATATCTGAAATCCGCAAAAACCTTTTTTATCTCTTCATTTCCTACTGTATCTGCAAAAGTCTTTTTCGGGGCGCACCCGGTAAGCAGGAGGGAAACGAGAGAGGCAAAGGCGAGCAGAAGCGCCGTAAATTTTCTTGTTTTATTCATAAAAACCTCGTCAGTTTCAAATCGGGTTTATTTGACGGAAAAGCGGGCAAAAAACAGATTCAGGTAATAGCGCAGATCGCGGAAAAACCATCTGATTTGCTGACGGAAAGTGCCGGAAGGCTTTTCCTGCGTGAGCGAGTTGGTTGTGATTGCGTTTATGCCGAGATTGTAAAGACGCTCCGCGAGCGGAATATCGTCAACCGTCCACACAAACACATCAAGGCCCGAAGCGACCACCTCGCTTATATATTCATCGGGCAGATAGCAGTGAATATCCATACCGTCAAGATTGTTTTCAAGCGCAAAGTCAATATCCTCGCGCGACACGCCCTCGTTGCTTATCAGATAGTAAACGGGGGTTTGCGGCATCAGTTCTTTTATGCGCACGCAGAGGTCGCGGCTGAAGCAGATGATGTAAAACATATCCCTTTCTTCGCGCGCGAGCAGAAGAGCGGCAAGTTCTTCCATCGTGTCAATATCCGCTTCGGGTTTAAGTTCAATCACGGGATGCAGACCGTATTCCTTACACACATCCAGATACTCCGTGAGCGTGGCGATTTTTGTGCCGGGATACTGCTCGAGATTGTTGCCTTTGTCAATCGTAAGCTGACTTATTTCGGCATAGGTCATCTCCGAAACTTTTCCCGTGCCGTCTGTCATATCGTCCACATTTTCGTTATGTATCAGAATCCATACGCCGTCTTTGGTGCGGCGGATATCGCACTCCGCGCCCCAGAAATCGGATTTGCCTGCGGCGATGTAGGCGGGCAGGGTGTTGCCGGGCGCAACCGCCGAATAGCCCGTATGCGCAATCATACGCATTGTGCCCGAAGGGATGAGATCGGATGAGTAAACGGACATTGTTTCTCCTCCCTGTGCAAACGCCCATACCGCACTTGTTAATGCAAGAATAAGAGCCAGGATAAATGAGAGTGATTTTTTCATTAGATTTACCTCCGTATCAGCCGTCTTCCGGCCCGGTTGAATGCCCGGTCTTCAGCAGAATATCACCTGTGTCGGTGGTAACCTTGCATTTGCCGCCCGTTACGCTTTCGGGCACATCAATTCTGCCCGTATCACTGCGCACAATAAATATTTTATCGGAGAGCAGGGTGCCGGTGACATCGCCCGTATCCGTTATTACGGATATTTCCTCTGCGTCACTGAGTTCAAATGTCACATCGCCTGTGCTTCTCGTTACGGATATAAGACCGGAGGCAAACAGCCTTTCCATTATTATACGGCCCGTGCTTCCGCCGGTGGTAAAGTTTTTGCATGTCACATCGCTCAGCAGAGCCCTGCCTGTGCTCACGGTCAGGTTAATGTCACCCGCGCAGGTGACAGAGCGCACATCAACACTGCCTGTTGTTACCGTGAGATCAAGGCTGCCGGTGCTCAGGTTTTCTGTGATAACGGAGCCGGTGCTTGTGCTGATTTTCAGTTTGCCTTCGGCACACGCACCGCAGTTCACATCACCCGTGCTCACGCCTATATCAATATTGCCGAATGAAAAGCCGTCGGGTATCTCAACATCTCCCGTGCTCTCATTTATCGTAAGCGTATCATAAGTATGGCGCGGCAGATAAACAGTAACACGGGGTGTGCCGGATGAGAAAAAATTAAACGGTATTTTCTTTTCGGCAGGCTCGATAAAGAGAGTGCCGCCGCTGACATAAGCCCTGTGAGGCTCAAGCGCGCGCTCGTAAAACACTACCCGGCATCCGCCGTTTTCGTCATAAGAAAAATCAATGTCTTCGGTGTCTGTGTCAATCATAACCGAGCTGAAATCTTCTTTTACACTCACGGTGTTTGTTTCAAATTTATCACTGAACATTTCTTTTATATCAATGTGATACCACAGAGCAAACGCCGCAAGTGTGCCGGCCGCCGCGAGCACAAGACAAACAACGATAATCAGAAATGTTTTTATCACTCTGCCCATTATATTTCCTCCTGCCGGAATTATTTTGAAAAGCTGAAAGTCCTGATATAGTCTTTAAGCGTTACGCCGTCTTCCATATACCTGAGCAGTATTTCCGCGCAGGCGCGGCTGTCGCTTGACGCGAGGTGATGCTGCAGGCGGATGCCGTAGTAGCGGCACATATCATTGAGTTTATGGCTCATGCCGGGCAGAACGCCCCTGCCTATCTTCGCCGTGCACAGATATCTCGTGTAGGGCTTCCACTCAATCCCGTAATGCGAAAGGCATTTGCCGAGCACGCCCAGGTCAAAGACCGCGTTGTGGGCCACAATCATTGTGCCCGAGAAATAGGGCTCGATTTCTTCCCACAGTTCGGGAAAAGTCGGGGCATCGCTCACCATAGACGGAGTTATGCCCGTGAGTTCTGTATTGAAGGCGTCAAAGCCGCACTCGGGGTTTACGAGCGAAGAGTATTCGTCGGTTATTTCCCCGTCTTCAATAACCGTGATTCCTATCGAACTCATACGGTTGTTTCGCATATTCGGCGTTTCAACATCAAACACCGTGAATCTTGACATAAGGTATTCTCCTTGGTTTACAGTTTGTATGAGGCAATGTAGAAGGTGTCCGCCGGGCACGAAATGCCGGGGTTTTCAATAAAGAATGAAACGGGCAGTCCGCACTCGCGGGCGGTGAGTTCAAAATGGCAAAGGGCTATGCCCATATCTATTTTCTGAATATCCCACTCGCCTTCGGCCTTTGATTTATTGCACTTTTCATAAAAATGCACCGTATCTCCGTTCACAACAGCACGCCAGGGCTGTTTGTTTACGGCTGAGGGAGCAAGACGGACCGCCTCAAGGGGAGTCTGCCATTTGCCCGCGTTTCCGGGCGTCAGCGGCCTTTCAAAAGAGCCGCTGAAAAACAAATCGGTAAAGGCGAAACGGCTGTCCGCCTTAATGCCCTTGCGCATTACCGTTTCGCGCACGGACATTTTCTTTGCGGGGTAGCCCAGGGGACTTACGCAGGGCATCACTTCGCCCTCGCCGAGCGAAACCGCCTTTTCAAATAAAGAGCGATCCATAGTGCCGGCAATCCATGTGGTGCCCACGCCTGCCGACTGAGCAAACAGCACTATTCTTTCAAACGAATAGCCGAAGGCCTCCTCTGCGTGCGGCACACGTGCCGTTTTGCCGGCGATGTATTTATCTTCGCCCACAATCACCGGGCTTGAAAGCCCGGCGTCCTTCGCACCGAAAAACAGCCACTCAATCTCAAGGCCGTAAGGGTTGTCTGCTTCCTTTGCGAATGCCGCAATCCTTTCGAAGTCTTCTTCTTTCAGCGCTTCGCCGCTGAATGTGCGCACACTCCTGCGCGCGCGGATAAGATCCATAGTATTCATTTTCTCTTTCCTCTTTCATTTTGTGCCGCAGGCACGGTTTAATCGTCATCCCAGATTGCGTCGAGCAGCTCCGCCTCTTCTGCCCAGGATGCGTCATATTTCACCTTTGAAATTACTGTTCCGCAGTTGGGGCATGTTTTTTTTGCGGACTTTGCTTTGTATCCGCAGGCGGAGCAGATGAATTCATCCGCCTTGAGCAGGTGGGTTTTCTGAATCCAGTAAGGGTTGTTTTTCTTGTTAGAAAACAGTGACATATAATCACCCCGCAGTAAATTTAACGAGCAGTTTGTTGCCGGTATCGTATATATCGTCGTCTATTACGGCAAATACAATGTCGATGCAGGCGTCTTTGTTCTTTTTAATGAAATCCCTGCAAGCCGAGAGAGCAGCTTCCCACGCCTTATCGACGGGATAGCCGAAAATCCCGGAGGAGATAAGCGGAAAGCCGATTGACTTACAGCCGTTTTCCAGGGCGAGTTCAAGAGATTTGCAATATGCGCCGTAAAGCAGGGCGGGCTCGTTTGCTTTGCCGCCTCTCCACACGGGGCCAACCGCGTGAACAACATATTTCGCTTTGAGATTAAAGCCGGGAGTAATGACCGCAGAGCCAGTGTCGCAGTGTCCGATTTTGTTGCAGGCGTCCTGCAGTTCATCGTGCCCTGCCGCGCGGAATATCGCTCCGCAGACGCCTCCGCCCGCCCAAAGGCCCTCGTTGGCGGCGTTTACGATTGCGTCTGTATCAAGACCGGTGATACCGGTTTTTCTTATTTCGATTGAACTCATAACAACAGTCCTTTGCCTTTAATAAATCAATTATAAATCACGCGTGCGGAGTTTTCAATAAACAAAGAGTTAATTTTTCATCCCGCAGGTTAACTGCAAATATAATCTTACGGCAGATAAAGTCCCGAAATCTTCTCTCAATCTATACAAAAACGCCGTCGGCAATCGCCGGCGGCGTTGATTCTGTTATGCGAGAGATTTTTTCTTTTTGCCCGATGCGGTTACCGCAAGGGCGGCAGCGAGCGCTCCGACCGCGAGGCCGGCTACACTTTTTTTCATAAAATATTTCCTCCGAAGACAATAATTTTTTCTTCCGCCGATATAATAACATTAAAAGGGTGACAAAAAGGTGACATACGCTTTTACCGCTTTCAGAGCAAAAATTAAAAGCCATCCCGAAGGATGGCCTTTAAGAGAATAATAAAGGATTATTCGGCTGCGGGAACCTCGAATGTTGCGGGGTCTGCTCCGCTTACAGCCTCAAAAGTATAAACGACGGTCTTGTCGGCATATTCGAATGTGCCTTTATTGTCACCGGTGCTGAACTTCGCGTTGGTAACATCATCGGCAGAGCCGAAGTGGAAGACAGCGGTAAGGCCGTTCTGCTCGCAGGTGAAGGGAACTCCGCCTGTGCCGTCGGCTCTCTCGGTGCGGCCGTTTGCTTCGTCATCAAAGATGAAGTAGGTGTCAACTTTGCCGTCAACACTTGCGGACCATACGCCCTTTGAGAAGAGTTTGCCGGGGGTTACGTCTTCTTCATCGGCATAGTCGATGGTAAGGGTTGCGTCGGAAGCGGCGTCGGCGGAAAATGCGCTTTCGCTGCAGAGGATGTAGATGTATTTATCTGCATCGATTGCAAGGGAGCCGTTGCCTTCAAGGGCAGGCTGCTTTGCCTGGGAGAGATATCTTGCGCCGTCTTCGAATCTTTCGTCGAGCACATATACTTTCCAGGTAGTGTCTTCATCGCTTGCGGTGAATGAATAGGTGGCGGGAGCGTCGCAGAGAAGCTCGGTAACGCCTGCGTTGTCAAAGCCGTCTTTTGCGGTGATAACTACGGGCTCGCTGTTGATTATCATGCGGCGTACATCGGAGGGAGCTTCGCCTTTGCCTTCGCCTTCGCCTACATATTTAACGATATCGGTTACGCCGGTATCTGCCCATGCGATGCTTGCGTTTTCTTCATCGGTGAAAATAACGTTTGCAGAGGAATTGTCGTCGGCAGAACCCATGTGGAAGATGTAATCCTGACCTTCAATCCGGTAATCGAAGGGGATAGCGGTGATGCCGTTGTCAAAAGAGCACTCGGTCATGCTGTCGGTGAAAGTATAGGTTTTGCCTGTTTCTTCACCGTTTTCGATTACTGCCCATACGCCTGCTTTGAAGGGAACGGCGGCGGGCTGAGTGCCGGATTCATCTTTTTTGCCGCATGCGCTGAAGGCTGCAAGGGCGGAGCCTGCAAGAATGAGGCAGAGAACTACTGCGATAATTTTTTTCATAACTGTTTCTCCTTTTTATTGATTTGGCTTTATACTAAGTCTTTACAAACCGTTTGTCAACCGTTGATTTGCGCTCAGGCGGCAGACGGTGTTTTTTTCTTTTTGCCTGCCGCTTTCATAACGGCGGCGGTGAGGACTGCTCCGAGGCCGAGGCCCGCTACACCTTTTTTCATAAAATATTTCCTCCGAAGACAATAATTTTTTCTTCCGCCGATATAATTACATTAAAAGGGTGACAAAAAGGTGACAATTTCCCCTTGTCGCATTATGCAAAAAAAGACTCCCGTCTGATGACAGGAGCCTTCAGCATTTATCTGTCAAATACCAGAGTTTTTGTTTCGCCGGCGGCAAACGAAACTTCACGGCTTTCGCCGCCGTAAACGCCTACATTAATCGTCTGCGCTTCGTCGCTTGTTACCGTGACGGTAACGGACTCAGCATTCCACCCGAGCGAAACCTCCGCGTTTGTCCTTGCCCTCAGACCGCTTATGCTGCCTTCACTCCACTCGGAGGGAAGGGCGGGCAGCGCTTCAATGACGCCTGCGTTTGAATAGAGCAGGGTTTCGTCAATTATGCCGACGGTGCCGATTGAGGTGTCCGTGCAGAATACTCCCCAGCCGCCGTGAGTATAGTGGTCCGTCATAAGAGAGGTGTAGTAAAGATTGTCCGCCATGAGCATATAAAGCGAATGATAAACCGAAGCGGCGTTTTTGAGCCTTGCGGCAACAAGGGCCTTGTGCACCCAGCCGTGAGAGGCGGTGTCGTCCTCGCCCTCATTCTCTCTGTTGCGGTTTTCAATCGCCTGATTGCAGGCGGCGGCGAGTTTTTCATCCGTCTGCGTTTCAAAGGCGGGCCAGGCGGCGTAAAGATGGCTGATATGGCGGTGCTTGTTGTTTTCGCTGTATTCGTTCATCGCCCACTCGCAGAGTGCTCCGCTCTCGTCAAACTTATAGTCGGGCAGCAGGCTCATAAGGTTTTCCCACTTGGCAACTCTTTCTTCCCAACCCTGCGATTTCACGGCCTTTTCGATTTCGATTGTCATGCGCAGGCCGTCTTTCGCGGCGGAGATATCCATAGTTGCATTGGCGGTAATCGGCGAATTGTAGCCGAGCGGCGCGTTTTCGGGGGAGTAGGAGGGGATAATCAGATATTTTTCGCCCTCTTCAAGCGCGGTCTTGCCTTGTTCATACCTCGCGTTGCCGTCTGCGTCGGTGAAGTATTCGGGAGTGCATATCTGCTCCCAGAAATTCGCCTGCTTTGTGAGCAGAGGCAGGAGAATATCCTTTTCGAGGTCGAGGTTTTCGCCGTTGTACTCTATGGTGCGGTTGCCGTAGCAGGCGCGGAATTCATATATCGGCAGGAGCATCCAGCTCGCGCCCGCGTTCCAGTACTGGAACGGATACCACTGATTGTATTCAACCATCATCGCGCGGTCGCCATCGGTGTTGACGGGCACCTGAATCGCGTCTGTCATGCCGTAGGTTTTGGCGGCATTTTCCTCCCAGTCGGGAATCTGCTTGAGCACGAATCTTATGTAACTTTCGCCCGCGTCATACATATTGCCCGTGTTCATACCGGATGACTGCAGGTTGACGTTTGCGTCCATTGTGTAGATTCCGCGCCAGCCGGGATTCCACTCGCCCGTCCACATTCCGTAAAGGCGCGGGAAGGAAGTGCCCGCGCAGCATATCTGAACATATCTGCCCTGATTGTAAGCGCGCTCAACAAGCGCGGGAATCAGGGTTTCGCTCTTTTGCTGAAGGCGGATAAGATATTCGTTCGCGATTTTTTCGTGCTCTTCATCGCCCAGGTCGATTTTTACCGCGTTAAACAGGGCGGACTGTTTTCCGGCGTGAGGAGCAAGAGCGGCGTCATAATCAAACTTTCCGCCGGAAGTATATTTTCCGGCAACGCCGTTTGTATATTCCTTGAGTTCATTGAGCAGAGCGTAATCATCCGCCGCCGCGAAATTCTCAAACCTGCCCATATCAAAGGTGCGGTCCGATTTTGTTATCAGATAAACGGCGTCGGCATCCTCAATCTTTATTGTGGGATTCTGCTCTGCGGCTACATTTTCCGAATCGTTGGTGGAATCGAGCACAACTCTTTCTTTTTTGCCGCCCTCAACGATAACTTTCGTAAAGCCGCAGTATCCGCCGTTTTTGAGTTCGCTGTTTTCATAGGACGGATAGTGAGCAATCTGCGCGATATAGTCAGCGCCGGAGTCAACGAGCTTTTTATAGCGCATATTCTTTTCATCGCCGCCGCCGAAACCGCGCAGCGACCAGCAGTCGTCAAGCGAAAGGGTCATATTGATTTTTGCGCCGAGGCTCGATTTTGAGATTTTTGTGATTGTCACATTATCCTCGCGCGAGGAAAAAGTCGTCCTCTCCCAGGTGCCGCGGATATCTGCGTATCTCACGCCGACCTCAGCCGTCTCAAAATCGGTATAGCGGATGTAGCCGCTGTAAAGATGCTTCTGCATATTCATCCTGAGCACGTGACCGGGATGAAAAGCGTAAAAATATGAGGCGTTTCTGCCGTGAATATTCCAGGTGTCATCATAGTTGATAACCGCCTGCCTCGCCTCCTCAAGCTGAGCGGTCACCTCGTCGGGGGTGTAACGCGGGTCGTTTGAGGGCATAATGAAATTGATATTCTGATAAATCAGCGTGTCGCCGTAAGGGGAGCCGGCGATTACCGCGCCGTTTTCACCGTTGCCGGTTACCATACCCTCCTGCCAGCTCAGGCGGTCCTTATCGTTACTTGCATAAGCAACAAGTTCGGTGTATTCGGTTGCAAATGACTTTGCGTGATCGTTATTTATCATATCAACACAGCCCGCTTTCAACAGATTTCCCATGCCGGCAAAAAAACTGCCGCCCGTGAATATACACATCAGTATGCTGATGAATATTCTGATTTTGCTTATCAAAGCGCTTCCCCTCTTTCCGCGCAAATACTGCTTTAATTATATAACGCAGAAAAGAAAATAACAACAGAAATAGATTTTATTTGAATAAACAATATTTGTGTGATAGAATCAAAATATAACATTTTTAGGCAAAAGTATATAGCAGAAAGGATGTATTAAATGAGAATATTTGTAATTCATTCCGGATCAGATACAGAACAAGTCGAGGAAATGACTGACATAGTAAAAAAGGAAATAAAACATGTAGAAATACTTGTTCTTAAGGAATACAAAAATAATATATTTTGGAAAAAAGATGCTGGAAAGAAAATCAAAAAATCAGAAGTTGTATTATTCTGTGTTGGAAAAAAATCATGCAAAAGTAAAAATATAGATTGGGAAATAGAAAAGGCTTTAAAACTCGGAAAAGAAATACATGTAATTAGATTGAATAAAAGCAACAAATATAATGAAACACTATATGCAGAAAATGATTTTACAGGAGAAACAAAGTTAAAAGATACTATTAAGGAAGAAAACAGCATCCAGGATTTCATTGAGAAACTCGGCAAAAATAAAGTTGAAGAATATGCTCTTTTTAATCAAAACGGCGAAGAAAACAATTTGAATGTGTTGTTTGAACAGTATAAAATCTTTTTGCAGACTTCGGAGGATTTGGTTACCAGAAGACAAAATGTGAGCAGCTTTTATATCACGGTGAATTCTGGACTTGTTGCGGCATTCAGTTTGATTGCAGGTTTTGGCAATAAAATGACCACATTGATTGGTGGCGGTATTTTGCTTTCTATTGTCGGCCTATTATTATGTATATCATGGGGCAGGATCATAAAATCTTATGGAGAGCTTAATGCAGGAAAAATGACAATTATACATATGATTGAAGAACAACTGCCGGCAAATCTTTACAATGCAGAATGGAAAGCTTTGTGTGATACGCGCAATAATAAACCATATGTTTCATTCACGCGCTCTGAAATCAGAGTCCCAAAAATATTTGCATTTGTATATATAGCAATTTTCACTCTTTCATTAGCTATGTTGATAGTAAATATTCTCTTTATAAATGGAATAATAAGTCAAAACTGGTTTTCAAACCTTATATAAAACGGCAGCGTCCCGGATGGATTCATCCGGGGCGCTGTCACATTAGAAAGGAGGTTGCTATGAAAGTGAGGTAAACAATTATGAAAAGAGGTAATCAAAATGAAAGGGTGGTGATTATGTGAAATGGTTGTGACTGTTGTGAAAGGGTGGTGACTGAATGGAATGGAGGACTGTTGTAAACGGAGGTTTTCGCGGGCAGGGGAAGGGCTGTGAAAACGCGGGGCAGGGAGTTGACAAAGCAGGGGGGGGGGTAAAAGCAAGGAGTTAAAGCAGGAAACAAAGCGGCGGGGTAACAAAACAATTCGGAAACCGAAACAGGGAGATAATCAAAATGAAAAGGAGGTATCAAAATGAAAAGAGGTTTAAAACTATGAAAGGAAGGTAAACAATAAAAGAGAGAGTGAAAACTATGAAAGTGAGGTATGCAGTTATGAAAGGAAGGTAAACAAAAATAAAACAAAGAGAGGTAAACAAAGGAGGAGTGTTGCAGTTTGCGGCAGGTCAGACGACCACGCCGTACTGCTCAAAAACGGGTTTCCATTTTTTCAGCATCTCGCCGCTTAAGGAGTGCTTTTCGGGATGCAGGCGGCAGAGAGTGCCGCCCTCGTGTGATTCCTGCTTTGCTGTTTCGGCCTTGCTTTTTTCGCCCTGCTCCGCATTTACACAGAAGCCGTGAAAATCCGGGGAATATACAAATGTTACCTTGTTGCTGTCGGGGAATGCGCTGTTTTTATCCACCAGGGCGGGGTGCGTTACGCAGGCTTTATATACCGCCGAGGCGCGGAGTTCATCGCTGTCACACGCGGCAAAGAAATTCATCCAGTAGGCGTAGCCCACTTTTGTGCGGCAGCGTGAATCGCAGGTATATTTCACCTCAAAGGTGATTACATCGGGGTTGCTTTTTGAAATGCGGCAGGTGTCAAGGGAGCAGAATTCGGGGGTAAACACGCTGTCGCTGTAAATCTCCTCGCCGGTGTCGGAGTATCCGCGCGCGGCTGTTTTGGGTGCTATGACCGCTTTGCCGTTTTTATTCAGGCGGATTTCGTCAACCGTGATTTCGGGGAACAGCAGGGGAGATCTCATATTGCTTATGTACTGCTTGAGCATCTGAACCGCGAGAGCGGTTTTTTCGCAGGTGTTTCTGATTTCAAGATATTCGTGAACAACATATTCAGCCATCGTTTTTTCTCCTTTTTTCTTCTTCTGAATTCATTATACCGTGTATTATGTCCCAAAATACGGACTTATTCTGTTATTTCAGCAGAATTTCATCCGATTCTGCCGAGGCGTAATTCCAGAAGAAGCGCGCGTCAAACGCCGTGAAGTCTGTTTTGCCTTCAAGTTCGGGGCGCCCGAGCAGCATACGCAGGGTGATGAGCACGGCAATCTCGTGCTTGCAAAGGCAGTCGTCATTGAAGGGGCAGGTGCAGTAAAGTTCGGACAGAGTCTCGCCGTCAAACTCAAACTCGGTTTTGTAGAGGCTTTTGCCTCTGATGAAGGCAGTGCCTTTACCGCCTGTGAGCGAGAGGTAAAGCACTTTGCCTCCTGTGCAGTAATCGAGGCCGGGCTGAAGTTTTGAGGGGTTGACGTTTTCGCTCTCCTCAAAGTCCGCGAGGTCAATGCTCCAGCCTTCGCCGCAGATGATTTCTTCATCCTGCGGGTCGCTTTCGGGGTCGGCGGGCGGAAACATTACAGAGGCAAATCTGTCCGCGTCAAAGTTTGTGTCAAAACTTACCATCTTGTCGTTGACGGGGATGAATGAGCCGGTGATGTGCAGGTCGGGCTTCGCGATAACCTTTTTATACTTTGACTTATCAATCCTGAAATGCGTGGTTACGCTTTCAACCGTGCCGGTTTCGCCGTAGTGTGCGCCGGAGACGAAAACCTTGTCGCCCGGTTCGAGGTAAAACTCATCGTTGTAGTAATCGAGCGCCATGCCCTTGCCGCCGAAGCGGATTTTTGCTATGCAGCAAAAGGGCTCGCGTGTTTCTGCGGGGGCGGAGGGAGCGGCTGTGGTGACGGTGGTGTTTTCTTCATCGATGTCTGTGAAGCCTATTACGTTTTTCATCAAAATCATCCTTTCGTGTCGGGTAAACGGATATCGCTGTCTTTTCGTTACAACCATATTATACCGCCTTATGAGTCCAAAAATACGGACTTTTAAAATTGCCGCAAAAATAAATCCGCACCGGGAAAGGGCGGAGGGTCATAAAACAGTAATGCCTCAAAGAGCGACCTTTGCACATCTTATGCAGGGTTTCCTCCTCGGAATACAGCCAAGTATTCCTCGTCG
>JAEEHB010000009.1 GCA_016280595.1 Clostridiaceae bacterium | reverse complement strand
CTGTCGCCGTCGCTGACGGCTTCTGTCACGGTCTGCTCAAGGTGAAAGTTTATATGTCCCTTCTCCTCAAGATATTTTTTAACAGATTTCGCCGATTTTTCATCGAGTATCGACGGCAGTACTCTCGGAGCGAGTTCAACAACATCGACGCTCCTGCATATTTTCGAAAGCCCTTCCGCCGCCTTCATTCCTATGAGACCCGCGCCGATTACAACCGCCCTTGTGCTTTCCTTCGCCTTCGCCTTGACCTGCTTGGTTGATTCAAGGTCAAGAAAAGTGAGGGCGTTGCTCTTGCCGGACACGTTTTTCATCGGGGGAACAAACGGCTTTGAGCCTGTGCACAGACACAGTTTATCGTAAGGATAGGTTTTTCTGCCCGCTTTCACGGTTTTTGTTTTTCTGTCAATTGAGGTAACGGGCGAGCCCGTCACAACAGTGATATTGTTTGCGGCATAGTATGAACTTTTGCGCAGGTACATATCGTTTTCTTTAACGGCACCCTTGAGGTAGTAACTGATGGAAGGTCTGCTGTAGGGCAGATAGTTTTCCGCTGTCAGCACGGTGATTTCGCCTTTTGCGTCATCTTTTCTTATCTGCTCCGCGCAGGCAAGCCCCGCCGCCGAGGCGCCGATAATCACATATTTCATCTGTTTTCGCCTCCCTCTTCGGTGTAAACGAGGGCGTGATTCGGGCAGTTTTTAACGCAGGCGGGTCCGTCTTCGTTTCTGCACAAATCACATTTCACTGCGGTTTTGCCCGCCTTGATACAGCCGTAGGGGCAGACCGCGACGCAGGTAAGACAGCCGATGCACTTGTTTTCGTCAACATAGACTATGCCCGTTTTCTTATCCTTTGTCATCGCTCCCGTGATGCACGCCTTGACGCATTTCGGGTCGTCACAGTGGCGGCAGTTGAGCGCCGCCGAAAGGAAGTTGTCGCCGTAAACGGTGACTCTTGAGGCGGGAGCGGGGTCTTCGGATTTGTTTGCCTTTATAACGTCTTTTGAGAGTGAATGAGCCGTTTTACAGTAAACCTCGCAAAGGCGGCAGTTAAGGCAGAGTTCTTCAATCGCATATATTCTTTTCATCTTACCGCCTCCTTATTCGCCCGCGTGCTTAATGCCGAGGATTTCAAGTTCTTTTTCGCTTAAACCGATGCCTCTGAGCATAAGTCTGTTGCCCCTGAGGGAGTCTACGGAGTTAATACCCATACCGCCCATTATTTCTTTTATTTCGTGATTCCAGGCGGTGATGAGATTGACCACGCGTTTGTACATTATTTCGGGGTTGAGCCTCTTTGTAAGTTCGGGGCGCTGAGTCGCTATACCCCAGTTGCACTTGCCGGTGTTGCAGGTCTGGCACATATGGCAGCCCATCGCAATCAGCGGAGCGGAGGCGCAGTAGCAGGCGTCCGCGCCGAGCGCAATCGCCTTCACTATATCTGCAGAACACCTGAATGAGCCTGCCGCAACGAGCGAAACGGTTGAGCGGATTCCTTCGTCGCGAAGCCTCTGATCTGCGGAGGCGAGAGCAAGTTCAACGGGAATACCTACGTTGTCTCTTATTCTTACGGGTGCGGCTCCCGTGCCGCCCCTGAAGCCGTCTATAGCCACTATATCCGCGCCCGCTCTCGCGCAGCCGGATACAATCGCGGCAACATTATGCACCGCCGCTATCTTTACCGAAACGGGTTTAGTGTTGCCCGTAGCCTGCTTTACGGCCCATATTAACTGGCGCAGGTCTTCAATCGAATAAATATCGTGATGAGGCGCGGGCGAAATGGCGTCGCTGCCCTCGGGAATCATCCTGGCGTTTGAAACTTCCACGCTGACTTTTTCGCCGGGCAGGTGACCGCCTATGCCGGGCTTTGCGCCCTGACCTATTTTAATTTCAACAAAGCGTGAATTGTTGAGATAATCGCTGTGCACGCCGAATCTGCCCGAGGCAACCTGCACTACCGCTCTGTCTGTATAAGGCGCAAGGTCGGGGTGAAGACCGCCCTCGCCCACATTAAAGAGAGTGCCGAGTTCTTTTGCCGCCATGGCGAGCGATTTCTGAGCGTTGAGGCTGATAGAGCCGAAACTCATCGCCGAAAACATTACCGGAGTTTCGAGTATCACCTGAGGCGGCATCTTTACGGTGGATTTGCCTTTTTTCTCAACTGTCAGTTTTTCGGGTTTTCTGCCGAGAATGGTGCGTATTTCCATCGGCTCGCGCAGGGGGTCGATGGAGGGGTTTGTGACCTGCGAAGCGTTGAGCAGGATTTTATCCCAGTAAACGGGATAGGGTTTCGGTGTGCCCATACCCGAGAGAAGCACGCCGCCCGTCTCAGCCTGACGGCAGATTTCCTGCTGATACTGAGGGGTCCAGTTTGCGTTTTCGCGGTAATCGCACACATATTTTTCTATTCTGAGCGCGTGAGTAGGGCACAAATCCACACAGCGGTGGCAGGCAACGCACTCGTCGGAGCGCGAAATAACTGTTTTGCCGTCATCCGCAAAAAGATGGCATTCGTTTGAGCACTGCCTCACGCAGCAGCCGCAGTTTATGCATAAATCTTTATCTCTGATTACGGTGAATCTGCGGGGGATGTAATTCACGGGCATTTAAGCATCCTCCCTTTCTTTGATTTCAAGCGGAATAAACACGGGCTCTGCTCCGCTGACGGACCACACTTTATCGGGCTCGGGGCAGATAATTCTTATCGCGCTTTCCTCACTTGCGAAATATGCCCTGTCGCCTTTGAGGGCGGCGGTAAGCGAGCGGAGTTTGAGCCTGTCATTGATTGCGAGCAGACCTTTGTTTGAGCCGAGTATAACCGAAAACGGGCCGTTGACGAGGGCTCCGCTGTAAATGGCGCGAAGGTTTGTGAAATACTCTTTTCTCTCCGGGTCCATCCTGTCTATCTCGTCCCATTCGGGAGCGGTGAGCACATCCGCGGCAACATTTACGGGCAGGCCGTGATGCCTTATAAGGTGGTCAAACAGGTAGGTGATGACCTCGGTGTCCGTCTGCATGGTGCACTTGTAGCCGAACTGCTCGATGTATCTGCGGTTTGTGTCATAACTTGAAATCTCGCCGTTATGAACAATGGACCAGTCCAGAATATTGAAGGGATGGGCGCCGCCCCACCAGCCGGGTGTGTTGGTCGGAAACCTGCCGTGAGCGGTCCACAGATAAGCGTCGTATTTGTCAAGCATATAGAATTCGCCTACATCCTCGGGGTAGCCGACCGCCTTGAAGCAGCCCATATTTTTGCCCGATGAAAAGATGTAAGCGCCCTCGTAGGCGGAGTTGATTTTTGTGACGCACTGCACAACATACTCGCTCTCGTCAAGGCGTGAATTCTTCATACGCACGCGGTTTACCCTGCCGAAATAGCGCCAGATATCCGGGCCGTTGCTTATTGAGTCAACGGTCTTTGTGGGGATTCTTTCCGCCGCGTCAATGTTGAAATGCTTAAACAGAAATTCCTCGCAGGCGGTGTGCGCCTGAGAGTTTTCATAAAAGATATGAAAAGCATATTCATCCTTGTGCTCGGGGTAGATGCCGTAAGCGGCAAAGCCGCCGCCGAGCCCGTTTGAGCGGTCGTGCATGAGCGCTATTGATTTGATGATTTCCGAGCCGTTTATCATGCCGCCTTTTCTGTCAATAATCGCGGCAATCGCACAGCCCGAGGGGATTCTTATCTGCCCTTCTTTTAACATAATCAGACTTCCTTTTTTTACCGTTTCCTGAAAAAGCAATATCGGGGCAGTTAAAAAACTGCCCTCAATTGCATTATTGAATTGTTATCAGATGTCGTCCTCGCCCTGAAGAGCGTCATAGCCGCGCTCACCCGTGCGCACCTTGACAACATCATCAACTTCGTAGATGAAAATCTTGCCGTCGCCTATGTTGCCGGTGTAAAGCACTCTGCGCGCCGCCTCAACAACATCCTCTGCGGGTACGGCGGAAACGACCATTTCGAGTTTCATCTTCGGGTTGAGATTCATTTCCTCAATCT
>JAEEHB010000008.1 GCA_016280595.1 Clostridiaceae bacterium | reverse complement strand
TTCGGGCTTCGGCCTGATAGCGCCCAGGGCCTGGAATGACCGTGCGGGTGAAATCGGCAGAACTCTTTCGGCGGATGATTTTGACCTTGAACGCATTTTCGGTCAGGAGGGTGTAAGCATTCTTCACCTTTCGGGACTTATCGCCGCAATGAGCGAGGAAACGACAAAGTGCTGCCTCGAGGTTGCAAAGACGGCGAAGAAATACGGAACTCTTGTAAGCTTCGACCTTAACTACCGCGCGACATTCTGGAAGGGCAGGGAGGAAGAGCTTTCAAAGGCCTTCCACGAAATTGCGTCAATAGCGGACATTCTTGTCGGCAATGAGGAGGACTTCCAGCTTTGCCTCGGTTTCAAAGGACCTGAGGCGGGCGGTAAGGAACTCGCGTCAAAAATCGAGCGTTTCCAGGTTATGATAAACCAGGTCAGAGAAAAATATCCTCAGGCGAGAGCGTACGCAACCACTCTTCGTGAGGTTGTTTCCGCTAACGAGCACCTCTGGGGCGCAATTCTCTGGGCGGACGGAAACTGGTATATTGAGGAGCCGAGACCTATTCAGGTTATGGACCGTATAGGCGGCGGCGACGGATTTTCGGGCGGTCTTTTATACGGCGTGCTGAATAACTGGACTCCCGACAAATGGTTACAGTTCGGCTGGGCAAGCGGCGCGCTTGCGGCAAGCAGTCTTAACGACTACGCCGAACCCGCTGATGAAAAACAGGTATGGGATATTTACAAGGGCAATGCCCGCGTACAAAGATAAAAGGAGTATGATTTAAAATGAAAAAAGCTGATATCGGTTTAATCGGTCTTGCCGTAATGGGCGAAAACCTTGTTATGAATATGGAGTCGAAGGGCTTCACCGTTGCGGTTTACAACCGCACAACCTCAAAGGTTGACAATTTTATCAACGGACGTGCAAGCGGTAAAAATATAATCGGCTGTCACAGTCTTGAGGAGCTTGTATCAAACCTTGAAAAACCGCGTAAGGTCTTTATGATGATTAAGGCGGGCCCGTCGGTTGACGCCATGATTGATATGTTACTGCCTCTTCTTGATGACGGCGACATTATTATCGACGGCGGAAACTCACATTTCCCCGACACAATCCGCAGAACAGAATATGTTGAATCAAAGGGCAAGCTCTATATCGGTACGGGCGTATCGGGCGGCGAAGAGGGCGCTCTTAAAGGTCCGAGCATGATGCCCGGCGGCTCTCCTGCGGCGTGGCCTTTTGTCAAACCCATTTTACAGTCGATTTGCGCTAAGGTCGAAAACGGCGAGCCGTGCTGCGACTGGGTAGGCGAAAACGGCGCAGGCCATTTTGTAAAGATGGTTCATAACGGTATCGAATACGGTGATATGCAGCTTATCTGCGAAGCGTATCAGCTTATGCGCGACCTTCTTAAAATGAGCTATGACGAGATGTATGAAACCTTCAAAAAGTGGAATGAAACCGAGCTTGACAGTTATCTTATAGAAATCTCACGCGATATCCTTGCATATAAGGACAAGGACGGTTCCCCGCTTGCGGAAAAAATCCTTGACACCGCAGGTCAGAAGGGTACGGGCAAATGGACGGGTATTGCCGCTCTTGACGAGGGCGTACCGCTTACACTTATAGGCGAGGCGGTCTTTGCAAGATGTCTTTCGGCTATGAAGGAGGAACGTGTTGAAGCGAGCAAGGTCTTTGACAGAAAGATTCCCGAATTTGAGGGCGATAAAGCTGAAATGGTCGAGGCAATCCGTCAGGCTCTGTTTGCCTCGAAGATTATCTCATATGCTCAGGGCTATACCCTTATGCGTACAGCCGCTCAGCATTATAACTGGAATCTCAACTACGGCGGAATCGCGCTTATGTGGCGCGGAGGATGTATTATCCGCTCCGTATTTTTAGGTAAAATAAAAGAGGCGTTTGACCTGAATCCCGAGCTTAAAAACCTGATTCTTGACCCCTATTTCAAGGAAACAATTGAAAAGCTTGTTCCCGCGTGGCGTAAGGTCGCGGCTGCCGCTATGCAGTACGGCGTTCCCGCGCCCGCAATGACATCCGCGCTCAGCTATTTTGACGGCTATACTACCGAGCGCCTTCCCGCAAACCTTCTTCAGGCGCAGCGTGATTACTTCGGCGCTCATACTTATGAAAGAACAGACGCTCCGAGAGGCGAGTTCTTCCATACAAACTGGACAGGTCACGGCGGCGACACAGCGGCAAGTACTTACAATGCGTAATATAAGAATAATCGCTCTGGACCTTGACGGTACATTGCTTAACTCCGACAAAAAGCTTTCGGAGGAAAATAAGGCGGCGCTTGAAAGAGCGGCTGAGGAGGGGATTGAAATAGTCCCCGCTACAGGTCGCTTCTATCGCGGTATGCCTCAGATAATCAGGGACATTCCCTATGTAAACTATGTTATTTCCGTCAACGGCGCTCAGGTTTATGACATAAAAAATGACAGTACCGTCTGCCGCAGCGAAATACCGTGGGAGCGCGCGGTTTCGGTTATGGAACGCCTTGACGGCATTGACGTGATTTATGACTGCTATCAGGACGGCTGGGGATGGATGACAGAGGGGCTCTACGATAAGGCGGAGGAATATGCCGCCAATATTCACAGTCTTGAAATGATTAAGAATCTTCGTACGCCTGTGCCTGACCTTAAGACACTGCTGAAAGAAAGAGCGTCGGGTGTTCAGAAGATTCAGGTTTTCTTTAAGGATATGGGGCTCAGGGCAAAAACACTTGAAACCCTTCCCGCCGAATTTCCTGACCTTGTTGTAACGACCTCCATAGTAAATAATATTGAAATCAACAGTCGGGACGCCACAAAGGGTATCGCACTTAAAAAGCTTGCAAATTATCTTGGTATCCCTGTTGAAGAAACTATGGCATTCGGCGACGATACTAATGATATAACGATGCTTAAAGCCGCGGGCACGGGCGTTGCAATGGGAAACGCCTGTGAAGCGGTTAAGAGGGCGGCGGATTACGTCACGGACGACTGTGACGAAAGCGGTGTCGCAAAAGCTTTGAAACATTTTCTTTGGGAGAATGAGATATGAAGGATATTTATCTTATTGCCAAAACGGATAACGGATTAACAAAAGAAGAAATAAAAAAAGCTCTGCTTGAATCACTGGATGGCAGAGTTTTAAAAAAGGTTCTTATTCTTCCGCCCGATTTTACACGTTTTCATTCGGGCGCTGGTTTTATCACAAATGTGTATTATCACACCCTTGCGGAAAAGGGCGTTCAGGTTGATATTATGCCCGCTCTTGGCACTCACGTTCCCGTCACCGAAACACAGTGGAAAGCGATGTTCGGTGATATTCCGTACAGCAGAATGCTTGTTCATAAATGGCGTACCGACGTTGTTAAACTCGGTGAAATTCCCGCGGATTTTCTGTCGGAAATAACGGACGGGCTCTGGAATGAACCCGTTGTGGCTGAGGTTAACCGTCTTGTTATGGACGAAAGCTATGACCTTATCATTTCTCCCGGTCAGGTAGTGCCCCACGAGGTAATCGGTATGGCCAACCACTCCAAAAACCTCTTTGTCGGAGTGGGCGGGAGCGAAATGATTAATAAATCCCATATGGTCGGCGCGGTTTACGGTATGGAGCGTATGATGGGTAAGGATAACACGCCCGTCCGCAGGATGTTTGACTACGGTATGGAGCATTTTCTCAAAGACCGCCCGATTATGTTTGTCCTGACTGTAACTACCGCACCCGGCGGAGAAATTCATACACACGGTCTGTTTATCGGCGAGGGCAGGGAATGCCTTACAAATGCGGTTAAACTTGCCCAGCAGAAAAATATAGACTTTGTCGAGCACGGCTTAAAAAAGTGCGTGGTCTATCTTGACCCGAGCGAATTTAAAAGCACGTGGCTCGGCAATAAGGCGGTTTACCGCACAAGAATGGCTATGGCTGACGGAGGCGAGCTTATTATACTCGCTCCGGGAGTTGAGCG
>JAEEHB010000007.1 GCA_016280595.1 Clostridiaceae bacterium | reverse complement strand
TTATTCAGGTGCTTAAACTCCCCGGCGCGCCTCTTCTCTTTACGGGCTTTGCTCTTTACTGTACGGTTGAGCAGTTTCCGATAGTATGGGCGAGCAGTTACTTCACCGAAGTTTATCACCTTGAGGCGCGCACCGCCGCGTTTTTCGGCTCGCTTTTCTATATAGGTATGATGACGGGCAGGGCGGTCTGCGGTATTATTGCCGACAGATTCACCGACAAAGCCCTCATAAGATACGGGCTCTCTCTCGCGCTTGCCGCAGGTGTGCTGATTATTGTGCCCTCCGGCACTTACATAACCGCGCTTATCGGCTTTATCGCGCTCGGGCTCGGCTGCGCTCCCGTTTATCCCTCGCTCGTTCACGCCACACCCTCCAATTTCGGCAGGGAAAACTCGCAGTCCGTAATCGGGGTGCAGATGGCGAGCGCCTATATCGGAATGTTTGTTTCGCCCCCGGTATTCGGCAAACTCGCCGAATGGTTTTCTGTAAGATATCTGCCTTATCTCTCGCTGGTAATTACCGCGCTTATCATACTTCTTACAGAACTTATGAACCGCAAAGTGCGCCCGGACGGCTCCGTGCCGCCGCAGGGCTGATGAAAGGAGCGGTGAATATATGAAAAAAATATTATCTGTGCTGCTCGTCTGCGCTCTTCTTTGCCTTACTCTGGGCGGCTGTGCTTTCGGCGGAAAGAAAACCGCAGTCACCGTATCAGGTACGGATATAGATGAAGAAATATATAATTATTATTATGACGAGGTCAGCAAACGGCCCGCCGATTACGGCCTGGGCGAAGATCCTTCATCATCCGAACTTAAGGATGCCGCAGTGAATCAGTGCGTGCGCTACCTTGCTTTCAACACTTATTTCGCTCAGGAGGGGCTCTCCCTCTCGGTGCCGGATAAAGTAACAATTGCAGACAATGTAAACAATTTCTGGCTCAGGGGCGAAAACCACTATAAGAAAATCGGCGTGAGCAAACCCACGCTCACCAAGATTTTCACAAGCGAAGCCTATAAGGACGCTATCTTCACTTACCTTTATGACAAGGGCACGGAAGATACCGAAGCCGAAGGTCAGGTCAAAGCATATTTTTATTCAAGTTATATTTCTTTCCGTAATATATGCGCTTATTTCACCTCCGATGATTCGGCGGGCAAACTCACTGAGCAGGAGAGGCTCGACCTCGTCAATTCCTTTTCACTCATTGCCGCCGCGTCGGGCACGGACAGCGACGGCTTCACCTCCGCCTGCGCGGATGCGGGCTATGTTGCTTCCGGCACGGTGGTGCTCGCAAAGGGCTCGGAGGGCTACCCCGAAGGCTTTTATGAGAGCGTTAATATGATGGCACCGGGCGAAGTGAAAGTGCTTCAGTATGACGACTGCGTGTTTGCCGTGCGCAAAGAGAGCCTTACCGACCTCGGAGACGGGCTCTACTCCGGCTACCGTGACACCTGCATAAAAGAAATGCACGCCGCGGAGTGGGAGACGTTTGTTGAAAACTATGTTTCGACTTTTACTGTTGAATAAAAATGTTAATAAATCGGTAATCATATTCTGTTGACAATCAATTGTATCTGTGGCAATATTCAATCAAGAGGTGATTTGTATGAAAAAGGCAATAAGCATACTTCTTATGGTTTTCATCGCGGCGGGTATTTTCGCCGGCTGTCAGAAGAGAATTTATACCGAAAAAGAAAGAGAAGAGTTTATCAGTGCCGAAGAGGCCTCTGTCAGCGAGCAGAGGGCGGAGGAATCCCAAAAAGCGGAAGAGATAGAGGTTGATAAAGCAAATCTTGAGCAAAGTATAGGAAAATCCGAAAAAGACAAGCAGCTGTTTGTAAAATTTGAATACGGCGATCATATGGAATATCACCTTGTCAAATTCAAAGGCGGCAAAGCGCAAAGTCTCACAAAGTATTTGTATTTTGATAACGACGCCTTTTACAATGATGTAAAAAAGCGCGGAGATGACGGCTCGAGCAAACTGATTGAAAGCGATGACAAGGTGAGATGCCTTGTATATGAAAATAAAGATATTCTGCCTTCAACTTACGAAAGTGCGTGCACCCGATATGAAAAAACAGAGGGCACAATTCTCTGAAAAAACTGCAGAAATCAGTTGTAAAAGCACCTTATTTTGCTCAAAAAAAGTAACCGGAAACAGAACGCACGGCAACCGTGAAAAACGGCTGCCGTGTTTTGCTTTTGTGCATCATAGACAAGCCGCAAAAGCGCCTTATGTGCAGTATAGACAAAAGAATGCCGCGTTCATAATTTGTTAATAAATTATTTACGCAATGTTAAAATTTTGATATGCCCGGCGCAACAACCCCTCTTTATAAAAGAACTGTAAACCAAAGCAGGCGCCCGCGAGAGCGGCGCCCTTAATTCACACGGAGGTGTTTTTATGACAAAGGCAAAAAGAATTCTTGCTCTCATACTTGCCGTAGTTATGACCGTGACCGTTTTCACCACTACCGGTTCGGCCAGGCTTGTAACCGGTAACTACGACGGCTATGGCGAGAATCCCACCGCATACTTCAACAGCGTGCAGAAGTATGAGTTTACCGCAGAGCAGGGCTGCACATGGGTCCTCGATAAGCTTGACGGTCTTCTTCAGAAAGCTAACATTGCTGTTGACGGTGACCTTCTCTATAATGAGAACAGTGTTAAAATCCAAGTTTATCTTTATTTAAGAAGTGTCGATGAACTTTTATGGACTCTTTACAACGCAATCAAAGGTTTCAAAGAAAGTGATAAAGATTGTCTCCAAAATCTTATCCATGCTGAAGTTTTATGGGGCCTTATAAGCCTTGATGGTCTTCTGGACAATGTTGCAAGCAGCTCGGATTTGGGCGACCTCAGAAACCTTAATGTAGCTGCAATCGACAATCAGAATGTTGCGGGCAGAACCTGCCGCGGCGTTCCCAGCGGCAGACAGTGCGGCGGCAGAGCGGGCACAGCCAACCCCTGCTCCGATATCGCAGTGCTCTCAATGCTTCTTCAGTTCCTCTCCGACAACAGAGGCACTCTTAAAAAGCTTGCGACCGGTACGCTTAATCTTAACATAGACATTAAGTATGGTATTTCTTTCTACAAACTTAATGTTCCCGACATGCTTCCCGATAATATCAAGCCCTTCCTTACCGACCTTCCCGGAGCACTGAAGAATTTGCTTTACAATAAGCTTTTCAATTCCGAAGTTGAAACAGCTCCCTCCGGCTGGACTGTTGACCAGGGCGCGCAGCAGCTTGTCAACTGGCTTCTTATTAATGGCACCGGAACTTCCGGCGATGACGGCGGAAAGAGCATCCTCGGCGAAGACTTTGAGGCTTTCCTTCCCGCTATTGCTGACTTCCCCGGCGGAGCAAGCCTCGGCGAAGAGCAGATTCAGGCAGACCGCGGCGCAGGTGTTCAGAATTACAATATGAACTTCTATCAGCTGGTCAACAATGCCCTCAACGCCCTTCTGAGCGGTTATGTCAATGACCTGCTTTACGGCCTGCTCATTGATTTGCTTAAGATTGACGATTCCGACGGTCTCGGCGATCCCGAAATTATGACCGATATGGTCTTCAGCCTTGTAACAGGCGCTATCGAGGAGCTTTGCGTTTCCAACGGCGCGCCTCCGATAGAGTGGTCTTCCGATGCGGCAAATTATCCCGTTCCCAAACTCCATGACCTGCTTGACTGGTTCTTTGCGAAGGACGGCGGCCTTGCCACATTCATCAAGATTGATTACACCGGAATCTCCCTTACTCCCAACTTCACTCAGCTTCTCAGGGACGTTCTCAGAATTCTTCCTTCCGTAGTTCCCAAGCTCGGCCTTGAATATCCCGAAGGCCTGATTCACTCCATGGCAGAACTTACCGAGCCTGATGTCCGCGATCTTGAGGTTGACGGCGAGATTCTTGAAGACGCTCAGATTTACACCACTTTCGACGGCGATCTGATTTACAGACCGGATCCCGATGATGATACCTATTATGAGTATCTTGATACACACCTTGCAGTTAATATCTCCAATGAGCAGGGCGCGAACTACAAAGATCCCACCTTTATCAGACCTAACTATGTAGTTCCCGAGTCCGCTGTTTGGGCCGATATACTCAAGGTTGTGCTCAATATGTTCATCAAGGGCTGCTACTTCCCCGAGTGGGCAGACACCATTCCCGAGGTCGGCGCTTACGGCCTTGCCTCACTTGCGGCAAAGTATCTTCCCGAAAACAATTACTTCGAGCGTCTTGATGCTTATCACTACATCAACGAACTCGGCGGAACCTATTCACCCGTAAGCACCACCGATACAATCGTTCCTCTTGCATACACCGAGACCTTCACCATCACCAAGGGCCAGAACTACAGCCAGGTTGTAACCTTCCCCAGAGCCGCTGCCGATATCGGCGCGTCACTCGGTGCGTTCTTCCTTAACGGTGCGTTCCCGTTCGGCGATGTTCTCGGCTTCTGGCCTGAGACCGATACCAACTTTGAGACATATCTTGCTGAGTTCCTTCTCTGGGGCGCCAAGAAATATATGCCTCTGTTCACCGGTAACTACAACGAGTCAACCGGTCGTTTTGAAAATCTTACAGGTAACGGCACAACCGTTCCCGGCACCTGGCAGACAAGATTCAACCAGTTTATCAGCGCATTCAATACCGCTCATACTTATACAAATATGGGCGCTTACAACAAGTGCACCAACACCGGAGCAGCTATAAGAGATCTTATTTATCCTCTTATTGACGATACTCTCTTCCAGCTTATCCCGATGAGCTGGCTTCCCACCTGGGTTGCAAACGGCGGCTCAAGCGCCCTCTTCAACTACTGGCTCGGCGACAGCCTCTGCGACCTTGACCTGCCGCAGATTATTTCACTGCTGAGCATTAATGCAAACGGCGAACTTGCCCAGTGCGGAGTTATCAAAGTTCTGCTCAGACTTGTTGACCGTGTATTAGGCACACTTCTCGGCGGCAACGCAGTGCTGCCCAGCTGCACCGATTCACTCAGCAATAACAGAAACCCGCTTAACCTCAACACACCGACTTCCGTAACGACACTTGAAACACTTATCAGTGCTTCAACGCTCGAGTCACTTATTAATTGTCTTCTTTATTTCCTTGCGGTTTACGGCAAGCCTCTGCTTTCAACGGCACTTCCCATTATATTGCAGCTGGTTCTGGATCCCGTTAAGGATACAAACTACAGAGAACTCGGCGCATCCTCAGCATCAGATCCTCTTGCACAGAGCGGCACAAGCACCGTTACTCTCAAGGATCTTCAGGATTACGTTGATGAGTATGAACTTGATGTTAACACCGTTGTGTTCAGCGGTCCCATTCCCTTCACTTCATCTGCAAAAGCTCTTAAGTGTGCTCAGGATATCGGCCTTGATGATTTCACAAGGACCGAATACAACAACGGTATTGCTTCCTACATCGTTGAAATTCCCGCTTCCTTCGGTCAGCTCAGCCACGCCAACAAGGCAGCCGAGGCTGTAAGCGCTTACCTCAAGGAGCGCTTTGACAAGGGTGACACCACCGTTACAGGCACAGAGTGCTACACAACCAGCACCCGTGTAAACGGTAAGACCGTATATAAGGTTCTTCAGAAACTTGACTATAAGACCAATACGGCTGATATGTCCAAGACCTTCACCTATGAACAGGACGGCACCACCGTAAGAGAAACCATTTACAATTTCACCAACTTCCGCAGAGCAACCACCACCGTAAGAGATATGAACAACATGGCAAAGGTTACTTACGGCAACGGCTACATCCTCTACGCAAGAGAAGACTTCACTACCAACAAGATTGCTTTCCTTAACAGGCGTAACAATGGCATTGAGGACGCACAGAAATTCATTACCGGTTATCAGGATGCAGTCGGCGAGCTCGGCGATGCATACGCACAGTGGCTGATGTATTACGTAAAACTCCAGCTCAAAGCAGCAGGAATTTACGACCAGGATGATAACGGCTCAATAACCGATGCCGACGGATTCCCCTCACAGCCCGGTGACAAGACTCCTTATCCCTATGCCGGCAACGGAACGTTAACTGAGAGTGACTATTTCACAAGTAACAGTTACAATCTTAATGCAGCCAGAAACAGCACATTTGTTACCTACGCAATGAAATATGCAGCCGGTAAGGAACTTAATGAACAGGGTCAGTGGGTAGATGTAATCGATCCCGAAACCAATCAGGTTGTTAACCGCGATGTAGTGCTCGGCGCAGCCGACACCGAAGCGATTGTAAGGCTTGCCATTAAATCCGAAGGTACCAATGCTCTTAAGTTCGATATTACTCCCGATGCCAACGGCAACTACAACTCCGGCGACGGCGTTCTCAACTGGGATAATATCGGCGCAGAGCGCAAGGGTAAGATTCAGACTCTCTGTAACACTCTCGGTCTTGTTTATGACCAGGCTGAAAACACCATCAGCAGAAAGTATTTCGCAGTTGTAAACCTTAAATCCGACAACACCTTAGGCGGTAACATCGGCGGAGCTTCCACCTTCGGCAACAATGACGGCACAACACTTTCGTTCCAGCCTGCAACAAGCTACAACAAAGACAGCGCCGATATCGTCAACGATCTTCGTGACAGCTACATTACATTTGCTGAGAAGATTAAAGAACTTGATGGCGGTATCAAGAAGCACTTCGACAACATCTCCTGGAGAGCATCCAAGGCAGAAGAGCAGATGAGCACATCCTATGTATTCAATGCTCTTGACTGGGCTCTTGCATACACCAGAGATGCATATTACCCCGTAAGCTCCACTGTCGGCAGAAACAAGACTTACAACGCAGCCGGTAACATAACTGCTAAGTACTCCAAGTCTTCATTCGCTGACTTCCAGATTGCTTATGACTATGCTACGGCACTCAGAAGCTATATGGACAACGGCGGCACCGCCGGCACTCAGTCACTTATTTCCGAAGCGTATCAGAATGTTATTGATACATATAACAAACTTCAGCTTTACACCGGACAGGCAGACTGGGAGAAACTCATTAATTTCATCGAAAAATCCAACGCTGCTTTAGACAGCGATGTCGGTCTTGACAGAAATACTCTTCTTGCCAAAGATACCGAAAACGGCTACACCACAGAATCTCTTAATGACCTTCTCGGTGTTCTCAATGATGCACTTGATCTCTACAACAACAACTTCACTACTGCTGACGAAGAGTTCAACGACATCATTGCAGAGCAGGCAGATTTACTCGAAGAGGCATACAACAATCTTGCCTGGTATATCCCCGAAGGATCTCTTGACCTGATATTCTCCCCCGAATACATCAGCGGCGGCGGCGACCTTGAAAAGGCACTGTACGACAAGGGTCAGAATAAGACCTACGGTGTTATCATGAATGTTGCCGAAGGCGAAGGCATTGACGAGTCTTATGCAACCAACGGCACATTCGTCAACAGCGGCTTCACTCTTGACACTGATTCGGGTAACAGAATCGGCTGGCTCACCTCAGGCAGAGGCAACGGCACAGGCGCGGCTGTAGTCGGCTATGTCGGCGGCGGTGCAAAGATTATTTACTACTGCGTAATCAGAGGCGACGTGAACGGCGATGCCCGTATCGACGGTATCGACAAGTCCTTCGTAAATGCTGTTGTTGCACAGAGAAGTGACGAAGTCCTCGCTGCTTACACCAACCTTGCCGCAGATACCGACTGTGACGGTGACATTGACGCGTACGATATGAACAAGATCAAGGCTCACTACACCTATGAGAATGTCGGCTCCATCGACGGCGAAATCAGCCAGGCAATGCCCACGCTCGAGGATGGATATATCCCCTCAAATTATATCCCCGCTGATACAAACGCTAACAACGGCAATTAATTAACCCAAACCGAATAATTGCGGCGTCTCCTTCGGGAGGCGCCGCTCACTTTAATACTTGAATTTATTTTTGCTATGTGGTATTATACCGAAGGCGGGATATCTGCCCGCCGCAAAAGGTAATTATTCACTGATAAAAGAGGTTATTATTTATGAAGAAAATACTTGCTCTGCTTCTTATTACAGCCTGTGTTGCAGGTCTGTTTGCCGGCTGCTCCGGTAAAATCGACAAGGACTCAACCGAACTTGATTCCAACACCGTTGTTACCGAAGATCCCACCCGCAACCGCACAATTTACGGCAACATAGAACAGTCGCGTATTCATTTCACCTACGAGGTGCTCGACCCTTACGAGCAGGCGCCCGACGGCAGCGATAAAGTTGCAGGCTCATATATTATTTACTGCGACACCGACAATCTCGAGGAAGCCCTCAGAGAAAAAAGGCTCGTGTTTATGAATGAATACGGCAATATCATCGTTGAGAAATACACCGACCTCTCCGGCGGTAAATGGGTGTGCTTCGTAAACGGGCAGGCGACGAAGAAGGATATTACCAAGATGACGATAGAAGAGGGAACGGTATATTCCTTCAAATTCGTCAAAGACTAAATCTCCGGTCGGGACATAAAAGGCGAAAAACGAAAAGACAATAGAGTTAAAAAGGACTGCGAGTTTGTAACTTGCAGTCCTTGATTTTTATTAAATTTGATTTGCTATAAGGAATAATTGTTTATTGTCTTTTCTCGGCGTTTTTACTCATTCGCCGTACCTTTGTACTGTCTTCGCTCATAAATGCGTTGTTT
>JAEEHB010000065.1 GCA_016280595.1 Clostridiaceae bacterium | reverse complement strand
TGAAGGGCTACTATGTGCCCCGCAAGGCGGGCTGGGACACTCACGGTCTGCCCGTTGAACTCGAGGTTGAAAAAGCGCTCGGCATCAACGGCAAGGAGCAGATTGAGGAATACGGACTTGAGCCGTTTATCAAACTCTGCAAGGAGAGCGTTTGGAAATACAAGGGCATGTGGGAGGATTTCTCCGGCACCGTCGGTTTCTGGGCGGATATGGACAATCCCTATGTAACCTATCACAACAGTTTCATCGAATCCGAGTGGTGGTCGCTCAAGGAAATCTGGAAGAAAGGCCTGCTCTATAAAGGCTTCAAGATTGTGCCCTACTGCCCGCGCTGCGGCACGCCTCTTTCATCTCACGAAGTGGCTCAGGGCTACAAGACCGTAAAAGAGCGCTCCGCGATAGTCCGCTTCAAGGCGAAGGGTGAGGACGCCTGCTTCCTCGCGTGGACAACCACGCCCTGGACTCTGCCCTCAAACCTCGCGCTGTGCGTAAACCCCGAAGAAACTTATGTTAAGGTGAAGGCCGCCGACGGCTACACCTACTATATGGCAAAGGCCCTGCTTGACACCGTGCTCGGCAAACTCGCCGACGAAGAAAACGGAGTCAAGGCATACGAAATTCTCGAAACTTACAAGGGCACCGACCTCGAATACAAAGAATACGAGCCGCTGTTCGCCTGTGCCGGGGAGGCCGCGGCAAAGCAGAATAAAAAAGCGCATTTCATCACTGTTGACGGTTACGTCACCATGACCGACGGTACGGGCATCGTTCATATCGCCCCCGCCTTCGGTGAAGACGACGCGAAAGTCGGCAGAAAATACGACCTGCCGTTTGTACAGTTTGTTGACGGCAAGGGCAATATGACACCCGAAACCCCCTACGGCGGCATTTTTGTAAAAGACGCCGACCCGAAGATACTCATCGATCTCGATAAAGAGGGCAAACTTTTTGACGCGCCGAAATTCGAGCACGATTATCCTCACTGCTGGCGCTGTGACACCCCGCTCATCTACTACGCCAGAGAGTCCTGGTTTATCAAGATGACCGCCGTGAGAGACAATCTCGTCAAAAACAACAACACCGTAAACTGGATTCCCGAGAGCATCGGCAAGGGCAGATTCGGCGACTGGCTTGAGAATATTCAGGACTGGGGCATCTCCCGCAACCGCTACTGGGGCACACCGCTCAACATCTGGGAGTGCGAGTGCGGCCACAGGCACGCCGTGGGCTCGATTGCCGAACTCAAAGAACTCAGCGACAACTGCCCCGACGATATCGAACTTCACCGCCCGTTCATCGACGATGTGACCATCAGATGCGAAAAGTGCGGCGCGCAGATGCACAGAGTGCCCGAGGTTATCGACTGCTGGTATGACTCCGGCTCGATGCCCTTCGCGCAGCATCACTATCCGTTTGAAAACAAAGACCTGTTTGAGCAGCAGTTCCCCGCGGAGTTCATCTCCGAGGCGGTTGACCAGACAAGAGGCTGGTTCTACTCCCTTATGGCTATTTCAACCCTGCTCTTTGACAAGTCCCCCTATAAGAATGTCATCGTTCTCGGCCTCGTTCAGGATGAAAACGGCCAGAAGATGAGTAAATCCAAGGGCAACGCGGTTGACCCGTTTGACGCTCTCGCCACACTCGGCGCGGACGCCATCCGCTGGTATTTCTATACCAACTCCGCTCCCTGGCTGCCCAACCGTTTCCACGACAAGGCCGTTGTGGAAGGCCAGAGGAAGTTTATGGGCACGCTCTGGAATACCTACGCTTTCTATATTCTCTATGCCGATATCGACAAGTTCGATCCCACACAGCACACGCTCGATTATTCGTCACTCTCCGTTATGGACAGATGGCTTCTTTCAAGGATGAACACCCTCATCGACACCGTTGACGGCTACCTTGACAGTTACGCAATTCCCGAGGCGGCGAGAGCCCTTCAGGATTTCGTGGACGAACTGAGCAACTGGTATGTGCGCAGGGGCAGGGAAAGATTCTGGAAGCAGACGGGCGACAGCGACAAGACCAACGCCTATATGACTCTCTACACAGCCCTTGTCACGGTTATCAAACTTGCCGCTCCGATGATTCCGTTTATGACGGATGACATCTACCGCAACCTCGTAAAGACAGTTGACAAAGACGCTCCCGAGAGCGTTCATCTCTGCGATTACCCCGTTTCGGACAAATCACTTATCGACAAGGACCTCGAGGCATATATGGACGAGGTGCTCAATATAGTAACTCTCGGCAGAGCCGCGAGAAACACCGCCAACATCAAAAACAGACAGCCGCTCGGCAGAATGTTTGTTGCGGTGCCGCGCGAACTGCCCGAGGAATTCCTCGAAATAGTTGAGGATGAACTCAATATCAAGAGCGTTGAATTCGTTAACGACTCCTCCACCTATGTTTCATATTCCTTCAAGCCGCAGCTCAAGACGCTCGGCCCCAAATACGGCAAACTCATCGGCGGCATCAGAAACGCCCTTCAGGCTCTTGACGGCTCCGCTGCGAAGCAGGCGCTTGACAGAGACGGCGCGCTCACGCTGAGTGTTGAGGGCAATGAGATTTCTCTTACCAAAGACGATCTTCTGATTGAAACCGTGCAGAAAGAGGGCTTCCAGGCGGAGAGCGAAAACGGCGTGACCGTTATCCTTGACACCTCCCTCACTCCCGAGCTCATTGAAGAGGGCTTCGTCAGAGAAATGGTTTCCAAGATTCAGGATATGCGCAAGAAGGCCGGCTTTGAGGTTATGGATAACATCAGAGTCTATATCTCCGGCAATGAAAAACTCGCGGGCGTGTTTGAAGCAAACAGAGAGAGCATCTGCCGCGATGTGCTTGCCGCGGATGTTGTTTACGGCGAAGGCGGCTTTGCCAAAGAACTTGATATCAACGGTGAAAGCGTAACCTTCGGCGTTGAAAAAATATAACCGTACCTTTAGAGGAGGGCGATTATGAGTAAAGGAAAGCGCGCGCTGTTTATAATCCTGCTTGTGGCTTTCATCGGCGCGTCGGTCACGATGTCTTTCAATATGATTTCAAGGCCGACCTTCGAGTTTGAGTACATTGAAAACTACAATGACACGGGCCTTACGGGCTATGTGTTCAACGGATTCAACGGCAACTCCAAAACCGAGACGGTCAACATAGACCATCCTTATGTCAAATCCGGCGGCGAATGGATTCAGGATGAGAGCAAAGATGTTGTCGCCGTTGACGGTTACACCTTCGTTTCCGATGAATATGTGAAATATATCAACATCGGTCCGCAGGTTGAATACATTGACGAGCAGGCGTTTGTTTACTGCAAACAGCTGCGCGAAATCCGCGTTGACGAGGCAAACCCCAACTACTGCGATGTTGACGGTGTGCTTTACACCAAGGATATGAAGACGATAATCCTCTATCCCATCTGCAGGTGCACACATCTCATGTATGACGATATTGAGAAATACGGCGATGTGAAGAATATCGGGCTCGATTACAAAGAGACCTTTGAAGTCAAGGGCGCAAACGACGATGAGATGTTTACCGATATTCATAAGCAGATAAGAAACACCAACGGCGACGATTTCACGAGGGCGCTCTATGACGAGATGCTCGAAAGAGGCGTTGCCGCCCCCTATATCGGCACATACTACGTAATCAAAGAAAAGACCGCAACCTCCATGAAGGTTGAAAAAGCGTGGAGCTGCGATGAAAAATACGCCATACCCGGCGGCGTTGAGAGAATAGCCGGCAACTGCTTCTACAAGTGCGACAGGCTCGGCAGTATCGACATCCCCGACACGGTGAAATACATCGGCAACATGGCGTTTTTCAAGTGCTACGGCACCTCGCTTCTGCGCCTGCCCGATTCGCTTGAATATATCGGCAACGACGCTTTCAGTTACTGCGAAAATATGAGATACGCCGTGTTTATCCCCGCAGGGGTCAAGCACATAGGCCACCACGCCTTCTATAAGTGCAGCAACGACCTGCTCTACTATATGGGAAGCGAATCCGGAGAGGGCATTGAACTCGGCGGCAGATGGCAGGCAAGGAGCGACAACTCCTTTGAAGCCGAGCCTCCTTACTGGGGCAAAACCAGGCAGGAGTGCGATGAATACAATCAGCGCCGCTTTGATGAGGACGCGAAGGCCGTAGCAGAGGCTGAGAAAAACGATCAGGGCGCCTCATCCGCTTCCGCAGGCGAAGTTGACACAGGATTCATCAAGATAATAATGATATTCTTCTTCATTCCCGGTTTCCTCTACATAGGCGTACAGGTAATCAGGGCGATGTTCAAAGAGGACTTCCTGATGACAAAGAGAGGCAAGCGCAAACTTGCCGCAATCAAGGCGGAGAGAGAAAAGATTCATCAGGCATATGTACAGGCGGGCAGTAAGGATTCCGGTGATGACGACGAAGCCCCGCAGGGCGAAGAAGCGGAAGATGCTCCGGAAACACCCGCAGAAGAAAACGAGGAAGGAGGGGATGAATAATGGCAAACGGTGAAAAAGGCGCAAAAGCAAAGGCGTTTTTCGGCGAATTCAAAAACCATTGGAACACCCCCGCGCAGGGCAGATATGTTCCCTATAAAGAATATGTCTCCGTGCTCCTCGGCGTAGGCGGCGACTATGCCCTTCAGCGAGTGCTCAACTATCTCTCGTTCGGCACGGGCTGTTTCCTCGTTATCTTCTATTACGAAATCCCCGTGCTCACCTTCTCGATTATCGGCGCCTTCTTTATGGTCCAGGGTTATTTCTGGAGCATAATGAATATGATAATCACGGATAACCTCGGCTACTTGCCCAAAAAGACGGAAAAGAAGATGTATGCGCTGTATTTCTTCTTCACGGCGCTCGGCCTCCTTTTCCTGATTTTCGATTTTTCCGAGATTATTCCCTTCCCGGACAGGCTCGTCAATTACCTCGAGTCCTTCCCCGGCATCAATATGAGAAATACGCTCAAGATTTTCGGCGCGCACTGGATTGTGTGCGGCTACGGCGGAGCGAGAGCGATATTCATACGCAAGAGATGGCTGCCCAAACTCGGCAGGTACAAACTCTTTGCCTACCCCAATGTTATACCCGCAATGATTCTCGTGCTGCTCATCTGCTGGCTTCCGCTTTACAATAAGCCCTTGTATGAGCGCGTGTGGATGCTCTACCTGCTCTTCTCGCTTTACGGTATGTTTACCTACACGGGCGGCGCCTCGGCAATTTCGAGCACCATTTCGCCCGACCCGCACGAGAGGATGCTTGTGCGCTGCTACCCCGAAAAACTCAGCCATCTTTTCAATTCGATAGTTGTGGTTTCGGTGCTGCCGCTGCTCGCCTCCACCTTCACGGGCGATATCACAAACATCAACACCTACCGCTACATTATCCCGATTATGATGATGCTCTGCACCCTGCTTATGTTCAGCGGTATCGGCAGCATTAAAGAGAGAATTCCCCAGCCGCCCATCGAAAAGAAAAAATACATCCCGTTCTGGGATGCGGTCAGCGGCGTTATCAAAAACAAATATCACTGGATAAACGCGATATCCGGCCTCATAGACGCGCTCGGCAACGGCTCGCTCTATGTTAAGGATATCATCCTCATTTACACCTGGCGCGAGAGAGGCATCATCTACGTGATAGTGCAGAATCTCGTTTCGTTTATGGGTAACCCCGGCGCCTTCCTCGCCCCCTGGATAAGAAAGAGATTTCAGTATAAAACGCTTGTGCTTTTCAAGCGCCTTGTGCTCGCGGGGCAGTGCTTCGGCTACATCTGCGCCTTCTATTTCTTCAGGGATAACTACTTTATGAGCGGCCTGATTATGCTCATTTCACTGTGTATCGGCGATATGCTCAACAGCGCTATCGAACTCGCCGACCAGGATATGGGAGTGCGTCTGAGAGACTATCAGATGTATCTCTCCGGCGAGCGTCTCGAAAACTATTCGGGCATTGTCGGCTGGTTCACGGGCCCGTTTTCGGCAATCATCAGCCTGATTATTCCCGTGCTCTTCTACCGCGTCGGCTTCACTTCGGACTACGATATCCTCTTCGTTGACGATATCAGAAGCAAGTGTATGATGATAGGTATGGCGTTTGACCTCGTGGGCCACCTGCTGTGCATCATACCCTACGCGCTCTTCTGGGATTATACCGACGAAAAGCACGAGAAGGTTATCAAGGTGCTGGAAGAGAGGGAGCGCCTGGCGAACGAAGGGGCGTCGCAGGAAGAAATCTATTCGGTCAGCATAGACGACGTTTGATCTTCGGTCGGGACATAAAAGGCGAAATTCCGGTCGGTGAATATACGGCAAAAAACGAACAGACAAGTTATATAGAAGTGCGAGTTTCAGGCTCGCACTTCTTTTTTCGTTCGATATGATTTTTATAAGGAATAATTGTTTTGTCTTTTCTCGGCGTATTTTTAACCGTCAGAAACATAGTCGCTCTGCTCGCTGGCTCGCTTCGCAGTTCTCCTTGTTTCTTCCTCTCACCGCCTCGCTTCATCCGCCACAGGCGGCGCTTCGGCGGTTCGACACCGTATCTCAGTACTGTCTTCATTCGCAAATGCTCCGTTTTTGCTCGTCTCTTCGCCTCCCTAAGTGCCTCTGAGGCAGTGACATCAAGAACAGTTTGTGTTTAAAAAACTCGTTTTGTAGGGAACGCCGTCCCGGCGTTCCGTCCGTGCCGCAGGCGCGGAAGTGTAGAGCGAGTGCACAAAATTGTCATCTTGGGTCGAAGCGTGACGCCGCTGCCGGTGGCAGAAACAGGCGTTGCGCTGAGATGAAGAAACAAGGAGAACTGCGAAGCG
>JAEEHB010000064.1 GCA_016280595.1 Clostridiaceae bacterium | reverse complement strand
GGTCATAAACCACATCATAATCTTTTTCGGCCCATGTAAGAAGAGCATAGACTATCTGATCGGGATCAAGGTTGGGCATTGTGGTGCCGCTTACGGGAGTGGTATAACCCTGATCCTCATAGTAAGTCCAGGTCGGGCTTTCGTAGCCGGTCTTGGTTATTCCCGTAGGTGCGGGAAGAGCCGCGCCGAAGTAAACAACCTGATCAGCCTGAGCGGGTGCGCCGCCGTCGGTATTAAATTTAACAGTGTTGTACTTACGGGCAATGTAGATATAGAGCTCAAGTGAATCATCGGCAAGCACGGTGCCTGTTGCCTTGTAAGCAGTGTTCGTGGTATCAAGATAGAAACCATCGGCAACGGTGGCGGGAGTCTCGTCAACCTGATCGTCAACCGCAGCGGATTTCTGCGCGGGCTCAGTGTCGGGAGTCTGGTTGTAGGTGCCGTCGGTGTTCATGGTATATGTATATACCTTATAATTGTGAAGACCTGCAAGCCAGGTTGCATATACATGAACTTTATTATCGAGCTGATCGCGAATCGCGGCTGACATTGTGCCGATTGCGGTGTTGATGTCTGTGACGCCGGATGTTGCGCCTGCGCTCAGTGCCCAGCCCTGGAAGCCCCAGCCTGCCGCAACGGTGGGAACAGTGATGCCGCTTGAGTTGAAGGTGTCACCCTCAAACGCAATCTTTGTGCCCGCTACTTCGAGCTCTCTGCCGGTGAAGTTGACATGGAAGACTACATCATAGCCCTGAGTCCAGGCTGCTCTTGCATAAAGAGGCTGGTCGGGCATTGTGGTGCCGGAGTAAACATTATTATAAGAAGCATCCGTGTAGTAGGTCCAGCCGTCAAACCTGTAGTAATCGCCTGCGGAAACCGCAGGAGCGGTTGCTGCGTCGGGAAGGGTTGTGCCGTACTGAACTGCTACGGGCTGATCATAGGTTGAATCCGCAAATGCAGCCTGTGAATTGTTCTTATCGTAAGTTACGAGCGGGGAATTGATATTCCACTGTGCTTTTGCGCTGATGTCGCCGGCAATATTTGTGTCGGAGGCCGCAACAGAGTTGTTGTTGTAGGTGTATGCCCAGCTGCCGAAGGTGTAGCCCTCTCTCACGGGATTGGTGGCGGGCTTGTTGGTATCAACAGTATTGGTATACATACGCTGAACGGTTACACTGGAGGTGTCACCGCTGTAGTTACCGCCGTCAAGGTTGTAAACTACATTATAGGAAAGCTCGGTCCAGATGGGAGCTACGGTTATATGGTGAGCAACGTTTGTATCGGTTGCCGCAACGGTAACTGTCGGGTTCTCGCCGTAACTGTAGGTCCAGCCGTCAAATCTGTAACCTTCCTTAACGGGATTTGCGGGCTTGTCTTTATTGACAGCCTCGGTGTAAAGGCGGTTTCTGACTACATTGTCGGTGCTGCCGCCGATATTGCCGCCGTCAAGTTTATAAGTTACGGTGTAAGAGTTTTCGTTCCATTTTGCCGTAGCGTTGATATCATAGTCGATATTTGTATCGGCTGCCACTACATCAACGGTATGCTCGCCGTCATTATACTGATAAATCCAGGGTGTGACTGTATCAAGTGTGTAGCCCTCTCTTACGGGGTCGGCGGGCTTGTTGGTATCAACACTGTCGGTATACGAACGCTGAACGGTTACATTGGAGGTGTCGCCTCCGATATTACCACCGTTGAGGTTGTAGACTACATTACGAGTGTTTTCACCCCAGTCTGCAAGTGCGCTGGCGTCAAACGGAATGTTGACATCGGTTGCAGCGGCGTCAACATCATTATTGCCGTCATTGTAGGAGTAAACCCAGCCCCGGAAGGTGTAGCCTTCTTTTACGGGCTCGGTTGCGGGAGCGCCTGTGCCGAGAGCCTGAGTGTACTTACGGCTCTTGGTGATGGGATCTGAACTGCCGCCTATCTGACCGCCGTCAAGGTTGTAAACCACATTATATGTGTTTTCATCCCAGTTTGCCACTGCGCTGATGTCGCCTGCAATATTTGTGGCGGAAGCAGCAACAGTGTTGTTGTTATAAGTGTAAGTCCAGGGATTTGTGGTATTCAGCGTATATCCCTCTCTTACGGGATCGGTAGCGGGCTTGTTGGTATCAACAGTATCGGTATACGAACGCTGAACGGTTACATTGGAGGTATCGCCTGAAATGTTGCCGCCGTTAAGGTCATAAGTGACATTGTATGAGTTTTCTTCCCACTTTGCCATAAGGTCAAGCACAGCACCGTTTGCGCCGATAAGAGGCATTTTGATGAATGAGCTGTTTTTATCACAGTAGAGGGTGTCGGTCATTGCTCCGTTTTCTTTGACATACCAGCCATCGAAGGTGTAGCCGTCCTTTTCGGGATTGGCAGGCCAGGTGATGGGGGCTTCGTAGGCAACATTTACAATATCATTTACCGTGTTGCCGCCGTCTTCGTCAAAGCGGATTGTGAATGCGTAAGGAGTCCACTTTGCAGCCACATTGAGCATAGCGCCGTCGGATGCGCCGATGAGAGGCATGTAGTCAATGGTTTCGTTGGCACGGCAGAAGAGGTCGCCTGTGGGCTGACCCTGTGCGTCCGCTTTGTACCAGCCGTCAAATACATAGCCTTCTCTGGTCGGGTTGGCGGGCCACTGTGAACTGATATCCGAACGGTAAGCGCCGGTCACATTTGTAATGGGATCGGGTGTGCCGCCGTTGGGAATGAAGTGGATAGAATAGTTTTTGGGTGTCCAGTTTGCGGTGGCGGTTACATAATAGTCGGGCATAGTCGCGCCGGAGGCGAGAGTCTGCGTCTGCTGATTTTCATCAACATATGTGTAAGTCCAGCCGCTGAATGTGAAGCCGTCGCCTCTCTGGGCTGCGGGCGTATTTGCGGGCAGAGCGTCACCGAAATTCTTGGTGACGGTCTGAGTCTGGGTTGCGTCAACAAAGGATGCGGGATCCTGGTCGCCCATAGGAACATCGAAGTCATAAGTGACATCGTGCTGATTGATATTCATTACAGCCTTTGCCCAGATATCCTTTGCGGGCATGGTTGTGCCGGTGTAAGGAGTGCTGAACGTGCCGGTTGCGCTATCATAACTCTCATAGTATTCCCATGAATCGAAGGTGTAGCCTTCAACCTCGGGATCTGCGGGCAGATAATCCTCGATGAGTTCCTTATAAAGAACCTGTGAATCCTCGTTGAGAGAGGTGTCTTCGGGAACAACAACATGAAGAGTGAAGTCTTCCTCTTCCCAGGTTGCCAGAGCGTAGATATCCTGCGCGGGCATACCGTTGTTGGGATCATAACCCTGAGTATGAGCCGCGTCGGTATAGTAACTCCACTCGGGAGGATTCTTGTAGCCGTCGCCTCTGGTGGCATCGGGAGCGGGAAGATCATCGCCGTAATCGACCATCTCGGGATCGGTCTGAGTTGCACTTACAAATGCAGCCTGGTCGGGATCATCCTGATCTACGCCGAAGTCGAAGTGAACGGGATACTGATTAACGGTCCAGATGGTCTTTGCCCAGAGGTTCTGTGAGGGCATAGCAACGGGAAGGCCGGTATCGGAATCAACCGTGCCGGTGTATGCAGTCTGCATAGCCGAATCGGTGTAAACTGCCCAGCCGCTGAAGGTGTAGCCTTCTCTTTCGGGCTCATCGGGAGCGTCAACTGTCTCGTCTTCTTCATACACGAATGTTGAGTCTGCCACATTGGTGTAAAGAGGCACTGCAGTTCCGGTCTGATCATCATAATAAATGATGTTGAAGGAAGTAGGATCTGACCAGGAAGCGGTAAGAGTGATGTTTTCGGTGCCCATGTAGCTGACTGCGGGCTCCCAACCCTGGAAGACTCTGCCGTTGCTGCCCTGAGGAACAGCACCGTAGTAATTGTCACCCTGCTTGGGAATGGGATCGCCTGTATGATAGGAAACGGATTTGTCTGCACTGTCCGTGCCGTCCCATGTGCCGTTGCCGCCGAGCGTGTAAGTCACGTTGTAAAGGCCCTGCTCACTTGCGGAAGTTGCAAGTTTGAGGAGAGTGGTGTTAACGGTAATGGTGCTGCCGGCAGCAACAGTCTGAACCTGATTGTTACCGTCGATGTAATACCAGGTTGTTACTGTGTCGTTTGTGCCGGGAACGGTAGAGGGAACGGTGTAGGTGTCACCGTAGTATTTACTTACTATGCTGATGGGAGTGCCCGCCTCGATAGCGGTAATCACGGTTGCATCCGGATTGTCGTTAGCGTCAAGGATTGAAGCACTGTCATCATAGTAGAGCCTTACCTGTACCTGGTGGGGATCCCACACTGCGGTATAGGTTACGTTGGAATCGGGATAGTATTCGGGGAAGGTTGAAATAACCGAATTGTCAATGCTCGATCTCCAGCCTACAAGTGAGTTACCTGCTTTGGTAACATTGGCGTTGGAGAAATTATTAACGGGATATGTGGGCACATCGTCGGTATCCCAGTCGTTGCCCTCATATACATTGACAAGTTCGCCCTGTGCTTCGCCGCCCTGATAGGGTGAAGCGTCGCCGGCGATTGTGCCGCCGTTTGCATCATATTCAACCTTGATATACTTCTTCCACAGAGCGGTATAGGTGAACTCCGTCTGGCCGTTATCCGCTTCGGGATAAGTGCCGGGCAGAGATGTGCCTATATTGACGCCGTCGAACTCCCAGCCCATGAACTTATAGTCATAGTTCTGGTAGCTCTTGGTGGGATTATTGGGATGATTGTTCCACGCAGCGCCGCCTGTGACGTCGGTGATATCGGGGATAGACGAGCCGCCGTGAGCGGTGTCGGTATCAAAGTGGATGGTAACATTCTGGATATACTGAGCCTCAAACTTAACGCCGGTCTCATAAGGAACCTCGTAAGTTGAAGCATTGGCAGCGGGAGCGGTCACGCTCGCGGCGGGAGTGCCGGGATTGCTGACGTTGGTCCAGCCGGTGAATGTGTAGCCCGAAACGGTGGGATCGGGGATATTCACGGTGTCGCCTGCCATAGTACCCAGAGTGGTGGTGGTCTGAGTGCCTACGCCGGTGATGAAGTCAACGGTGTTGCTGACAGTAACGGTGCTCTCGGTGAAGGAGGTGGAAGCGTTCCACATATCCATACTGAGAGTGTCACGGGCAAGGTCGCCCTGCTCGCCGTAGGGGAAGTTGGTGTATCTGTCTGCAAGTTCGTCCCAGTCGTCATCGGTCAGGGGCTCAAACATGATGTCGTCCTCATCTGCCCAGACCTTGCCGCTGAATTCATTGGCGGTGGTAAGGTCGGCAGAGCTCTTGACGGTGAAATCAAGGGCGAACATATAGGTGTTGTCATCATACTGGAAAACACCTGTCTGAGGAGCGGTGAGCCATACATAGATTGTGCCGGGCTCAATCATATCGGCACGGATGGACGCTCCGGCGCCTGTTGAGGAAACAGTGGCGTTGGAGGCGTTCATTTTATAGTTATTGGGGTCCGCAAGGTTTACCGGTGCGGTGCCGTAACTGTGTGAAAAGAAATCTGCGTCATAACGGAGCAGAAGTTCTGCAGAAGTGGAAAGGTAATCCGTTCCGACGTAAACATAGACTTTCACATTATCTCCGGGTTTTACCGTGTCGGTTACTTCCCAGGTTCCGTTACCGCTCTTGTCAACTGCCACTTCGGTGTTAACCGACAGCGTGTGCGTACCCTGAACAGGATACGTGGCAGCGTGCCCGAGCACAGAGAATGTGCTTGTGAGCATAAGAAGAGCAAGTAACATTGCAACGACTTTTTTGGTTTTTGTCATTTGCACTTTTTCCCTCCTTGGAGTTATTTGCGCGGGTAAAGGAGAATTATTCTCCTCTGCGGGCGGGCTTGCCGCCCGCAGATTCAGTTTACTGTGCTAAAGGTCTGTGTGATACGTCGGGTCAGGCAGAGACTACGTATCTGTGCTTATTCTCTTCGTCATAAGCGACATCGCTTATTCTGTAGACATAGTTCTCAACAAGCTGGTAATCGGTGCTTGTAAGGGTGTCAACACCGTTTTCAACGCTTCCGTCGGCGTTAGCCGCTCTCACATAGCATTCGCAGAGTTTCTGCTGCTCAGCGGTGAGGCTGCCGACTGTTGCGGTAGCATCGGTGGTGAAGTCCCAGGTTCTGAGATTTGCTTCTTTTGCAACCTGGCGCTTGATGATATCAAGGTCAAGGGTGTTGCACTGTGCGTTACCTTCGACATCGCCGAATACGATGATGTAGTAAACTTCCACAACTTCGTTTGTCAGTCTGTCGGTTACGGTAACCTTAGCGCCGGTACCTGCGTACTGGCCCTTGCTGGGCTCGATTGAAAGCTGGCCGTCGCCGATAACGTCGAGCTGTTCGGTCTGAACCTTGGATGCTCTCTGTCTGTTGCCTACATTGTAGATGTAGCCTACTGCCGGTGATACGGTTGTGTCTTTATCGACTATATCCGCATCGTTGCTTACGAGTTCAATGGTAACAGGTGTTCTGTCATAGATGGGATAGAAGGTGATTACGTCGCCTTCAAGTTCTTCGGCCATCTGTGAGGTCAGAGCCCAGGAGCCGATGTTTTCGGAAGTGATGAGGCCGGGATCATCAGCTGCTGCTGCCGGGTTAAGTGACCAGCCCTTGAAATCATAGAACTGTACTTCGGGGTAAGGAGTTGCTGCGCTCAGGATGCCTGTGGCATCTGCGCTTGCGAGTGAAACTGTGTCGATGGTGATGTTTTCGATGGTACCGTAGGTATCAATTGAGGTGAACGCGGTGGGTGCGGTTGCGCCTGTTGTATCATCGGGTGCCTCGAATACTACATCATACTCGTGAAGTGTCCACTTTGCGTAAACAACAAGGTTGTCTGGGGGCATTGTGGTGAAGGTGTATGCGTTCTGGAGACCTGAATCGCTGTACCAGCCGCCGAAGTCATATCCGGTCTTTTCGGGAGTGATGTTGTAAGACCTGATATTGTCGTTGTAGTGGAGACCTGTTACGGGATCTGCCGCTGCGGTGTTATCGGGATTCAGATAAGTGATTGAGTAAGTGTTCTGGCTGAATGTTGCAACAAGTTCAATCGGGTCGCCGTCTGCCGCCTGTGCGGGAACTGACCACGGTGAGGTAATCGGGTTGCCGTTGTAAGTCCATGCTGTGAAGTCCCAACCGGTGTAGGTGAAGTCGGTGTTCCAGGCGGGAAGAGCAAGTGAATCGTTGTATGCAACGGTGGTGTTGCTTACGCTCACGTTGGTGGCGCCGTTAAGATTGAATGTTACGGGATAATGGTGGACGATCCAGTCTGCGGTGAAGGCGGTGTCTGCCTTGGGCATGGTAGCGGGAACTGCCGCACCCCAGCTGCCGAAGTTGTAACCGGCCTTTGTTACGGTGCCGATTGCGGGAATCGCTGCGCCGTAAGCAAGTTCTTTCTCATATACACCGTTGTTAAGAGTGTAGCCTGCAGTTGTGGGATCAACAGCGAAGGTACCGCCTGCCGGATCGAAGGATACGGTGAAGGTCTCGGCTGTCCACTCTGCCTTTGCATAGAGGATACGTGCGGGCATTGTGCCGGTGTATTCATCGGTGTATGCGCTGTCGTTGTAGAACTTCCATGTTGCGCTGCCGTAGCCCACGCCTCTGGTGGCCGCGGGAGTGGGAATTGCAGTGCCGTAAGTTACTTCGATGTACTCGCCGTTGACGAGATCGGAAGGATTGGTGAACTGTGCGGGATCGGCAGCATCATCATTAAGATTAAAATATACCTTATATGTATTAATCTGCCAGCCTGCGTACATTGTTGCACCGTTGAGAGGCATTGTGTAACCGGTCCAGTCAACAAGAGTTGTGTTGTCCTGAATCTGGTCGCTGGTGTACCAGTTGGTGAATGAGTAGCCCTCTTTCGCGGGATCTGCCGGCTTTGCTACTGCGGACTCATAAGCCGCTTCGTAGGTGTAGTTGCCGGTCTGGGCGTTTTTCACATATCCGGTGGGAACGGGATTGAATTCGCCGCCGTCCATCATGTAGGTGATGGTGTAGGGATTTGCGTTCCATGTGGCGGTGAGAGTGATGTCATAGTAAGGCATCGTGAAGTTGGTGAAGTCAACAGCGTTGCCGTTGTAAGTCCAGCCTGCGAAGGAGTAACCGGTCTTTGCGGGCTGTGCGGGCTCGCCTACGAGCGCCTCGAACTCAACCGTCTTGGTGTAGCCGTCTTCTGCCGAGTAGGAGTAGCCTGCCGGAGCGGAAGCATAGGTGCCGCCGTCAAGAGCAAGGGTTACTGTGTAGGATGCTTTATCCCACTTAGCCCAGAGGGTTACCTCTGCAAGTGTGGTTGCGTTGCTGGTGCCGAGATCGGGAATTACATAGGTGTCGCCTGCTCCGCCGACTCTGGTGTTGAAGTCACAGCTTGAAGCGGTACCTAAGTACCAGCCTGCGAAGGTGTAACCGTTCTTTCTGAAGCCGGTGTCGGAAGCGAGGGTGTAATTCTGCTCGAATTCAACAGTTGCGTCGCCGGGGTTGTTGCCGGTTGCGCCGTTGTTGTTGTAATGGATTGTGTACTGCTCCTTGGTGAAGCCCGCGGTAAGTACAACTGCGCTGTCGGGCATTGTTGCCGACTGTGCGGGAGCCCATGACCATGCGGTGAAGTAGTAACCGGTCTTTGTGGGAGCGGTGATACCTGCTTCAAGGCCGCTCAGGTCTGCGCCGTACTTAACAAGTGCGGGATTCGACTGGTCAGCGCATGCGGTACCGTCTGCGTTTACATAGGTGGTAACGCCATCGGCAACTGTGGAGATTGTGTAGGCGTTTCTGGTGTAGTAAACCTTCAGGGTAAGAGTTCCGCTTGCGGGAACTGTGCCGCTGAGTACGTTGTTGGCGTTGGATGCGCTGAAGGTGAAGCCTGTAAGAGTGTTGGCAACTACGTTTGTGTCGTCAGCCGCTATGGAAGCAGTGTTGCCGACAAGCTCTTTGTAATTGTCATCGTTGGAGATGGTCTTTGTGCTGTCTAATGTGTAACCGTCATCATTGAGGTTCTGATAGTAGAACTCAACATTGTAGTAAACTTCGTTTGCTTCCCAAACTGCGTAGAGAGTTACGGGAGCGGCGGCGGTGAAGTCTGCCGATGCGAAGTTGGTTGCATTGAGCACGGGAAGTGCGGCATAGGAGGAGCCGCTGCCGGTTGCATACTCGGGAACGGTTGCGCCGCTTGTGGTTGCCCAGCCGATAAGCTCGTAACCTGCCTTTGCGGGAAGGTTTTCGGGCTCGGTAATCTGAGCGTCATAGTTTACGGTCACGTTGCCGTCGCCTGTTGCGTATGCGCCGGTGTTTGCATCAAATACTACCGTGTAGGCGTTGGGCTCGAATGTACCGTCGTAGGTTACGCCTTCGGTGGTCATTGTCTGAGTTGAAAGTGCGGGAGTCTTGGTATCGGAGCCGTGTCCGTACCAGCCGTCGAAGGTGTAGCCGGTTCTTGCTGCGGGCTCTGCAATCACGGTGTAGGTGTCACCGAAGGTGATTGCGTTTGCGCCGGTCTGGCTGGTGTTGTCATAGACCGAGCCGTCAACATTATAGGTTACGCCGAAGTCGGCGGGTGTGTAATCTGCGATGAAGTACAGATGATACTCTTTTGCATCGCCCGAAAGAGTCTTCACATAGACTGTCTGCTCGGGAAGGTTTGCAGCCGCGTCAACGTCGTAGCTTGTGCCGGTGATTGCGCTTCTGCCGGTGATGGGAACTACATCATTGCCGGAGAGAGTTGCGGGCAGCCAGCCTGCGAAGTTGTGGCCCAGTTTCTTGTATTCGCCGTTTGCAAGGCCGTTTGCGGTTGAGAGTGCGAGGTTCGCGTTGTAGTTTACGGTGGGATTATAGAGCGAACCGCCGCTGGACATTTCGGTCATTGCATCATCGGTATAGAAGTGTGCGGTAATGCTTACCGGGAAGATGTTCTGGTTGGTACCGCTGGCTACAAATCTGTGAGTGTTGCCGCTGATGGTGCCGACACTCGCGCCGGACCATGTGCCGTTGAAGGTGTAGCCGAAGGGCTCAATCAGGTGAGCGGTAATCAGAGTAGCGGTATCATAAGCCTGGCCGTATCTGCCGGTGATGGTGAGAGTGTTGCCGGAAACTGTGATACTGCTGTCATAAGTGCCGTTATCCCAAGAGCCGGGAGCGGTAAGACCTGCCGAAGTATCCGGAATGTAGGTATCGGTCTTGAATGTGCCCTGATACTCAACAAGGAGCGTGGATTCGCTTGAGGTACCGGTGTTGAGAACAACCGTGTAATCCTTCGCCGTTGTCACGGTGGTGTCAAGGTAAGCGGATACGGGCTCGTATCTGTCAGAGTTCTGAGCGGTGAGACCGCCGGTGATTGTCAGGTTGGTAAGGTCGATAAGTGAATATGCGGGTGAGGGATAGATTGTGTCAATCAGAGGCTCGGTAACCTTCGCTCTTCTGAGGATGGCGTCTATCTGCTCAAGTGAAACATATACATGACCTTCTTCGGGCTGGGCGGGAATCGCGGACTGCTCGGTAACATGGAGGGTGTTGCCGTAAACAAGCGAGATGCCCAGAGCCGCCTGGAGATCAGCGGTAAGCTGGATTCTGTTGTTATTGTTGGTCATTGTGGTACCTACGGGAGAGGTGGTGTCGCCGTTCTTGTAGGTCGCAATGTAGGGATACTTGGGTGTGGGAATGGTGTATGCGATGAAGATCTTATCCTGAGTTACGTGAGGAGTTGCAAATTCGGGATCTGTGGGCTGAATTGCATTCTCAGCGGTAAGAGGATTGTCGTACTCAACCCAACCGCCGAACTGAGCGGCAGCAGTGTTGGGAACTGTTCTGGGAACGATGGGATCATCGTAATCATAATAAAGGGTTTTAATATCATAGGGTGAATTCTGATTGAATGCATCCATTGACCTGTAGAAGGTGTAGGTGATTTCAACGGGAGTCCACTTCGCGGCGAAGGTCTTGTTGTGCTGTTCTGCGGTTGCGTAGCAGCCGGGTACCCATTCAAGGCCGTCGGTCACAAACTCCTGGTTTGTGGTGTCATACTCAAAGAAACCGTCGAAGGTGTATCCTTCTTTTACAGGCTCTGCAATGCCGGTCATGGTGGTTACGTTGTCGGCGAAGGTGTAGGAAAGAACTTCGCTGCCTTCGGGACCGGTGATTGTGATGCTCTCGCTCTTGTTGGTATCGCCCCATGTACCTGTGTGGTTGTATTTATCAGCAGGAAGGATTGCGGTGAGGGTGTACTCGGGTCTCTCTTCTTCAGCCAGTCTCACAGTTGAAGCGAGAGTATCGGTATCGAACTTCACTCTTTCGGTCTCTGCCCAGTTGAATTCCTTAGGCTCTTCGGTGAAGGAAATGTAAAGGTCGCCCATAACATTGTCGTTCGATCTGAGCTGATCAACGGCAAGCCATACCGAGCCCAATGAACCCTGAGCCGCAGTATCTTTTATTTTAAGTTTAATTTCTATCATATACTCTTCATCTCTGAAGGATACCGTCTTCACGTCATCCATCTGAGAGATGTTCGGGTCTATGAGAATCATAACCATCTGGGTGTTGGCAACTTCATCCTGACTGTAGGTGTAGTCGGCGATGCTGAAGCCGGGATGGCTGTTTATATAAGTGGTGGCGTCAATCTCGGTAACATCCGCTTTGATTCCGTCAATGTAGGCATTGTCTCTGTTAACGCTGATAACATCAACGCCGGTGATTTCCTCAAAGAAGTTCTTGTTGTAACCGAAGATGAAGGAGGACGAAGCGGTATAGAAATCGCCGCAGACGGAGAATCTGATGTTTACGATATCGCCGGGTGCTGCTTCGATTTCGGATGTGCCGTGCTGAAGGTCGGCAACTTTGTCTTCGCCTGCATACTTGATGTAGGAGGTGAGGTCGCCGTATGCAATGCCGTTGGCATTGCCCCATACCGCGTGAAGTATGGAGTCGGCTTTGGGAATTCTGTCGCCCGCTTTGAATTTTCTGCCGTCAAGAGTCCAGTAACTGAACACTTTGCCGAACTGTCTCGGGTTGGCGGGGAACATATCTGCGCCCATAATTCCGTCCGCATCATAAGTATCCACATAATAAGGATTCTCTGCAGAGTCGGGGGAGTTGAAGCGGCTGACATTGTCAACCGGGATGTCAAGCCTGTATGTAAGCATAACATCCTTGGGTGCCCATGAAGCGTAGCAGGCGAAACCGGTGGTGGAGTTCATAACGATGATACCGCCATCAACCGCGCTGACACCTGTCTTGCTGTTGGGATCAACTTCAGTCCACGCACCTGCGGAAACGCCGGGTGTGGTGCCTGCAGCAATGGGATTCCCGTTTTCATCAACCCAACCTGAGAAGTTGTAACCTTCTCTGGTGGGGATGGGGTAATCAACGGGATCACCGAGAGTATATTCGAGAATATTATCCGATGAGAAGCCCGAAGGCATTGTGCCGCCGTTGGGGTTGAAGTAAATCTGATTTGAAGAATCGAAATACTCGGCGTAAACGCCAACCTTGTTGTTTACGGCAGTCGTAACAACGCTGTTGGGAGTCTCATAGATAGGTACAAGGCTGTTGACCTCTGTCGCCAGATTCTCGATGGTGGCATCGTCGCTGTAGGAAGCGGTGATTGAACCGTTAACGGGAATCTCGGTTCCGTTATAGGAAGCAACAGAGTTTGTTGTGTAATCATAAAGTTTGAAACCTACGAATGTAAGGTTGGGATGAAGCGCCGGGTCGGGATTGGGCGCGGTGATATTGCTGAAACTTATATTCTGGAAGTCGTAATACTTCGTGGTCACAGTCTCGCCGCCGACCTCTTCTACACTTTCGGCCACAGACATTGCGGGTGTCTGTGTTTCAACGGTGATATCGTCGCCGTAGGATGTGACGATATGAAGTTCAACCGGTCTTGCCGCCCAGCCTTCATACAGCTTTGTGGAGTCGGACGAATTTGTAGGAGGCATAGTCCAGGTAGTGGTGTTAATGGCAGGGCCGGAAACAGTCCACGCAGTGGCGTCACCGGTCTCATAGAAGCCGGTAAAGTTGGCGTGAGCCACACCGCCGTTGGCAGCGGCAATATTTGCAAAGTTGGGAGCCTGGCCCGTTACAAGAGCGGGGTTGCTGCCTACGCCGCTGGTGTAGATATTGTTGCCGTTGAGCGGGAACACCTGAAGAGTGCGGCTCTTGGGCTGATACTCAAAGGTATATTCGGCGGGGTTGCCGTTTGCGCCCGCTGTGCCTACCGCAGTACCGTTGCTGTTGTAGATGGTGGTGGTGTTGCCGCTTGTTCTGAGGGTGGCGTTAATAAGGCTGGAAGTACCTTTTGACTCATAACCGATAAGTTCTTCAAGGGAATAGATGCTGAACTTAACGCCGCTGACAAACGGAGTGGCGGGGTTGGCGGCACCTGTAAGGTGGCCGTTTGAATCCCAGCCGGTGTATGTCACGGAATCGGCTGCCGTTACGGGAGTGGTCTGATTGTACTTATAAACCTTGTGATTAATCTTGATTTTGGGAGCCGTGGCGGGAACAAGGCTGTTATAAGCAGCAATAAGATCTGCTATGGCATGGTCTATGTTGCTCTGCTCGTGACCTGCAGTGATATTATTATAGGTTGTATAAGTCCATGTATATTTGGTTATGTTATTGCCGGTGTTGAAAAGGCCGCAGGTGAAGTCGGCAAGTATGGAGCTGGCCTTATGATAAGCGGTGAGGTAGTTACTCCATGATGCTGCGGTGAACTGGAACGACTGCGGGAATTTCTTGCCTCTGGCAATACTCGTGATGTTGGCAGTCTGAGTGGAACTGATGTTACTGCCGTACTGACCGCCGTACTGATAGGTGGTGCCAAGCGTACCGTTATTGATCTTCTCAATGAGGTCTCTCAGTTTCTGGCCGTCATATACACGGAATCTGTAGGCAAGAGCCTGAGCCTGATGGTTGTAGTTGTGACCGCTGCTGGAACCGCCGCTGGAACCTGAGTAGTTGCCGGTGGTCAGTCTGCTCTCGTCGGTATTACCGGCGTGAGTGGTCCAGTTAACGAGGTTCAGTTTGGTTGAACCGTCAGTACCTGTGCTTGCCCAGGATGAAGTGGGACCGTTACCCATCATCTTGAACAGGATGTATTTACCGGTTGTGATATCGCGGTCTTCAAGGTTGGTGGTAGCACCGGGAATTCCGCCCTGGTCCGCGCCGCTGCCGTTATTGTAGGCACTGACGATGTTGGACAGGTTGTTGGTGTTGTTGTTACCCGAACCGTTGAATGAAACTGACGGGAATACGCCCACATTGCTTGTCTGGAAATAAACACCGTTGACAGCAGTATTGGCGGTTGTGTTACCGGTCTGGGTGTAAACACCGCTGAATGTGTTGGAATCAAGAAGCCGAATACCCTGAACAGCCATATAGTCGTCGTTGGCGGGCTCGCCGTTCTTGAGTGTAAGTCTCATGTTAAGACCGTTTTTGGTGGAGGTGTCGTCACCGAGGGTGTCTCTTGTTTTATCAAGCCACACGGTCATAACGCCTCTGTTGCCGTCATAGTCGGTCCAGTCGCCGCGTCCGTTACGGCCGGTATCCGCGTTTGCGCCGGTGGTGGTGCCGCGGACAAGAGTACCGTAGTCGTTATCAGCGGTAAGGAAACCTGCACTTACGAAAGTGCCGCCCGAGCCGCAGCCTTCAAGTTCGCCGTTGGAAGCAGCGGCAAAGCCCTTGAAGTTGGCATAACCTCTGTCGTTATATTTGGGCTGAGCCCATTCGGGCCTCGCCTGGGCAGAGTAAAGCAGACCCACGGGGCTCTGCCTGACCTGTCTGTTGGCGGAACCTGCGGAGTCATAGTAATGGTTACAGCCGACAGGTCTGTAAATATACTCTGTATGGCCGTAAGCGTAGGTTGTGTAAGTCACATTGTCATATTTGAATGTGATTACGAATCTGAGGTTGGTGTTGGGGCCCGAAGACACAGTTGTGTTGGTACCGGGGTTAACAACCCACTCAAGCTGAATCCAGGGGTTGCTGGGATCGGTACTTACTTGTGTTGAGCCCTGAGTTGTGCTGAAATTGCTGATATAGTTTCCGTCCTGTGCAAGGTTGACCTCGGAAACCTGATTGGCTGCCGATACACCGTAAATTCTGCAGACAATCTTGATATCTTCAATTTCCTCACCCGCCGTAGCATAGTACTTCACGGATGCAGTAGCCCAGCCGTTGTCGGGGATACCGCTCTTTGAAGCTCTGGTGAGAACGTTACCGTACTTCAGCACATTATCGCCGCCGGCGCAAAGACGCCAGGTTCTTGTTGTGCCTGAAGTATCTGCCCAGATTGTATATACCGGGTTTTCAAATGAATCGTCGTCGTACACATAGCCGTTACCTGTACCCTCGGTGTAAGGGGTACCGTCCGCAAAGGTTAAATCCGATGCGGCGAAGGCCAGAGGAGAACAACTCAGAATCAGCGCCGCTGCGAGAACAACGGCAAGAGACTTTTTAAGTTTGCTCAAATCTAATCCCTCCTGTTACTTGATTGATTTGATGTAGATAGATTGGGCACTATTTACGGAGTTATTATATAGTATAATGAGGCGGCGCGTCAATAAAAAACCCTTTTTTATATAGATAATTTGAGAAAAAAATTAAACAAAAATTTGAACGATTTTTTTATTTGTTTATTTTCCACAAATTTTTCCGTTTGAAATTTGGCATATTCACGGTGTTATTTTTCGATTTTATCATTATTCCCATATGGAAAGGTGACCGCCTTTACAGGCTTCCGGCCCGTAAGGCGGGTTTTTTATGCGTTACATTTATGCCTGTTTTGTAACATTTTTTCGCGTTTTGCCGTTTTGTCACCGCAAATGGGGTGACAAAACCCCCTGTTTCAGCCTTAGGTTGGAGAGACATATGCGCGCCCCGCTGTCTCTCCGATAAACCGGCAGAGAGGTGATGAAAGGTAAATAACACAAATGACTCTGACAGGGAGGTGCTCGCCTGCCTCAGGCAGCTTGCGGCGGGAGGCGTTTCTGACAGCATCAGGCTCCTGATGAAAGGGGAAACACTGAGCCAAAGGCAGATAAAAGGGCTCAATCTTATGAACATCTCCCAGATTAAGAAAGGCACGAACGGGATAACGGAAATCAAGTTTTTCGACAGACTTGAGGCGGCGAAAATGCTGCTTGACCCGGTAAACTGCGGGCAGAACGAACAGAATTCCCTGCTTGATGCGCTGAGAAAAAGCGTGGAGGATGAGGAATGACGCGCTTCGTTCCCTTCAGCCCTAAGCAGCGCACCGCCCTTAACTGGTGGGTGCCCGGCAGCCCTTACGCCTCAAGGGACGGCATTATCTGCGACGGAGCGGTGAGGTCGGGCAAAACCCTGTGCTGCGCGCTCTCTTTTATCACGTGGGCAACGGCAAACTACGACGGCATGACCTTTGCGCTTTGCGGCAAAACGGTCGGCTCGGTAAGGCGCAACATCATAAGCGCCGTTATGCCCGCGCTCGGAGAAGCGGGCTTTGCCTGCAGAGAAAAAATCAGCGCGGCAACCCTCGAGGTTTCGGCGTGGGGGCACAAAAACACCTTCCGCCTTTTCGGCGGCAGGGATGAAAGCTCCGCCGCCCTGATTCAGGGTATCACCCTCGCGGGCGTGCTGCTTGACGAGGCGGCGCTTATGCCGCGCTCCTTTGTGGAGCAAGCGCTTGCGAGATGCAGCGTGAAGGGCGCGAAATTCTGGTTCAACTGCAACCCCGGGCACCCGATGCACTGGTTTCACACGGAGTGGATTGAAAAAGCGGATGAAAAAAACTGCCTTTACCTGCACTTCACAATGGACGACAATCCCTCCCTCTCCCCCGAAATCAGGCAGCGGTACGAGCGCCTCTACACGGGAGTTTTCCGTGAAAGATATGTGCTCGGGCTGTGGACTGCGGCAGACGGCGCCGTTTACCCTTCGTTCAGCCCCGACATCCACGTGAAGGAGCCTCCTGAAGACCTTGAAAACTGGTGCATCTCCTGCGATTACGGCACGGTGAATCCCTGCTCTTTCGGGCTGTGGGGTCAGAAGGACGGCGTGTGGTACCGCGTGGCGGAATACTACTGGGACAGCGAAAAAGAGGGCAGGCGAAAAACAGACAGCGAGCACTGCCTGGCCCTCGAAGCCCTTGCGGGAAATCTGCCGGTCACCGCCGTCACGGTTGACCCGAGTGCAGCCTCCCTCATTGAAACGGTAAAGCGCAGGGGCGTATTCACCGTGATTCCGGCGAAAAACGATGTGCCGGACGGCATAAGGCGGGTGCAGGATTACCTCGCCTCGGGCAGGCTTTTCATTTCGCCCGCGTGCAAAAACACGATAAGGGAATTCGGGCTCTACCGCTGGGATTCCAAAGCCCCGGGCGACAGGGTAATCAAGGAAAACGACCACGCGATGGACGACATAAGATATTTTGTGTCAACCCTTGCCGGCCTTGACCCGCAGGGCGGCTTTTTCGCGCTGTCGGTTTCACGCAGATGAAAGGAGAAAAATAGCAAAATTCAGACAGAAAAACAAGGGCAGTCTCACCCTGCCCGTATCACAGCCGCGCAGGCAGAATCCCTTCGGGATAATTGAAAACTACTCTCCCCTCTCGGGCGCGTCTTACCGCCTGTATTACGCCCTGCGCGAGGCGGTGCCCCTGATTGACGCGGCGGTGAGCAAAACCGTGCGTCTCACGGGCGGCTTCACCGTGAAATGCGGCTCTTCCTCCGCTCAGGCCTTCCTTGACAGGGAGTTTGCCCGCCTGCCCGTAGGCGGCAACAGGCAGGGAATATCGGCGTTTATCGAGAGTTTTCTCGAGCAGCTGCTGACCTGCGGCACGGCGCTCGGCGAGGTTGTGACCGACATTTACGGCAAACCTGCCGGGCTCTTTAACACACCGCTTGAGGGCATTGAACTGCGCCGCGCGGAAAACGGCTTTGACACCGATATTTTCGTGCTTGACTCAGAGGGTGAGAGAAAGGTCAGGCGCAGGGATCTGTGCCTGCTGAGCGTGCTGAGCCCCGACCCGGGCGCACTCACGGGCAATTCGATGCTCAAAGGCCTGCCCTTCGTGAGCGGCATCCTGCTGAAAATCTATTCGAGCATCGGCGAAAACTGGGAGAGAGCGGGAAATCTGCGCTATGCGGTAACCTATAACCCCGGCAGTGACCCTGCAGGCAAATCCTTTGCAAAGGAGAGGGCGCGCCAGATTGCCGAGCAGTGGTCATCCGCAATGAAGAAAGGGAGCGAAACCCGTGATTTTGTTGCGGTGGGCGATGTCAGGATAAGCGTAATCGGCGCGGACGCGGGCGTGCTTGACAGCGAGGTGCCCGTAAGGCAGATGCTCGAGCAGATAGTGGCAAAAACGGGCCTTCCGCCTTTTATGCTCGGTCTCTCCTGGTCCTCAACCGAAAGGATGAGCGCACAGCAGGCGGATATGCTCACGAGCGAACTCGAAAGTTACAGGCGCATACTCACCCCGGTAATCCTGCAGATTGCCCGCCTTTACCTTGAGAGCGCCGGCTTTCGCGATGAGCCGGAAGTGGTCTGGGATGAAATCTCGCTTCAGGACGAGGTTGAGCAGAGCAGGGCGCTTCTCTACAGGGCTCAGGCACAGAAAATAACAGACTGAAAGGAGAAATAATGGAAAATACAAAACAGGAACAGACCGTCTCCCCCTGTGAACTCGAAGAGATAAGGCGTTTTGCGAGAAAAGAACTCGGCGCGGATGAAATCTACACGTTTCCGATTATCCTCTGTGATAACGAAGTGGACCGCGACACCGAAAAATTCACTTCTGAGTCACTCGCTCGCCTTGCGGAACTCTTTGTGGGTAAAACGGGGATATTCGACCACCGTATGAGCAGTAAGGACCAGACGGCACGCATCTACCGCGCCGAAGTGCTAACGGACGAAAGCCGGACAACGGCGGACGGCGAAAAATACACCTATGTAAAGGCAATGGCTTATATGCTCAGAAACGAAAAGAACAAAGACCTCATTGAGGAAATCGAGGCAGGTATAAAGAAGGAAACGAGCGTCAGCTGCAGCGTGAAAAGCATAAGATGCTCCGTATGCGGCAAAGATATCAAATCCGAAGGATGCGAGCACATAAAAGGCGCGTCATACGGCGGAAAAACCTGCTTTTACCTGCTCTGCGAGCCGGAGGACGCTTACGAATGGAGTTTCGTGGCGGTGCCGGCGCAGAAAAACGCGGGCGTTACCAAAAGTTACGGCGGCAGCGATGCAAACCGCGAAATCGCCCGTGAAATAAGAAATGAACTCAAAAACGAAGCCCTCGCGGCGGCAATTTCCCTGATACCCGAAATGGATCAGGCGCTCATGGAGGAAATCTGCCTGTCGCTTTCGCTGAAAGGGCTCAGGAAACTCAGGGATACGCTCATAAGAAAACACGGCAGCGTAAGCCCGGTTGTTTCTCAGCTGCAGCCCCGCGCACAATCCTCCGGGGGCGGAAACAATGACGAATACAGAATATAAAGGAGAATGATATGGATATTTCTTTTAACGGCTTCGGGAGCAACGCTCTCACCTTCCTCGCAAACGAAAAAATCCCCGCGGGCACCCTTGTCGGTCTTATAGACAACGGCACCGTCGGGCCCTGTGAAAACAGCATTCCGCTCGGTCAGGTTTTAAACGGCACGGATACCCACGCCTGCGTCTGCGTAAGGGGCGTGATAACCGCTCCCTGCGACCCTTCGCTTCCTGTAGGACCTGTCTGCCTCGCGTGCGATTCACACGGAGCCCTGTGCGAAGCGGAAAACGGCGTAATGAAATACGTGCTTTCGGTTGATACCGACAACAGCACGGCGGAAATACTGCTCTGATAAGGAGGTAAACTATGTCTTTTGAAAACATCAGGCTTGAAAAAGGTCTTTACGCAGGCGGGGATTTTACCCGCGCGCTCGAATCGGCAGACCCCGACATCAACTACAAAGGCACCGCCCTCGAAGGGCTGGATGCCTATCAGCGCCAGCTCAAACGCTTTGATATCAAGGTAAGCGGAGCGGGCAGCGACACCATCGAAAAATTCTTTCAGACTTCGGACAGCGCAGTGCTCTTCCCCGAATTCGTTTCAAGAAGCGTTAAGCAGGGTATGGAGCAGGCGGATATTCTTTCCGACATCGTGGCTACGGTGACAAACATCAACTCGCTCGATTACCGCTCGGTGAGCAGTGTGCCGACAGATGACGAGAAATCGCTCAAGACCGTGCTCGAAGGCGCTTTTATTCCCGAAACGTCAATCCGCACAAAGGATAATCTCGTCACTCTCAGAAAGAGGGGCAGAAGCCTTGTCGGCTCATATGAAGCGCTCAAATATCAGCGCCTCAACGTGTTTGCGGTCACCCTGCGCCAGATAGGCGCTTACATTGCCCGCTCGCTTGCCGCAGACGCGGTGAATGTGCTCGTAAGCGGCGACGGCAACGGAAACTCAGCGCAGATTATAAACAGCGCAACAGGCGGCACGCTTGCCTACTCCGACCTTATCGCGCTGTGGAACAGCCTTGATCCTTACGAAATGAACACGCTGATTGCTTCGCCCGATATGATGGGTGCAATCCTCAATATGAGCGAATTCAGGGATGCCGCCGCAGGTCTCACCTTCCACGGCACGGGCAAGGCTCTCACTCCCTTCGGCTCGAATCTTATTAAAACCGGTGCGCTCGGTCAGGGCAGAATTATCGGCGCGGACAAAAACTCCGCTCTTGAGATGGTCAAGGCGGGCGACGTGCTCACCGAGTATGACAAACTGATTGACAGGCAGCTCAACAGAGCGGTGGTCAGCTGCACCGCAGGCTTTGCGAAAATTGCCGACGGAGCCTGCAAAATGCTCAGCGTATGACGGATTCTCAGGCTGTTTTTTCGCTCTTCAGGCAGAGGTACGGCGGTTTCGGTTCCGACGATGATGTAAAGGCACTTTGCTTTACAGCGTTGCAGGAAATTCTGCCCCTGCTGAAGCCCGGCGCGGACACCGGAGATATCAGGGTTACGGGTGCTGCCGCCGCGCTCGCCGCCCTTAGGGCCGCAAGGAGGGAAGATTTCGCCTCCGACACCCCCTCATCCTTCAGGGCGGGAGACGTTTCGGTCACTTTTTCCGCAGTGACACAGCAAGCAGCCGAAAGCGAGTACAGACAAGCGATTACGGCACTCTCTCCCCTGCTTAAAGACAGCGGATTTTACTTCGGGCAGGTGAAGATATGAATGTTTTTTCGGACAGGGTAAACAGGTATGCCCGCGCTTGCTCTCTTATGGATGAAAACGGCGATTATCTGGCTGAAATGAGGGCTTTTATCAGCCCTCTGAGATACAAAAACAAGATGTATCTTTACGGCGTGAATACGGAAATCGGATATAACCCGGAAGGTTATTACCTTTACATTGGTCCGCCTTTTCCGATGCTCGAAAACAGCGAAAAATGCCTGATCGAGTGCGGCGGCGACACCTATAAAATCGACCGCGCCGAAACTATCCGTACCGGCGCCGATGTAATCTATAACTGGGCGATAATCAGAAAGACGGTTGAGGAGGAAAGCGATGAATGAGATAAGCGCAATGCCCGCCGCAATACGCGACTGGCTCGCTCAGAGGGAGGAACTTTCGGATATGGTCTTTTATACCGAATATCCGCCCGTGAGAAAGGCCGTGCCGCTCAGAAAAGTGACCGTGGCGGTAGGCATTGAGAAGATTGAAATCGACGATACCTTTGCTTCGGAAACGGACGGGGAATTTCCCGCCGGAAACGAGTACTGCAGGAGCGCGCTCATAACCCTGCGCTTTTCAATCCACGCGCCGTATTCTATGGGCGGCGAGGCGTGTCACAGGGCGTTTGCCGATATAACCGACTGCCTCGCCTTCGACTCCGGGCTCGATATCATACTGTCCGGCTGCGGCGAAATCTCGGAGGACAGAGCCACAGACGCCCTTGTGCTCGGAGCATACGCCACCGCAAGAGCAAACCTCTGCCCCGCGCAGTCGGGCGATATCGATTTCCCTTCGTTTATTGACAAAACCCTGCTGTGCGGCTCGCATATAAGAAATACCGATATACATCTTTCCGCTTCACAGCAGGCTTTTCTCGCTCAGCCCTTCGCAAGCGGCTCATATTACGGTACGGGCGAGGGCACAAAGACCGTAGGGCTCGGGTTTGAGCCGAAAGTGGCGGCTGTATTCGCGGGCGACCTGCCTGCGTATATTCAGAGCGGCGCGGGAAACAAAACCTATTTTGCCGCCGGCATCAGAGGCGCGGGCACGCTCGGAATAACTCTGACCGCAAACGGTTTCACCGTCAAAAACGGCGATTCTCACGCTCTTTACGGCGTTTCACCCGCCCTCAACGAATCGGGGATTGTATACAGTTACATAGCCCTGAAATAGCACTTTTTACGGCGGGGCAGGCTGTGAAGGATTGCCGGGCAAAACCACAATATATATGTATAAATTTCACAAAGATGTGAATATCTTTGAACATCTGGGGCAGAATTTTTCCTCCCGTTTCTAAAAAATTTGCAATTTTGTTGTCATTTTCACCAAAGAAGATTTGCTCAGTATGGGCGTATTTGGAATAGAAAACGAAAAACTTCCGTCGGTGTTGACGAAAGGGCGCGCGGCGATTATAATTAGAGACGTTATCAGACAAGTAAACAAGTCAACCGATTAGGGGGATATAAATTAATGTTCGTTAAAGATGTAACAGTTCAGAATCAGGTCGGCCTTCACGCCCGTCCCGCTACCTATTTCATCCAGAAGGCAAACGAATTCAAATCATCAATCTGGGTAGAAAAAGATGAGCGCAAAGTTAACGCCAAGAGCCTTCTCGGCGTGCTTTCTCTCGGCATTATGGGTGACACCTCCATCCGCATCATCGCTTCCGGCGCAGATGAGGAGCAGGCTGTCAACGATCTCGTAAACCTTGTTGAGACAGGTTTCGCAGACTGATTTTTTTCTTTAATTCCATTCAGCAACCGAGCCTTGCCGGGCTTTTTTGTCCGGTAAGGCTTTTTTTGCGCTTTTTTCCTTGCAAATTCCGTTTATTATGGTAAAATTAACAATATAAGAAAAATCATTACATAACCTGACCGCAAAACGGAGGTAAATGCAATGGCAAAAAGTTTTATGAACGAGGATTTCCTGCTCGAAAACGAGAGCGCGCGCGTTATTTTCGCCGCCGCAAAGGAAATGCCTATTTTTGACTGGCACTGTCACCTCTCCCCCAAAGAAATCTGCGAGAATAATCAGCCTGCCGACATTGCGGAGCTTTGGCTCGGAGGCGACCATTACAAATGGCGCGCCATGCGCTCCTGCGGAGTAAATGAGAAATTCATCACGGGCGATGCTCCCGGCAAAGAGAAATTTGCCGCCTTCGCCGCCTGTATGCCTTATCTCATAGGCAATCCGATGTATCACTGGTGCCATCTGGAGCTGCGCAGATATTTCGGCATAGACGAGATTCTCAGCGAGAGCACCGCTTCTTATATCTGGGAAAAGGCAAACGCCGCGATAGCGCAGGGCGGATTCACCCCGAAAGAACTGATTGAAAAATCAAATGTCGCGTGCCTGTGCACAACCGACGACCCCGCCGATTCCCTTGAGTATCACGAGGCGATAAGAGAATCCGGCTTCTCCTGCAAGGTGCTTCCCGCCTTCAGGCCCGATAAGGCGCTTTCAATCGACGCGCCCTCCTTCCTGCCCTGGCTCGCTCAGATGGAAAAGGCATACGGCGATAGAATCACCTCTTTCGCGGGGCTGTGCCGCGCCCTCGAAAACAGCCTTGAGCGCTTTGAGGCAAACGGATGCAGGGCGAGCGATCACGCGTTTTCATATGTTCCCTGCGCCGAGGCGACAGTCAGTGAACTTGAGTCGATTTTCTTCGAGGCAAGGTCCGGCGAAAAAATCACTCCCCTGCAGGCGGATAAATACAAAACAGCCCTCCTGCGTTTCCTCGCCGAGGAATACGCTTCAAGAGGCTGGGGTATGGAACTGCACATAGGTCCCATACGCAACAACAGCACCCGCATTTTCGAGTCCGTCGGCCCCGATGCCGGCTGCGACTCAATAGACGACAATATGATAGCGGCAAAACTTTCCGCTTTCCTCGATTCGCTTGACCGCGAAGGCAGCCTCCCGCGCACGATACTTTTCACCTTAAACCCCAAAGACAATTACGTGCTCGGCTCAATGATAGGCAACTTCCAGACAGACGAAGCCGAGAGCAAGATTCAGTTCGGCTCCGCCTGGTGGTTCAATGACAATATAGACGGTATGCGCGAGCAGATGAAGACACTCGCAAATCTCGGCGCTTTCGGCAAATTCATAGGTATGGTCACCGATTCGCGCTCGTTCCTGAGTTATCCGCGCCACGAGTATTTCCGCCGCATAATGGCAAACTTTATGGGCGAACTTGCCGACAAAGGACTCTACCCCGATGACAGAGAAACTCTGTGTTCCATAGCAAGGGATATATCATATAACAACGCAATAAAATATTTCGGCATAAAGTGAGGTAAAAATATGGCAAAATACATTATGGCTCTCGATCAGGGCACCACAAGTTCCAGAGCGATCATCTTTGACAAACAGGGTAATATCATCGGCAAGGCTCAGAATGAGTTTGACCAGATTTATCCGCAGGCAGGCTGGGTTGAGCACGACCCCCTGACCATTCTCTACAGCCAGTTCCAGGCGGTTTCAAACTGCCTCATCAATGCGGGCGTTGAACCCGCCGACATTGCCGGAATAGGCATTACCAACCAGCGCGAAACCACCATTCTGTGGGACAGACAGACCGGCAAACCCGTTTACAACGCAATAGTATGGCAGTGCCGCCGCACAGCGGACTACTGCGAAACTCTCAAGGAGAGAGGCCTCGACGAATATATCAAGGCGCACACCGGTCTTCTTATAGACGCGTATTTCTCAGGCACAAAAATCAAGTGGATTCTTGACAATGTGCCCGAAGCACAGGCTCTTGCCGACGAAGGCAGGCTGCTCTTCGGCACGGTTGAAACCTGGCTCATCTGGAATCTCACAGGCGGCAGCGTTCATGTTACCGACTACTCCAACGCGTCAAGAACAATGCTCTTCGATGTTGACAGGCTCTGCTGGGACGAGTATCTCTGCGAGCAGCTCGGCATTCCGATGAACATCCTTCCCGAGCCCGTACCCTCAAGCAAGGTTTACGGCAGAGTGGGCAAGGGCATTCTCGGCCTCGAGGCTTTTGAAGGCATTCCCATTTCCGGCGCAATCGGCGACCAGCCCGCCGCCCTCTTCGGCCAGGCGTGCTTTGAGCCCGGCCAGGCGAAGAACACCTACGGCACAGGCTGCTTCCTGCTGATGAACACCGGCGAAACCAGAGTAAACAGCAAAAACAACCTGCTCACAGGCGTTGCCTGGGGTATCGGCGACAAGGTTGAATACTCTATAGAGGGTTCCGCGTTCAACGCAGGCTCCGTTATTAAGTGGCTCAGAGATGAAGTGCATCTTATTGACAACGCCAAGAGATGCGATGAACTCGCCGAAAGCGTTCCCGACGCAAACGGCATCTACTTCGTGCCCGCGTTCACAGGTCTCGGCGCTCCCTACTGGGATATGTACGCAAGAGGCTGCATAGTCGGCCTTACCAGAGGCGTAAACCGCGCTCATATCGCAAGGAGCGTGCTCGAAGCCATCACCTACCAGATGACCGACCTTCTCGAAGCGATGAAGTCAGACAGCGGCATTGAATTCAAAGAACTCAGAGTTGACGGCGGCGCTTCCGTAAGCGACATTATGCTTCAGATTCAGGCGGATATGATCCGCTGCAACGTCAACAGACCCAAGACCGTTGAAACCACCGCCCTCGGCGCCGCTTACCTTGCGGGCCTTGCTGTAGGATTCTGGGAGAGCAAAGAAGAAATCGAGAAGAACAGACAGGTTGAAAAGATATTTGAGCCCAAGATGCCGAAGGAGAAGAGGGACGAAGTGTACGCCGGCTGGAAGAAGGCTGTGGAGTGTTCCAAAGGCTGGGCCAAATAGTCCGGTCGTAGAATAAACGGCGAAAAACAAACAAAAAAGAGGAAGAGGACTGCAAGTTTTTTTTGCTTGCGGTCCTCATTTTTTATTCAATCATATTTTCATAAGGAGTAGTTTGTATTTTTTGTTCTCGACTCTTTCCGTCCTTCGCCGTATCCCGATACTGTCTTCAGTCCGGAAAGAGTCGTTTTCATCCGTTTCTTCGTCCTCCCTGTGCCGTGCCTTTGAAGTAGTAACATCTGAAACATTTTTTTGCTTGCTGTATCCCGATACTGTCTTCACTCATAAAGACGCCGTTTTCATCCTTTTCTGTTCCCTCCCTAAGTGCCTTTGAGGAAGTAACATCAAAAATGAGTTTTATTTATAATGCGTACCCCGTAGGGGCGGATATCATCCGCCCGTCACGCAGGATATGCGGAGCATTAAACAAATGGAGCAACGCTCCCCTTAATTGTCAATTATCTGTTATCCATTGTTCATTAAACTTTCATCGGCGTTCTGCGCCCCTCAATTCTGCATTCTGCATTCTGAATTCTGCATTTTTTAAATTTTCCGATCGGAAAATCCGAAATCCGTCGCCTGTTTTGGCGGGTAAATGTGCACAGTTTGGGTTTGTGAAAATTGTCTATAATTTACAAAATAAACGTGCGCGTAAAATTTTTATATGAAAAAGTTGATATTTTTTTTACTGTATATTATAATGTAGCGGTAAAAAGGCCGTTTTTCGGCATTTCAAAGTTGCTCACAACTTAAAAAGGAGGATTCTTTTATGTCCATTTCAAAGAAATTGCTGAGCCTTCTCCTTTGCGCAGTCATGCTTTTCGGCGTGGTCGCAATAGGCCTTTCGGCTTCAGCGGAAGACACCCCCGTAACCGAGGAATCACAGGCTGTCGCGGTGAAAACTTACACCGAGCTTTCCAATTCGTACGGCAGCAATCCGTTTGCCTATGTCGCTCTCAGATTCTACGGACCGGACCCCAATGACAGCACTAAGCAAGTTATGCTTGCGCCCAACGCGAGCCTTATCTCCGGTCAGGAATACACTTACAGAGTGTTCCTCAAGAGCAATCAGCCTGTTTATAAAACTGCGTGGCTTAACATTGCTATTGACAACGACTTCTTTGACTTTACAACCACCAATTCCTCAAGCAGCGGTGTCACTGCTGCTGTTATAGGCGCCAATTCCACTACTGTTCCTAAAGTCAAGAATCCGTATGCTGACGCCGATGACAAAGCATACACCGAAATCAAGCAGTCCACCGGCTATTCCGACGCAGATATCGCCTCCTGGGGCGGCCTCAGGCTCGTATATAACTCCAGCACTACAGCCAAAACCCCCACATCCGACGATCCTGTTTTTGAAGGTAAAGTAAAAGTTAAACAGAATCTTGCCGAAGGCATAACCGGAGGTCAGGCTCTTACCGATGTTTCTTTCTACACCAATACAATCGGCTGGACCGAAGCCGCCTCCGGCAAGCAGACCGCTAACAAGTACAATAACAATGCCAACACCGTCGTTCCTCAGGGCAAAATTCCGACTGTTGCGGCTGACAAGTATGACAGCAATTTAGCTCTCGAATGCGACGGCAATTACGACTTTGTTCTTGACGCAAAATACGAAGTCTCTTATGTATATGAAGACGGCACCCCCGCCGCCGAATCACAGCTTGTTTCGGGCGGCGCGGACGTTCCCCTTCCCGAAGTTGCAAATCTTTATGCCTGGTATTACAACAACGCTCCTCTCGCGAGCGGCACAAAGGTAAACGGCACCATGCAGCTTGTTGCCGTGCTCAACTCCAGGATAATCAACATCACTCTCAGCGCGCCTGAGGGCACTGTGAACGGACAGTCCTCAGCCACCGTCCAGCAGCCCATCACCGAGCCCGAGGTCAGCCTTTCCGGCTTCAGCGTAGTTTTCAATGACGGCAGCGAATTCGGCGGCTGGAAAGATGCGCAGGGCGAAAAATATACCACCACTTACACCGTAAGCGGTCTCGATGATGTTGAACTCACAGCAATCAAAAAGGGTACCATTGATATAGTTGTTCAGTCCGTTAAGTATGATGAAGAAACTCAGAACTATGTATACGGATATGAAACAATAGGTACATACAGCGGCGAATCAGGCGCCATCGTCACTATGGACGACTATGATGCCATGGTTGCTTACTGCGCCGAGCATCAGGCTGATATTGCCAATCTCTCCGGTATCAAGACTCTTCCCCTTGCCGGCGAAGACGACAGCAGAGAATACAAACTCTCCTACACTGCTTACGGCAATACAACCGATAATATAGTTACCGTCAGACCGGATGATGCCGCCAACAAGGATTCCTATTTTGCTTATAACCCCGAAGCAAATAAGGTCAATGTAATCAAGACGAAATTCTTCGGCACTGCTTCCGTCAAATACGGTGCAATCACCAGACTTATTCTCAATACATCCGTTGTATTCAACATTGATATTTACACACCCGAATTTGACGGTGAAGGCAATGTTGTTGAGAGCGCCGAGGGTAAATACGGTATTAAATGGAAAGACCCGGGCACTGCAACCGCCGTTTACAGCGGAATTAAAGAGGGCTACGCAGGCACCGCCACCAACGCTCCCGTGCTTGCAAACAACGCCCGCGCCATCTACCCCGCGGTTGACGTGAGCACATACACCGCCGCTATTGATACCAACAGATATCAGGTAGTATTCAAAGACGGCAACGATCAGACAATCGAGCAGACCAACGGCGCACCCAAAGTTCTTTATGCAAACACCGACAACAGCAACCCGAATCACGTTTCGCTGTATATTGATGTTGAAGAAAAGCCCTACTATGTAGGCTTCTATACCGACAGAAACGGCGGCAACTCCTCAAAAGCCGCTTCCTATACTAAGGTTTATTACGGCGACACCATCACCCTGGCTACATTTGATAAGATCACTACAGACGTAGCCAGAGTTATAAGCGGCAACGAACTCGGTCAGTTTGATTTTGCAGACCTGTTTGAAGACGGCAGCGCGGCAGGCAACGCCGGCTACAAACTCAAGCGCGTTTACCTTGAAACCGATGACGGAGATATCAATATCACCGATGAAGGCACATCGATCACTCTTGACGCCGACTTCATCGGCACATATGCCGGCGGCACATCTCCCTACGTTTATTTCAAGACCGAATGGGAAGCCAAAGATTACACTGTAGAATTCTATTACCTTGATTCAAGCAGCAACTGGACACTCGCCGGTGAACCCCAGCACTACACCGGCAGCCAGGTTCTCACCTATGCAATGCTTGTTGACGATGATCTCAAGGCTCTTATCGAAGAAAACTGCCCCGATTCACTTGCTCCTCTTGCCGGCAACATTTCGCTTGAATCCGAAATCACCGGCGAAGGCAACACTGCAGTTGCAAGCGTGAACACCACCCAGGCAGATGAAAGCGAAGACGGCGTACTCAGAATCTACGCCGCATACAACACCAGCCAGAGAACCGCGTTTGTTGACTATAACAACGGCAAAAACAAAGAGGGCGAAATCAACGAAGATTTCTCGGGCGATATGCGTTATGAAGTTTATGTAAAAGACTTCGGCTATGCGCTTATGGATCCCTCTTATGATGTTGAAGAGCAGGGCCTTGACGATGAGCCCATCTTCGATCAGAAGATAAGAACAACCAATCCTCCCACAATGCCCGAACCCGCCACCGATGTTGACCCCAAGGGCACATTTGACAAGAACAATCCCAGGCCTTACCGTAACTGCGAATTCATGGGATTCAAGACCTACTATGTTGACGGCGTTTATTCGGCATTTGAAGACCTTCCTCCCGTTGAAGAATGGAAAGAGGGCTGCAACGACCGCAACGAAGAAGGCGCACAGCACCTTTACACCACCGCAATCCTTCAGATGCAGTGGAAAGCGGACAGCGACTTCCTCTTCAGAGTATATGACGACAGCAACACCCTGATGTGGGCTATTGACAAGAAGTTCCATAAGTATTACTGGGCTCCCACAGCGGAACTCGCCGACGATACCAACGCGATTCCCGCAACCAAGGCTGACATCGTTCACTGCCGTCTGCCCGAAGAAAACATCGTAATTCTCTTCCTCCCGAAGTTCCCGGGTGAAGATTCAAAAGAAGATTCGTTCTACTTCTATCATCTGAGTATAGGTAAGAGTTTCCTTAACCTCAACACTTACGGCAGACTTATCCCGATGATTATTGACGCCCTCAAGAGCGGAGACATCGCCGCGCTTCTCGGCTGAGATAACAGCGGTTAAGTAAAATAAAAACACAAACAAATCTCATATAAGGAGGCAAATCAAATGGCATACAAAATCAGTGACGAATGCATCTCCTGCGGCGCTTGTGCAGCAGAATGCCCCGTAGAGGCTATCTCCGAAGGCGACGGCAAATACGTTATCAACGCTGACACCTGCATCGAATGCGGTGCTTGCGCAGATACCTGCCCCGTAGGTGCCCCTGCAGCAGAATAATCCACAAACAAACGAACAAACAAGGGCTCCCGGTCAAAAGCCGGGAGTCCTTTGTTTTGCAGAATTCAGAATTAAGAATGCAGAATTGAGGGGCGCAGAACGCCGATGAAAGTTTAATGAACAATGGATAACAGATAATTGACAATTAAGGGGAGCGTTGCTCCATTTGTTTAATGCTCACGCATATCCTTGTGGCGGGCGGATGATATCCGGTCTCACCTGTCGGTTCGGTCGGTGCTTCTGCCTGCGGCAGAGGTGTCCACCGGACACCCGCACCCCTACGGTCTCCCCTTTGTCATTCCGGG